>NZ_VICD02000046.1 GCF_006546735.2 Marilutibacter maris | reverse complement strand
CGGCGTCTGCCGCGCCTTCGTCGGCGCCGTCGCCCTTGAAACCGATCGCGCTCATCCGCGGGCCCCGTTGCGGCGCGGACGTCCGCCGTGGCGGGTCACTGCCGGTGCGGGCACGTCGTGGCCGCTCGATGGGGTCGGGTCGTAAGGATATGCCTGTTGCCTTGGGGTCACGCGTGTACGGGTTCCTGCTCGGTTCGCTGCCATAGTAACGCCAGCGCCGGGAATCGGACCGGAAATGTCCGCAACCGGAGCGATCGCGGCGAAAAGAAAAGCGGGCCGCGATCGCGGCCCGCCGGTGGTGCGCCTGTCCGCCGGAGCGGAAGGCCGGTTCGGTGTCGTGCCCGCGACGCTCCGCTCAGGAGCGCACCGGCACCAGGGTGATCTCGACCCGGCGGTTCTGCGCGCGGCCGCTGTCGGTCTCGTTGCTGGCGACCGGATGGCCCTCGCCGGCACCGATCAGGATGAAGCGGTCCCGCATCAGGCCACGCGACATCAGGTAATTGCCGACCGAGGCCGCGCGGCGCTCGGACAGCTGCTGGTTGTAGGAATCGCTGCCGACGCTGTCGGTGTGTCCGGCGACCTCGACGATGGTCTGGTCGTACTGGCGCAGGGTGTTGGCGACGTCGTCGAGCACCGGGTAGAACCCCGGCTTCAGATCCGACTTGTCGAAGTCGAAGGTGATGTTGCTGGGCATGTTGAGGGTGATGTTGTCGCCCTGGCGGATCACGTCGACGCCGGTACCGGCCATCTGTTCGCGCAGCGCACGCTCCTGGCGGTCCTGGTAGTTGCCGATCGCACCGCCGGCCAGGCCGCCGATGCCGGCGCCGACCAGGGCGCGCTGGCGCCGCTCGGTAGCGTCGTCGCCACTGAGCAGGCCCGCGGCGACGCCGGCGAGCGCACCGATCAGGGCGCCCTTCTGGGTCCGGCTCATGCCTGAGCGTTGTTCCTGTGGCTGTCCATAGCCCTGATCGCCATAGCCACCGCCATAGCCACCGGTGGTTGCGCAACCGGCCATCATCGTGGTGACGACGGCGGCTGCGAGCATGCTGCGGATCTGGGTTTTCATCGGTTCAACCTCGTTGTCTGGCGTGAGGGCAGGCACACACGCTAATCCCTCCCGCGTCTCCGGGGAGTGACGGTCGAAAACCCCATTCAGCTTCCAGCAGGCCCGCCTGGTAGGCGTTTCGGACCGCTTCCGCCCCTCCCCCGCTCAGCCCTCGACCAGCAGCGCCTGCGCCGCGGACGCGTCCAGCGGGGTGTCCCAGTCGCCCATCAGCGCCAGGTACAACAACTTGTCGAACTCCTCGCCGAAGTGGCAGATCACGTCGCCCGGGTCCGGGATCAGCTTGCCGTCGGCGATCAGCCCGAAGTGCACCCGGCCGTTGTAGCTGAGGATGGAAATGCCGACCCCGATCGAGCCGGTCTGCGGGACCCAGAACATCATCTGGTCGAGCGCGGCGCCGGCCAGGTACAGGGTCTGCTGGGGCCCGGGCACATTGGTCGCCACGGTCGAGGCCTTGCGGCTGAGCATTTCGAGCGCGACCGTCTGCACGCCCGCCGGCGCGACCCCGAGCGTCGCAAGAAGTCCATAAGCAACAATGGCTTGCTTTGAATTCTTGAGAGATTCCATGCAGCTGGCGACACGTTCGACCCGGCGCACCGGGTTGGCCTCGCCGACCGGCAGGTCGAGGAATACCAGGCCGAAGTGGTTGCCCAGCTTGCGGGCATGCTCCAGCGGCCGCAGGTTGACCGGCACGGTCGCGCGCAGGGTCAATCCGTCGACCGGATCGCCGCGCTCGACCATGTAGTGGCGCAGCGCTCCGGCGGCGACCGCCATCAGCACGTCGTTGACGGTGCAGCCGCAGGCGCGACCGACCGCCTTGACCTCCTCCAGATCCAGCGGCTCGGCCCAGGCGACCCGCTTGCGTGGCCCCAGCGCGCCGCGCAGCAGCGACGGCGGATCGTCCGACAACGCCAGCGCGGTCAGCAGCTCGCGTGCGATCTCGCCGCCCTCGCGGGCCAGCACCGCGGCCAGGGTCGGATCGCGGTACATCTCCAGGCCCTTCTCGACCATCTTGCCGCCGATCTTGCCGCCCAGCCTCACGTAGCGGTCGACCGCGCCGACGCGGCGCGCCACGTCCGCGTGCTCCTGCTTCAGCCAGGTGTGCGGCAGGCCGTCGCCGCGGCGCGGATGGCGGCGGGTATCGGTCAACGACAGCAGCACCTGCACCAGTGCCATGCCGTCGGCGTAGCAATGATGGATGCGGGCGACCAGCGCCGAACCGCCGCGGTAGTCCTCGATCAGGTGGAACTGCCAGCGCGGACGCTGCGGATCCAGCGCGGTGGAGGCGAGCCGACTGACGAAGCGTTCCAGCGCCTGCTTGCCGCCACGGCCGGGCAGGCTCGCCGGCTGCACGTGCCACTCCAGATCCAGCGCCTCGTCGGTCTCCCAGACCGCCGACGACGCGGTCTGCACGGGCCGCTGACGGAACCGCGCATAGGCCAGGAAACGCTCGTCGATCAGCTCGCGCAGCGCGTCCAGCGACAGCCGCTCGGCGAACATCAACACCCCGGTGATCATCATCGGGTTCGAGCGCCGCTCCATCCGCAACCACGCGGTATCCACCTTCGACATCGGTTCGCGACGGCCGCCGGCATCCGGCCGGCCGGGCGACGTTGACTTGTCCATGTACCCTCCCCGGTTCGCCCGGAGTGAATCACGCCGGCTCGAACAACGTCAACGCGGCTGCGGTTCCGGACCGCCAACGTAGTGGCGCGGAATGCGCCCATTGAGGCCGACCATGATCTCGTAGGGAATGGTGCCGGCCATCCGCGCCAGCTCCTCGGCGCCGATGAAGGCGTCGCCCTGCGCCCCGATCAGCACCACCTCATCCTCGTTCCAGGCGCTGTCGGCGCCGATGTCGACCATGAACTGGTCCATGCAGACGCGGCCGACGATCGGATGGCGGCGGCCGCGGATCAACACCTGGCCGCCGCGTCCGTCGGCGGACGACGACAAGGCGCGCGGATAACCGTCGCCGTAGCCGATCGGCACGGTCACCACCCGGGTATCGCCGGCCGGCGCCCAGGTCGCGCCGTAGCTGACCGGATTGCCGGCACGCACCACCTTGAAATACACCACCTGCGATACCAGCGACATCACCGGGCGCAGGTCGATGCTGCGCCGCGACGCCGGGTCCGGCAGCACCCCGTACAGCGCGATCCCGGGACGGACCATGTCCAGCCAGGTCTGCGGGAAGTGCAGCACACCGCCGGAATTGGCCAGGTGGCGCAGCGGCATCGGCGCGCCGATCCGCTCGAAGTGGGCGCAGGCCTCCAGGAACCGCTCCAGCTGCAGCGCGGTCATCGGCGACCGCGGGTCGTCGGCGCAGGCCAGGTGCGAATAGACCGCCTTCAGCTCGCACCAGCGCGACGCCGCCGCCGCCTCGATGAACGCCCGCGACGAGTAGCTGTGCACGCCAATGCGCTCCATCCCGGTGTCGATCTTCAGGTGGATCACCGCCTTGCGCCCCATCGCCTCGGCCGTGGCCTCGACCTGGCGCAGCTTGTCCAGCGAGGACACGGTGATTTCCAGATCGTGGGCGATGTACTGACCGGCCTGGCGGGCGCAGATGCCGCCCAGCACCAGGATCGGCACGGTGACACCGGCGCGGCGCAACTGCACGCCCTCCTCGACGAAGGCCACGCCGAGCTGGTCGACGCCGCGGGCCTGCAGATGCCGCGCCACCGGCACCAGGCCGTGGCCGTAGGCGTTGGCCTTGACGATCGCCATCACCGGCACGCCGACATGGGCGCGGATGCCGGCGAGGTTGTGGGACAGATTGGCGAGATCGACCACCACCCGGGTCGGACGGGTTCCGACGGTGCCGGGAACCGGGGCGTCGGACGGATTCGCGGAGGATTCGGGCGCCTGCATGGCTGCCTATGCTAATGCAGCCGGCGTCGACGCCGGCGCATCACTCGAAACTGCCGACCGAATCGTGGGAGAGGTTGTCGAAGCGGGTGTACTCGCCGAAGAACTTGAGCTTGACCGAGCCGGTCGGGCCGCTTCGCTGCTTGCCGATGATGACCTCGGCCAGCCCCTTGTCGGGCGAGTTTTCCTTGTTGTAGTAGTCGTCGCGGTAGATGAAGACGATCATGTCGGCGTCCTGCTCGATCGCGCCGGATTCGCGCAGATCCGCCATCACCGGACGCTTGTCGGTACGCGTTTCCAGCGAGCGGTTGAGCTGCGACAGCGCGATCACCGGCACCTCCAGCTCCTTGGCCAGGCCCTTGAGCGAACGCGAGATCTCGGAGATCTCGGTGGCGCGGTTCTCGTTGTTGCCCGGCACCGACATCAGCTGCAGGTAGTCGATCACGATCAGGCCCAGGCCGTGCTCGCGCTTGAGCCGGCGCGCCTTGGCGGCGAGCTTGGTCGGCGACAGGCCGGGCTCGTCGTCGATGAAGATCTTGACCTCGCGCAGTTGCCGGATCGCGCTGGTCACCCGGCTCCAGTCCTCGTCCTCGAGCTGGCCGGTACGCAGGCGCTGGGCGTTGACCCGGCCGACCGAGGAGATCAGGCGCATCGCCAGCTGGCTGGCCGACATTTCCATCGAGAACACCGCCACCGGCAGCTTGCTGCGGAACGCGGCGTACTCGGCCATGTTCAGCGCCAGCGTGGTCTTGCCCATCGCCGGACGCGCAGCGAGGATGACCAGGTCGGTCTTCTGCAGGCCGGCGGTCATCTCGTCGAACTCGGTGTAGCCGGTCGGCAGGCCGGTGATCGCGCCGCCGTTGGCATAGCGGGTCTGCAGCTCGTCGAAGGCCGCGGTCAGCGCCTGGTGGACGCTGGTGAAGTCGTCCTTGCCGTTGCTGTTGGCCTGGGCGATCGCCAGCACCTGGCGCTCGGCCTCGTCGAGGATCTCGCTGCTGTCGCGGCCGTCGGGCTGGAAGCCGTCGTTGACGATGCCGGTGCCGACGTCGATCAGCTGGCGCAGGATCGCCTTGTCGCGGACGATGTCGGCATAGGCGCGGATATTGGCCGCCGACGGCGTGGTGCTGGCCAGTTCGATCAGATAGGCGCCGCCGGCGACCTGCTCGCCCAGGCCCATCGACTCGAACCATTCGCCGAGGGTGACCGCGTCGTAGGGCTTGGCCTTCTGCGCCAACTCGTTGATCGCGCGGAAGATCAGTTGGTGGTCGCGACGGTAGAAGTCGGACTCGGAGATGTGGTCGACGACGCGATCGTAGGCGTCCGGGGCCAGCATCAGCCCGCCCAGCACCGCCTGCTCGGCCTCGATCGACTGCGGCGGCACCCGCAACTGGTCGATCCGGCCCTCGTCCCGGTCCTTGAAGCGCCTGTCGCTGCGGCCGTCGCTGCGAAAACCGGGGCGTGCGTTCATGGGCGGCGGTCTCCTGGCTGGATGCATGCGCTCGCCCGCGGCGGCGCGGCGGGCGTGGATCAGGGTTGGGCATCCTAGCCCCGGCGGCCTGCGACAGGTTGCAGACAAGTCTGTGGCAAGCCTGTGGATATCCGGGTATCGACGCGGGGATAACTCCCGCGGCCGGACCGGTGATATCAGCTGGGCGTCTCAGATCCTGCGACCGCCGCAGCGGCGGCGGGCGGACGCCCAAAACGAAGCGGGCGCCCTGTCGGACGCCCGCCGCGTGGTGTTGCCGGCGGTCGTGCTCAGGCCGCTTCCGGCGCCACGATCACCTTGACGGTCACGTCGATGTCGGCGTGCAGGTGGATCACGACGTCGTACTCGCCGACGTGGCGGATCGCGCCCTCGCCCATGATCACCTCGGACTTCTCGACCTCGAGGCCGGCCTTGGTCAGCGCCTCGGCGATGTCGCGGGTGGTGACCGAACCGTACAGCTTGCCCTCGGTGGCGGCGTTGGCGTAGATGGTCACGCTGGCGTCTTCGAGCTTGGCCTGGCGGGCCTGGGCATCGTCGTGGATGGCCTTGGCCTTGGCTTCGTACTCGGCGCGACGGGCTTCGAACTCGGCCAGGTTGGCCTCGGTGGCCGGCACGGCCTTGCCCTGCGGCACCAGGTAGTTGCGGCCATAGCCCGGCTTCACGTCGACCTTGTCGCCGAGCCTGCCGAGGTTCTGCACGTTCTGCAGGAGGATCAGTTGCATGGTGTTGCTCCGTATTCGTTAGCGGACCTGTCGGCCCGCAGCGGGTTTCGCTGTCCGAAAAAGCGGCGGCGCCGGGAGCTCGCCCTCACCCCCGCCCTTCTCCCGGGGACGGGAGAGGGGGAGCCAGGGCCGCCCCGCGGGCGACGGCTTTACTCAAGCGTTGTGGTTGTCGGTGTACGGGATCAGGGCCAGGAAGCGGGCGCGCTTGACCGCGGTCGCCAGCTGGCGCTGGTACTTCGACTTGGTACCGGTGACGCGGCTCGGCACGATCTTGCCGGTCTCGGTCAGGTACTGGCGGAGGGTGTTGAGATCCTTGTAATCGATCTCCTTGACGCCCTCGGCGGTGAACTTGCAGAACTTGCGGCGGCGGAAGAACTTGGACATGGGAGTGCGGCTCCTAGGAAGGCGTGATCAGGCGGCTTCGGCGTTGTCGTCGGAATCGTCGGCGTTGTTGTTGTTGCTGTCGCCGTCGTCCTTGCTGCTGTCGTCGTCACGGCGACGGCGCTCGGAACGCTCGGGCTTGTCGCCCTTCTCGTCCTTGAACTTCATGATCAGCGACTGCTCGGTGTCGGCCTCGTCGCGCTTCATGACCAGGTGACGCAGCACCGCGTCGTTGAAGCGGAAACCGTCGACCAGCTCGTTCAGCACGGCCTGGTTGCACTCGATGTTGAGCAGCACGTAGTGGGCCTTGACCAGGTTCTGGATCGGATAGGCCAGCTGACGGCGGCCCCAGTCCTCCAGACGGTGGATCTTGCCCTCGCCGCCCTCGATCAGCGCCTTGTAGCGCTCGACCATGGCCGGAACCTGCTCGCTCTGGTCCGGATGGACCAGGAACACGACTTCGTAATGACGCATTGTGTTTTCCTTGTGGATGATGGCCGGAGCGTTCCGGCCGGATCAGCCCCCCACCCGTCCATCCGGGCGGTGGAGCAAGGGTCTCCCACGGCGGGACCGAGGGAGCCGGTAATTATCGCAGTAGCGGACGGTTTCAGGCAAGCTGCGCCGACGAGCACCCCGGCAGCCCCTGTTCAGGCGGGCCCGCGGCCCGCCACGCCGTCCGCCCCGCTCAGCCCTGCAGCTGGGGCAGCGCCTCGGTGGTGAAGCTCTCGCCGCAGCCGCAGGCCTCGGCGATGTTCGGGTTGTGGAACAGGAACTGTTCACCCAGGCGCTGCCTGACCACGTCGATGCGGGTACCGTCGACGACCGGCAGGCTGGTCGTGTCGACGAAGATGCGCACCCCGTCCTGCTCGAACACGGTGTCGCCGGGCTTCTCCTCGTGGGCCAGGTCGGCGACATGCTGCCAGCCCGAACAACCGGTCCGGGTCACCCCGAAACGCAGGCCGAGCGCGGACGGATCCTCGGCGAGGAAGCGCTGGACGCGGGCAAGGGCGGCAGGAGCGAGGGTGACGGCCATGGACGACTCCGGACAGAGGCAAAACGATCGATCGGGCGATGGTTCGATTATAGAGGCGCGCCCAACCGGTGTCGCCGCGCCGGCGGAACACCCGTTAAACTGCGCTGCTTTCCCCCATATCGGCCCGGACCGGGCCGGTTTCAAGCCATAGATGGTGCCCACAGCATGACGATCATCAGCGTCGAACACGCGCTCGCCGGCAAGGTGCCGGTCGGCGGCGAAGTCACGGTCCGCGGCTGGGTCCGCACACGTCGCGATTCCAAGGCGGGGCTGAGCTTCGTCAACGTCAGCGACGGTTCCTGCTTCGCGCCGATCCAGGTGGTCGCGGCCGACACCCTGCCCAACTACGAGTCCGAGGTGAAGCGCCTGAGCGCCGGTTGCTCGGTGATCGCCCGCGGCGAGCTGGTGCAGTCGCAGGGCAAGGGCCAGGGCTTCGAGATCCAGGCGCGCGAGATCGAGGTGGTCGGCTGGGTCGAGGACCCGGAGACCTACCCGATCCAGCCCAAGCCGCACTCGCTGGAGTTCCTGCGCGAGGTCGCCCACCTGCGTCCGCGCACCAACCTGTTCGGCGCGGTCACCCGCATCCGCCACTGCCTGGCGCAAGCGGTGCACCGGTTCTTCCACGAGAACGGCTACTACTGGATCAGCACGCCGATCGTGACCACCTCCGACGCCGAGGGCGCCGGGCAGATGTTCCGGGTGTCCACCCTGGACCTGGCCAACCTGCCACGCGACGGCAAGGGCGAGGTCGACTTCTCGCGCGACTTCTTCGGCAAGGAGGCGTTCCTGACCGTGTCGGGCCAGCTCAATGTCGAGGGCTACTGTCTGGCGCTGAGCAAGGTCTACACCTTCGGCCCGACCTTCCGCGCCGAGAACAGCCACACCACCCGCCACCTGGCCGAGTTCTGGATGGTCGAACCGGAGATCGCGTTCGCCGACCTGATGGAGAACGCCCGGGTCGCCGAGCAGTTCCTCAAGTACCTGTTCCGCGCGGTGCTCGACGAGCGCGCCGACGACATGGCCTTCATCGCCGAGCGCGTGCAGAAGGACGCGGTCAGCCGACTGGAAGCCTTCGTCAACGCGCCGTTCGAGCAGATCGACTACTCCGATGCGGTCGCCCTGCTGCAGCAGTCCGGGCACAAGTTCGAGTTCCCGGTCGAGTGGGGCCTGGACCTGCAGACCGAGCACGAGCGCTGGCTGACCGAGCAGCACGTCGGCCGCCCGGTGGTGGTGACCAACTACCCCGAGCACATCAAGGCCTTCTACATGCGCCTGAACGACGACGGCAGGACCGTCGCGGCGATGGACGTGCTGGCGCCGGGGATCGGCGAGATCATCGGCGGCGCCCAGCGCGAGGAGCGCCTGGACGTGCTCGACGCGCGCATGGCCCAGTTCGGCCTGGATGCCGAGCACTACGGCTGGTACCGCGACTTCCGCCGTTACGGCAGCGTGCCGCACGCCGGCTTCGGCCTGGGCTTCGAGCGTCTGGTGGTCTACGTCTGCGGACTGGCCAACATCCGCGACGCCATCCCCTACCCGCGCGCGCCCGGCCAGGCTGAATTCTAGGAGTGAGTGGAGAGGAGTGAGGCGCGAGAAAGGGCAGGAGCCCGCCACGCTCGTCACTCCCACTACCCGCCCCGCCTCTCACTTCTCCACCACTCACTCATCGACCCGCCCGTGATCCTGTTCTTCGCCCTCGTCTCGCTGTCACTGGCCATCGCCGGCGCCACCGCCTTCGTGATCTTCTGGCCGTTGGCCCTGGTGCACATCCGCGACCGTCACCCGGGGGTGCTGGCCGAGTTCGGTCCCGGCGCCTTCATCAACCCGGCCGCGCTGGGCTGGCTGCTGGCCAAGCGCTACGCGGCGATCGGCGACCGCAACCTGAGCGGACTGGCGACCCCGGCCCGGCTGTCGCTGCTGACCATCATCGGCGGCCTGCTGATGGCCGGTGCGCTGTGGCTGCTTTCGCAGGCGATCGCATGACCGGAGGAAACGACACGATGCACACGCAATGGTGGCTGGCCACGCTCGGCCGCACCGTGATCTGGGCGCGACTGCGGGTCCGCGAGGCCGGCACCGCCGAGATCTTCGACAGCGACGGCAACACCCTGACCTACGACAGCGAGGACAGCGCGCGCGCGGCGCTGATGGATGCCGAATTCGTCGCCCTCGACGGCCTCGACGCCGACGACGCCCGCACCCGCGGCTTCCTGCTCGACGAACTGGAGCCGCCGCAGGCCGACGACGACGAACGGTTGCGCGCGCAGATGGTCAGCAAGCTGCCGTCGCACCACTGAGCGTGGCATGTATACGCCACGCGCCTTCGCGATCGACGACCTCGCCGCGCTCGACCGGCTGATCGACGCGGACCCCTTCGTCACCCTGGTGACGACCGCCGACGGCGTTCCGGGCGTCAGCCACCTGCCGGTGCTGTACCGCCGCGCCGGAGACCGCATCCGCCTGTCCGGCCACTGGGCGCGGCCGAATCCGCAGGCGCGGCACGGCGGTCGCGCGCTGGCGATCGTGCATGGGCCGCACGCCTACGTGTCGCCGGGTGTCTACCCGGACAAGGAATCGGCGGCGCGGGTACCGACCTGGAACTACGCGGTCGCCCATCTCGGCGGCACATTGCGGACCTTCGACGACGAGGCCGCGCTCGGCGCGCTGGTCGCCGCGCTGAGCCACGCCCACGAGGCCAGGATCGGCCGCGATTGGACGTTCGAGCCCGAACGCGACGACCATCGCCGCCAGTTGCGCGGCATCATCGGCTTCCACCTCGAAGTGGACCGGGCCGAGATCAAGTTCAAGCTCGGCCAGAATCATCCCGTCGCCAACATCGCCGCGGTCGCGGCCGACCTCGATGCGCGCCCAGAGCCGCGCGAGCGCGCGGTCGCCGCACTGATGCGCGAGCACGCGCTGCCGGCGGCCACCGACCCGACGCAAGGAGACTGAACATGGATCTCGACCTGTCCGGCAAACACGCCCTGGTCTGCGGCGCCAGCCAGGGCATCGGCCTGGCCAGCGCGCGCGAACTGGCCCTGCTCGGCGCCGATGTGACCCTGCTGGCACGCCGTGGCGAGCGCCTGCAAGCGCTGGCCGCCGAGCTGCCATGCCCCCGCCCCGGCCAGCGCCACGGCTGGATCGCGGTCGATGCCGCCGATACCGATGCCCTGCGCGCCCGCGTCGAGGCCCTGGCGGCGCAGCGCCCGGTCCATATCCTGGTCAACAACAGCGGCGGCCCGCCGCCGGGACCGGTGCGCGGCGCCGAGATCGCCGCGTTCGAGGCGGCCTGGCGCCAGCACCTGATCGCCAACCACGTGCTCGCCGAGCTCGTCGTACCGGGCATGGAGCAGGCCGGCTACGGCCGCATCGTCAACGTGATCTCGACTTCGGTGAAGGAGCCGCTGCCGGGACTGGGCGTCTCCAACACCACCCGCTGGGCGGTGGCCAGCTGGGCCAAGACCCTGGCCACCGAGCTGGCCGCCAGCGGCATCACCGTCAACAACGTGCTGCCCGGCTCGACCCACACCCCGCGCATCGAGCAGATCATCGATACCAGCGCCGCGCGCAGTGGCCGCGAGCGCGAAGCGGTGCAGGCCGACATGGTCGCCGCGATCCCGATGCGCCGCTTCGCGCGCCCCGAGGAGACCGCCGCCGCGGTCGCCTTCCTGTGCTCGCCGGCGGCGGCCTACATCACCGGCATCAACCTGCCGGTCGACGGCGGCCGCACCCGCTCGCTCTGAGCCCGCGTCCGCGGTTTCCAGCGAGCGTGGCCGGACGCCGCCCGGCGCGCGCGGCAACCATCGGGTCGCGTACGGTGAACGCGCCCGGCGGCACTCGCGTTAAGCTTGACCGATGCGCCTGAACCACTGGATCGATGGCACCGCCCGCCCACCCGCCAGCGACCGCTGGCTGGAGGTGTTCGCCCCTGCCACCGCCAGCGCCTACGCCGAGGTTGCCAGTGGCGACGGCGACGATGTCGAGGCGGCGGTGGCCGCCGCCGAGGCGGCATTCGCGGACTGGTCGGGCCTGCCCAACAGTGCCCGCGCGCGTTGGCTGGAGCGACTGGCGCAGGCGCTGGAGGAGCACGCCGACGACTTCGCCCGCGCCGAGTCGCGCGACGCCGGCAAACCGATCCGGCTGGCCCGCGATATCGAGATCCCGCGCGCGGTCGCCAATCTGCGTTTCTTCGCCCAGGCCGCGACCCAGTTCGCCAGCGAATCGCACCACGGCGAGGCCGGACTGAACTACACCCTGCGCCGGCCGCTGGGCGTGGTCGCGACGATCTCGCCATGGAACCTGCCGCTGTACCTGTTCACCTGGAAGATCGCGCCGGCGCTGGCGGCCGGCAACACCGTCGTCGCCAAGCCGTCCGAGGTCACCCCGGTCAGCGCGACGATGCTGGCCGAACTGGCGGCCGGGATCGGCTTTCCGCCCGGGGTGCTGAACCTGGTCCATGGCCTGGGCCCCGAGGTCGGCGAGGCGCTGGTCGCGCACCGGTCGGTGAAGGCGGTCTCGTTCACCGGCAGCACCGCGGTCGGCCGCCGCATCGCCGGCATCGCCGGACCGCAGCTGAAGAAGGTCTCGCTGGAGCTGGGCGGCAAGAACCCGACCCTGGTGTTCGCCGACAGCGCCTGGGAGGACCATCTCGACACCCTCGCCCGCTCGGCATTCCAGAACAGCGGCCAGATCTGCCTGTGCGGCTCGCGGATGCTGGTCGAGCGGCGCATCTACCACGCCTTCCGCGACGCCCTGGTCGAGCGCGCGCTGTCGCTGCAGGTCGGCGATCCGGTCGACCCGGACACCGACATGGGCCCGCTGGTGTCGCAGGCGCATTTCGACAAGGTCACCGCGGCGCTGCGGCGCGCCCGCGACGAGGGCGGCCAGGTGCACTGCGGCGGCTCGGCGATCGATCGCCCGGGCTGGTTCGTCGACCCCACCGTGATCGACGGCCTCGGCCCCGACTGCGCGACCAACCGCGAGGAGATCTTCGGACCGGTGGTGACCCTGCAACCGTTCGACGACGAACACGAGGCGCTGGCCCTGGCCAACGCTTCCGACTATGGACTGGCCGCATCGGTCTGGACCCGCGACCTGGACCGCGCCCACCGCGTCGCCGCCGCCCTGCGCTGCGGCATGGTCTGGATCAACACCTGGCTGATGCGCGACCTGAGAACGCCATTCGGCGGCATGGAGGCCTCCGGCCTCGGCCGCGAGGGCGGCATGGAGGCGATGCGATTCTTCACCGAGGCCCGCAACATCGGCCTGCTACTGGATCCCTCACCGCGATGAGCAAACTGCACGACCTTCTTGAACGCAACCGCGAATGGTCCGAACGGATCAATGCCGAGGACCCCGGCTTCTTCGAGCGCCTGTCGGACCAGCAGGCGCCCAAGTTCCTGTGGATCGGCTGCTCCGATTCGCGGGTCCCCGCCAACCAGATCATCGACCTGGCACCGGGCGAGGTCTTCGTCCACCGCAACATCGCCAACGTCGTCGTCCACACCGACCTCAACTGCCTGTCGGTGATCCAGTTCGCGGTCGACGTGCTCAAGGTCGAGCACATCATCGTGGTCGGCCACTACGGCTGCGGCGGCGTGCACGCGGCCCTGCACGGCCACCGGGTCGGCCTGGCCGACAACTGGATCCGCCACGTCACCGACGTCGCGGTCAAGCACGCCGGCTGCCTGCATGCCGCCGCCGAGGGCGAGCGCCACGACCGTCTGTGCGAGCTGAACGTGATCGACCAGGTGCAGAACGTCTGCCAGACCAACATCGTCCGAGACGCCTGGAGCCGCGAGCAGCCGCTGACCGTGCACGGCTGGGTCTACAGCCTCAAGAACGGCCGGGTCAACGACCTGCAGATCGACGTCGAGCGCTACGAGCAGCTCGGCGAGCGCTACAGCGCGGCGATCGCGCGCGTGCATGCCGCCGGCGGGGACTCGCCGCGATGAGCAATGGCATCCACGCCAGCGCCGCGCCACGGCCGGTCGGCCGCTACCCGCACGCGCGCAGGGTCGGCGACCTGCTGTTCCTGTCCGGCATCGGTCCGCGCGATGCGGCCACCAACGCGGTTCCGGGCAACGTCCACGATGCCGACGGCCGTCTGCTGGGCTACGACATCGAGCTGCAGTGCCGCTCGGTGTTCGCCAACGTCAAGGCGGTGCTCGAGGCCTGCGACGCGCGCTGGGAGGACCTGGTCGACGTGACCGTCTACCTCACCGACATGGCGCGCGACTTCGCCGCCTACAACGCGGTCTGGGCCGAGTACTTTCCCGACCCCGACACCGCCCCGTGCCGGACCACGCTCGGTATCGACGCGTTGCCGACCCCGATCGCGATCGAACTCAAATGCGTGGCCCGTGCCGGCGCGCAGGCAACCGGAGAGCGCTGATGCTGCCCAGCCCGATCAATTTCCAGGCCTGGATCGAGGAGCACCGCCACCTGCTCAAGCCGCCGGTCGGCAACAAGTGCATCTACGACGGCGACTTCATCGTGATGGTGGTCGGCGGCCCCAACCAGCGCACCGACTACCACTGGGACGAGGGTCCGGAGTGGTTCTACCAGCTCGAAGGCGAGATGGTGCTGAAGATCCAGGAGGACGGCCGGGTCCGCGACATCCCGATCCGCGCCGGCGAGATCTTCCTGCTGCCGCCGCGGGTGCCGCACTCGCCGCAACGCATGCCCGACTCGGTCGGCCTGGTGGTCGAGCGCAGGCGCTTGGCGCACGAGAAGGACGGCCTGCTGTGGTACTGCGAACGCTGCAACCACATGCTCTACGAGGAGTACTTCCACCTGCGCGACATCGAGCAGGACTTCCCGCCGGTGTTCGAGCGCTTCTACCGCTCCGACGCGCACCGCCGCTGCGACGCCTGCGGCCATCTGAACCCGCGGCCGGCGCGCTACGAGGCGCAGGACCCGGGCGCGGACCGGGGCTGAGTCGCCCGCCACCGTGGCCGCGCCGAAGCCCTCGCCGTCTCGACCGTCGCGCCGGGCCATCGCGCCTGCACTGACCGTACTGGCGGTACTACTGGCGACGCTGGCGATGGCGGGAGCGGCATCCGCCCAGCCGGGGCCTCCCGACGGCGACCCGGCGGCCGACGCCGCGACCACCGTGATCCTCGCCGGGCACCTGATCGCCGAGCCGGGGCGGCCGGCCGCCGGCCCGCACACCCTGGTCGTCCGCGACGGGCGCATCCAGCGGATCGTGCCCGGCACCGATCCGGCCGCTGCCGGCGAGCCGGCGCAGGTGATCGACCTTGGCCGATCCTGGCTGATGCCGGGGCTGATCGACCTGCACATGCACCTGGGGATCTCGATGCATGCCGATCCCGGCACCGCCGGCGACGAGGCACGGATGGCCCTGCTCGTGGCCGCCTACGCGGGCGAGCTGGTCCGCGCCGGCGTCACCACGGTGCGCGACGTCGGCGACAACGGCGGCGTGGTGTTCGCGGTCCGCGACGCGATCGATGCCGGTCGCCTGCCCGGCCCGCGCATCCTCGCCGCCGGCCGGGTGGTCTCGCGCAGCGGCGGTCACGGCGCGCGGCGGCCACAGCCGGGCGAGATTCCCTACGAGCCGGCGGCCTGCGACGGCCCGGAGTCGTGCCGGCGGGTCGTGCGCGAGAACATCGAGCAGGGTTCGGACTGGATCAAGATGACCGTGTCCGGTTCCGGACGCGAGAGCGGCGGCCGCCCCGACGCCGCGCCGATCATGTTCGAGGACGAAGTCCGCGGCGCGGTCGACGCCGCCCATCAGGCCGGCCGACCGGTTGCCGCCCACGCCCACAGCACGCCGGCGATCACGCTGGCGCTGCAGGCCGGCGCCGACACCATCGAGCACGGCACCTATTTCGACGACGCGGCCGCCGCCCGTTTCAAGCGCGGCGGCGCCTACCTGGTGCCGACCGCGTTCGTCGCCGACTACGTCGGCAGCCAGTTGCAGATGTTCGCCGGCGGCCGCGACGGCAAGCCGGCGGAAGAACTGGGACGCTGGGCCGAAGCCGCGGTCGCCAATCCCGGTCGTGCCTGGCGCGCCGGCGTGCCGCTGGCGCTGGGCACCGATGCCGGCCCCAGCTTCGCTGTCACCGCGACCGCCCGCGAGATCGCGCTGTATGTCGCGGCCGGAGTCCCCGCCGCCGCCGCGCTGGAGGCGGCGACCGTCAACAATGCCGATGCCCTGCGCATGGGCGACCGCCTCGGGCGCCTGCGCGAGGGCTATCTGGCCGACATGATCGCGCTGGAGAGCGACCCCAACGTGGAGACCGCCACCCTGAGCGCGCCGCGCTGGGTGATGAAGGCCGGCCAAGTGGTCTGCGATCGCGACTGCGTGACTGCAACGCAGCAGGAGCCCGCGACCGGGAACCGGACACACGAGGACCGGGCAGAGCGGGACGCGAGCCGGTAGATTGACCCCATGCTGAAGATCGACACCCACGCCCACTACCTGCCGCGCGACTGGCCCGACCTGGTCAAGAAGTACGGCGACAACCGTTTCCCGGTGATCCACCACACCGACGACGGTCGCCACCGGATCTACAAGGACGGCAAGTTCTTCCGCGAGATCTGGTCCAAGACCTGGGACCCGCAGGAGCGCCTGGACGACTACGCCCGCTTCGGCGTCCAGGTGCAGGTGCTGAGCACGGTGCCGGTGATGTTCAGCTACTGGGCCAAGCCGCATCAGGCGCTGGAGCTGCACCAGTCGCTGAACGACCACATGGCGCGGACCTGCCACGACTTCCCCCGCCACTACGCGGGGATCGGCACGGTGCCGATGCAGTCGCCGCGACTGGCGGTGCAGGAGCTGGAACGCTGCATGGACCAGCTCGGCCTGCAGGGCGTGCAGATCGGCAGCCACATCGGCGACTGGAACCTGGACGCGCCGGAACTGTTCCCGTTCTTCGAGGCCGCCGCCGAACTCGGCGCCGCAATCCTGGTCCATCCCTGGGACATGATGGGAACCCCGTCGATGCCCAAATACTGGCTGCCGTGGCTGGTGGGGATGCCGGCCGAGCAGTCGCGCGCGGCCTGCTGCCTGATCTTCGGCGGCGTGCTGGAGCGGCTGCCGAAGCTGAAGGTCTGCATGGCCCACGGCGGCGGCGCCTTCCCGTACACCATCGGCCGCATCGAGCACGGCTTCAACATGCGCCCCGACCTGGTCGCGACCGACAACCCGCGCAATCCGCGCGACTACCTGTCGCAGCTGTACTTCGACTCCTGGGTCGCCGATCCGCGCGCCCTGCGCTACCTGCTCGACACCTGCGGCGTCTCCCAGGTGATGCTGGGCACCGACTATCCGTTCCCGCTCGGCGAACAATCGCCGGGCGCCGGCATCGCCTCGCTGGACCTGTCCGGTTCCGATCAGGCCCGCCTCTACCACGGCACCGCGCTGGAATGGCTCGGACTGCCGCTGTCCCGGTTCGAATAGGCCGCCCGCACAAGCCGCCCGAACGCTCCGTACGCCGCCGACACCGCCAAGAGATCCAACCGCATGACCGACCTGTTCGACCCCGCCCACGCCGCCCGTCTCGATGCGAGCGACCCGCTGCCGACCCTGCGCGAGCAGTTCCTGATCCCGCGCCATGGCGACGGCGAGCAGGCCTACTTCGTTGGCAATTCGCTCGGGCTGCAGCCGCGGCGCGCGCGCGACCACGTCGAGGAGGTGCTGCGCACCTGGGCCGAGGTCGCCGTCGAGGGCCACTTCACCGGCGAATCGCAGTGGATGACCTACCACGAGCTGGTGCGCGAGCAGCTCGGCCGCCTGGTCGGCGCCAAGCCCTCGGAAGTGGTCGCGATGAACACCCTGACCACCAACCTGCACCTGATGATGGTCAGCTTCTACCGGCCAACCCCGGAACGGCCGGCGATCCTGATCGAGGCCGGCGCGTTTCCGTCCGACCGCCACGCGATGGAGTCGCAGGTGCGCTTCCACGGCTTCGACCCGGCCCGCGACCTGATCGAGCTGGAACCCGACGAGCCCAACGGCACCTTCTCGATGGCGGCGATCGAGGACGCGATCCGCACCCACGGCCACCGCCTCGCCCTGGTGCTGTGGCCGGGGATCCAGTACCGCACCGGCCAGTTCTTCGACCTCGCCCGGATCGTGCGGCTGACCCACGCCGCCGGCGCGATGTGCGGCTTCGACCTCGCCCACGCGGCCGGCAACCGCGAGCTGGCGCTGCACGACAGCGGCGTCGACTTCGCGGTCTGGTGCCACTACAAGTACCTCAACAGCGGCCCCGGCGCGATCGCCGGCTGCTTCGTCCATGAGCGTCATGCCAACACCGATCGCCCGCGCTTCGCCGGCTGGTGGGGACACGAGCCCTCGACCCGGTTCCTGATGGGGCCGGACTTCACGCCCACCCCGGGGGCCGAGGGCTGGCAGTTGAGCAACCCGCCGATCCTCGGCATGGCACCGTTGCGCGCTTCGCTGGAGCTGTTCGACGCGGTCGGCATGCCGGCCCTGCGGGACAAGTCGCTGCGCCTGACCGGCTATCTGGAAACCCTGATCAGGCAGCGCCTGGACAGCGTGCTGCAGATCGTCACCCCGGCCGAACCCGAGCGTCGCGGCGCGCAGTTGTCGCTGCGCGTCGCCGGTGGCCGCGCCCAGGGACGCGCCCTGTTCGATTACCTGGCCGAGAACGGCGTGCTCGGCGACTGGCGCGAACCGGACGTGATCCGGATCTCGCCGGCACCGCTGTACAACACCCATGCCGACATCCTGCGCTTCGCGCGAACCGTGGAGGCCTGGCGCGATGCCGCTTGACGACCTGGGCCGGGTGGAACGGCGCATCACCGTGATCGGGGCCGGCCTCGCCGGCGCCCTGTTCGCGACCCTGCTCGCCCGCCGCGGCTGGGAGGTCGAGGTGTTCGAGAAGCGCGGCGATCCGCGCCTGCGCGGCTACGAGGGCGGCCGCTCGATCAACCTGGCCCTGGCCGAGCGTGGCCGCCATGCGCTGCGCCTGGCCGGCGCCGACGAAGCGGTGATGACCCAGGCGGTGATGATGCGCGGGCGGATGGTGCATTTCAGCGACGGTCGCACCAGCCTGCAGCGCTACGGCCGCGACGACAGCGAAGTGATCTGGTCGGTGCACCGCGGCGAGCTGAACATCGTGCTGCTGGACATCGCCGAGCGCGCCGGCGTGCGCTTCCACTTCAACCGCGGACTGGAGAGCGTCGACTTCGACGCCCGCATCGCCCGCTATCTCGACGAGCGCGACGGCAGCCGTCACCAGGCGGCGTTCGAGGCCCTGGTCGGCGCCGACGGCGCCGGCTCGACCCTGCGCCAGGCGATGGCGGCCGAGACCGCGCTGGGCGAACGCAGCGAGTTCCTCGACCACTCGTACAAGGAACTGGAGATCCCGCCCGCCGCCGACGGCGGCTTCCGGATCGAGCCCAACGCCCTGCACATCTGGCCGCGCGGCCGCTACATGTGCATCGCCCTGCCCAACGACGAACGCACCTTCACGGTCACCCTGTTCTTGCCGAACAATGACCTACCGAACAATGACTTGCCGAACGACGACCTGCCCGACGGCGACGGCCATCGCGGCGGCGGCCCCAGCTTCGCCAGCGTCCGCAGCGGCGCCGACGCGCGCGCGCTGTTCGAGCGCGACTTCCCCGACGCGCTGCCGCTGATGCCGGCGCTGGAGGAGGACTTCCAGAACAACCCGACCGGCGTCCTCGGCACCCTGTACCTGGACTGCTGGCAGCTGGACGATCGCGCGGTCCTGCTCGGCGATGCCGCCCACGCGATGGTGCCGTTCCACGGCCAGGGCATGAACTGCGCGTTCGAGGACTGCGTCGCCCTGGCCGAGCACCTCGACGCCACCGCCGACCGCGCCGCCGCGTTCGCCGCGTTCGAGGCCGAGCGCCTGCCCAATTCGCGCGCGATCCAGGCGATGGCGCTGGAGAACTACCTGGAGATGCGCGATCGCGTCGACGACGACGACTACCTGCTGCAGCGGGCGCTGGAGCAGAAGCTCGCCGAGCGACACCCCGACCGCTTCATGCCGCGCTATTCGATGGTCAGCTTCCACCGCCTGCCCTACGCGATGGCGTTCGAACGCGGCCGGCTGCAGCGCGAACTGCTGGTCGAACTGACCCGCGGCCACGACTCGCTCGACAGCCTGGACTGGGAAACGGTCGACGCGCGGGTACTGGCGTGCCTGGCCCCGCTGCCGAACGACTGACGCCATGTCCGACAGCTTCCTGTTCTACGACCTGGAGACCTTCGGTACCGACCCGCGCGGCAACCGCATCGCCCAGTTCGCCGCGATCCGGACCGATGCCGACCTGGTCGAGGTCGAGGAGCCGATCAGCTTCTTCGTCCGTCCCGCCGACGACCTGCTGCCGTCGCCGGGCGCGACCCTGGTCACCGGCATCACCCCGCAGCATGCGGCCCGCGAGGGCATGACCGAGGCCGAGGCCTTCGCCCGCATCTTCGATGCGATGTCGCGTCCGCAGACCTGCACCCTGGGCTACAACTCGCTCAAGTTCGACGACGAGTTCGTCCGCTACGGCCTGTTCCGCAACTTCTACGACGCCTACGAGCGCGAATGGCGCGGCGGCAACTCGCGCTGGGACCTGCTCGACGTGCTGCGTCTGGCGCACGCGCTGCGCCCGCAAGGCCTGGTCTGGCCACGCCGCGACGACGGCTTCGCCTCGTTCCGGCTCGAGCACCTGGCCGAGGCCAACGGCGTGCGCGAAGGCGACGCCCACGAGGCCCTGTCCGACGTGCGCGCGCTGATCGGCATCGCGCGATTGCTGAAGGCGGCACAGCCGAAGTTCTGGGACTACGCCCTGCGCCTGCGCAACAAGCGCTTCGTCGCCGGCATGTTCGACACCGTGGCGATGACGCCGCTGCTGCACGTCTCGCAGCGCTACCCGGCCAGCCGCCTGTGCGCGGCGCCGGTGGTGCCGCTGGCGCGGCATCCGCGCATCGACAACCGGATGATCGTGTTCGACCTCGACCAGGACCCCGCCGCGCTGCTGGAACTGGAGGCGGCCGACATCGCCGACCGCCTGTACACGCCGGCCGCCGATCTGCCGGAGGGCGAGCGCCGGATCGCGCTGAAGGAGGTCCATCTCAACCGCTGCCCGGCCCTGGTCGCCTGGGCGCACCTGCGGCCGCAGGAGTTCGAGCGCCTGGGCATCGACCGCAACCTGGCCGAGGCGCGCGCGCGGACCCTGCGCGAGGCCGGTCCGGCGCTGGCGGAAAAGCTGCGGCGGGTGTTCGACGACGGCCGCGAGCGGCCGCCGTCCGATGTCGACGCCTCGCTGTACGACGGCTTCATCGGCGACGGCGACAAGCGGCTGTTCCGCGACGTGCGCAGCACCCCGCCGGAAGCGCTGGGCGCGGCGACCTTCGGCTTCCGCGACCCGCGCCTGCCCGAGCTGCTGTTCCGCTACCGCGCCCGCAACTGGCCATCGACGCTGTCGGCCAGCGAGCGGGCGCGCTGGAACGAGTACCGGCGCCGCCGGCTTCGCGACGGCGGCATCGCCGACTACGATTTCCCCCGCTTCGACGCCGAGATCGCCGCCCTGCGCCTGGAGCACACAGGCGACGGCCCGCACCTGGCCCTGCTCGACCAGCTCGAGGCCTGGGGCCTGGAGCTGCGTTCCAGCCTCGGCTGATTCGCGCCCCGTCATCCGCCCCACGGAGTTCCCCGATGCCCGCCTATTTCAGCGATGCCAGCTTCAAGTTCCTCAAGGACCTCGCCCGCCACAACGAGCGCGAATGGTTCCACGCGAACAAGGCGCGCTACGAGTCCGAGGTGCGCGACCCGTTCAGGCGACTGCTGTCCGACCTGCAGCCGGCGCTCACCGAGGTCAGCGCGCACTACCGCTCCGAGCCCAGGGGCGTCGGCGGCTCGCTGTTCCGGATCCACCGCGACACCCGTTTCAGCCACAACAAGGCGCCCTACAAGACCTGGCAGGGCGCGCGCCTGTTCCACGAGCGCAGCCGCAATGTCGAGGCGCCCGGTTACTACATCCACCTGCAGCCGGGGAACTGCTTCGTCGCCGCCGGCATCTGGCATCCCGGCCCGGACAGCCTGCGCCGGATCCGCCACTTCATCCTCGACAACCCTGGCAGTTGGGCCGCCGCCACCGGCGACAAGGCGTTCCGGCGCCGCTACGCGCTGGACGACAGCGAGATGCTGACCCGGATGCCGCGCGGCTTCCCGCCCGAGTTCGAGCATGCCGAGGACCTGCGACGCAAGAATTTCGTCGCTTTCCGCAACATCGACGATGCGACGGTGACCGGGCCACGCCTGCGCTCCGTGCTGGAGAAGGACCTGGCCGGACTGGCGCCCCTGCTCGACTATCTGTGCGCGGCGCTGGATCTGGAGTTCTGAACGCGACAGCCGTCGCAATCGACATGCCGTCGTCACCGCGTCGTCACCGCGCCGAAACCCGCCACCCCAAGCCTTGCGTTCTGTGACCTGACGCCGCTTCCACGCCGCAACGCCGCATGACATACCCGTACGGATGGGTACGCTCAGGGACGATGCGCCATAGGGGTGGCGCAGGAAACGACCCAGCACTCAGACCGGCGGCATGAGCCGTGATGGGCCACGGCCGCTCCAAGGAAAGGGGAAACACATCATGCGGAAACTCGCCTGCGGCCTGCTGATGGCCGCGCTCGCGCCATGCGCCTACGCCGAAGTCACCGGCGTCGCCTTCGTGCACGGCACCGGCAAGCAGACCAACGCCTACCAGGACTACTGGCAACCGGCGATGGTCAACTCGGTGCGCCAGGGGCTGCCCGACAGCGCCAACTACACGGTCATCAACTGCGATTTCGAGCAGTACATGTGGGACAACCGCGCCGCCGGCTGCCTGGCCGACCAACTGACCAGCTTCATCAACAACCGCGGCATCACCCGGCTGATCGTCATCACCCACTCCAACGGCGGCAACGTGATGCGCTGGATCATGTCGAACCCGACCTGGGACAGCCGCTATCCGAACATCATCAACAAGACCGTCCGGGTCAACGCGCTGGCGCCGTCCTCGGCCGGCACCCCGCTCGCCGACGCGGTGATGAACGGCAACGCCTTCGAGCAGGCGGTCGGCTGGCTGCTGGGCTACGAGTCCGACGCGGTGCGCATGCAGCAGGTCAGCTGGATGGCCCACTACAACGCCCAGTACCTGTACGGCACCTCCGGGCGCCCGGCGCTGCCCAAGCCGTTCCGCAGCGTGGTCGGCAGCGATGTCGACTCCTCGCCGTTCGACTCCGACAGCTACTGCGGCGGCTACTGGGAGAACGTCGGCCTGGAGACGACCCAGAACTGGCTCAACAGCTGTTCCGACGGCTTCCTCGACTGCAGCAGCCAGTCGGCCGCCGGCACGGTCTGGTTCGTCGACAAGGACCGCACCGCCGGCCGCGAGCCGCTGAGCCACAACCAGAGCCGTCGCGCCTGTTTCCGGCTCGACACCATCCTGCGTTCCGACGTGCAGCAGTGAGGTGACCGCCATGTCCAAGCATCGAATTCTTGCCCTGTCCCTCGCCGCCCTGCTCTCGGCCCCGCTGGCCGCCAACGCCTCGCAACCGCTGTTGCCGGCCGGCGGCGGCGACCAGGTCCCGCAGCGACTGACCGCCGCGCCGGTGCCGGCCGGCGACTTCGAACGCGCCCCGGTGTCGTTCTCGTGGCCGCTCGACCCCAATGCCGAGCTGTCCGCGCCCGCCCCGCATGCCGCCGAGAGCCGCGAGTTCTGGATGACCGTCGACGGCGCCGAACTCGAACGCGGCGTCGATGTCGGCCTGACCGCTCCCGGTGCGCTGATCCGGGTCAGCCCGGCCCGCGGCGCCGCCCCGATCGCCCCCGGACGCCTGCAGATGCAGCAGGCCGGCCGCGCGATCCCGCTGCAGGCGATGGCCACCGACGCGCAACTGCGCGCGACCGGAATGGCGGTCAACCCGGGCACCGCGGTGGTCCGCGCCGACCGTTCCGCCAGCGCCGGCCGCTACCGCCTGCAGGCCGCCGGCGCCGACGGCCGCTACGTGGTCCACGTGTTCGAGCCCGACAGCGACCTGGTCCTGCACGCCCAGCCGCGTCGTCACCACGCCCTCGAGAACGGCCGCATGCAGGTCGACGTTCGCATGCAACGCGGCAAGCAGGGCATTCCGGCGCGCGCCGAGGCGTTGCTGGTCGCGCCCGACGGCGAGAGCTTCCCGGTCAGGCTGCGCCTGGACAGGCAGGGCCGGGGCACCGCCGACGTGCGCCTGCCGGCCCATCACAGTCGCCAGCCCGGGCTGTGGGAGCTGCAGGTATTCACCAACGATGGCGAAACCGCGCGCGACGCCCGTACCGCGTTCGCGGTGGCCGCGCCGACCGCGCGCCTGGACGGCGGCTTCCGCGCCGACCCGGGCAAGCTGCAGATCGTGCTGCCGGTCGAGGCCGCGGCCGAGGGCCGCTACGAGGTCCGCGGCGTGCTGTACGCGACCGCGCCCGATGGCGTGCGGCGGCCGGTGTCGCAATCGCACTCGGCCGCCTGGCTGGCGGCCGGCGACGGCGCGCTGACCCTGAAGTTCGATCCGGCCCACCTGCCGCGCGGCTATCACGCCCCGTTCGAGGTGCGTCAGCTCGAGCTGCACGATCAGACCCGGATGGCACCGCT
>NZ_VICD02000045.1 GCF_006546735.2 Marilutibacter maris | reverse complement strand
GAGTCAGGGGGCGATTCGCATCGCAGATGCGAATGGGGGTGTGGAAGCGCAACGGCGGGGCCCAAGGTTTGCGCAGCAAACTTTGGGAGATATCCAGGCGCAGCCGGATATCGTTCCCCCTGAGTCAGGGGGCGATTCGCATCGCAGATGCGAATGGGGGTGTGGCAGCGCAACGGCGGGGCCCAAGGTTTGCGTAGCAAACTTTTGGGGGTTCCCGGGCGCAGCCTGGGGATCGCGGCTTACGCCGCTCCTACGGGATCGTCCGCGATGGCTTACATCGAGGTAGCGGAAGATTCGGTGGGAACGGACGGAACGACCATGCGACACCCGGTCCGGGTTTCGTAGGAGCGGCGTAAGCCGCGATTGAAGCCTTCCCGACGGCCCCGATCGCGGCTCGCGCCGCTCCTACGGACATCCGGCAACCGCTCGCACGGCGCATCGACGGGTTTGCCGACCGGCGGACGGGACAGCCACGACACGCCGCCACTCCGACTTTGGTAGCAGCGGCGCGAGCCGCGATTGAGACGTCATGAGGCTGCCGCACGCCGGCAAGTGCGTCGCCCCTCGTGGCGAGCCGCTCACCTCGCTCAAGGCAGCGGCCAAAAACCCTCAAGTCGCGCATGACTTGCGACACCCCGGCGCGAAGCCGCGAGTTGCTAAGCTCGCGGCTTCGTCCGTTTTCACCCCTTCTTCACCTGTTCCCGGAGCCTCGAATGCGCGTATCCCCGCTGGGTCGGACCGCCACCCTCGCCATCGCCCTGGCCGCCGCCCTCGTGGTCGCCGCACCCGTCGTCATCGGCACCGCCAACGCCGGCGAGGCCGAGAGCACGATTCCGGCGCCGGCGCTGGATTCGGTCGCCGGGTTGCGCGAACAGGCGCTGGCCAGCGACCTCGGCTACCGGATCACCGAATCGCTGACCACCGAGGTCGGCCCGCGCCTGGCCGGCAGCGAGGCCGACGCACGCGCGGTCGCCTGGGCGGTGGCCAAGTTCAAGGCATTGGGCTACGACAAGGTCTGGACCGAGCCGGTGACCTTCCCGAAGTGGGAGCGCCGCAGCGAAAGCGCCCGCATCGTCGGCGCCAACGCGCAGCCGCTGACGGTCACCGCGCTGGGCGGCAGCCCGGCCGGCACGGTCGAGGCCGAGGTCGTGCGCTTCGCCGACCTGGCCGCACTCGAGGCCGCACCGGCAGGCTCGCTCGCCGGCAAGATCGCCTTCATCGACTACCGGATGGAGCGTGCCCGCGACGGCCGCGGCTACGGCCCCGGCAGCCGCGTG
>NZ_VICD02000044.1 GCF_006546735.2 Marilutibacter maris | reverse complement strand
GGCGATTCGCATCGCAGATGCGAATGGGGGTGTGGAAGCGCAACGGCGGGGCCCAAGGTTTGCGCAGCAAACTTTGGGAGATATCCGGGCGCAGCACGGATATCTGCCCCCCCTGTAGGAGCGGCGTAAGCCGCGACCGGGCCTGTCCGCGAAGACTTCATCGCCGCTTACGTTGCCGCTGCGGGCGGGTGCTAGCGCTGGCAGTGGCCGCACCAGACGGTCGCGCGCTGGCCGATGCTGGCCTGCTTCAAGGCGCGGCCGCAGCGCGGACAGGGCGCGCCGCCGCGTCCGTAGGCTGACAGTTCCTGTTCGAAATAGCCGGGGGCGCCATCGGGACTGATGAAGTCGCGCAAGGTGGTGCCGCCGCGCACGATCGCCTGGCCGAGGATCGCCTTGACCGCGTCCGCCAGCGCCGCGTAGCGCTCGCGCGAAACCTTGCCGGCCGCCCGCAGCGGCGATATCCGGGCCGCGAACAGCGCCTCGGCGGCGTAGATGTTGCCGACCCCGACCACCACCGCCTGGTCCATCAGGAATGTCTTGACCGGCGCCTTGCGGCCACGGCTCAGATCGAACAGATGGTCGCCGTCGAACGCCTCCGACAACGGTTCCGGCCCCAGTCCGCGCAGCAGCGTGTGGGTCTCGCCCGACGGCTGCCACAGCAGGCAGCCGAACCGGCGCGGGTCGTTGAAACGCAGCACCTGGGCGACACCGCCGTTGCCGGTCTCCAGCGCCAGGTCGACGTGATCGTGGGCGCGCACCGGCGTATCCGCCGGCAGCACCCGCAGGCTGCCGGACATGCCCAGATGCAGCAGCGCGCTGCCGACAGCGGTGTCCAGCAACAGGTACTTGGCGCGGCGCCGGACTGTTTCGATCCGTTGCCCCGGCAGCACCTGTTCGATCGCTTCGGGGATCGGCCAGCGCAGGTCGGGGCGGCGCAGCACCGCGGCGGTCACGCGCCGCCCTTCCAGGTGCGGTGCGAGACCGGCGCGGGTGGTTTCGACTTCGGGCAGTTCGGGCATGCGCCTAGCTTAGAGCCTGCCCGCCATCTCCACGCAGTCCGCGCCGATCATGCACATCAGTAGGCGACGCTGAACCGCTGGCGCGAGTGCGCCGGCTGCTCCAGTTCGTCGACCATCGCCACCGCGTAGTCCTGCAGCGATATGCGGCTCTGGCCGGCCTCATCGGTCAGCAGGCGGTCGCCGCCGATGCGGAAACGGCCGCTGCGCTCGCCCGGCTCGATCAGCGCGGCCGGGCTGAGCATGGTCCAGTCCAGCGCCGGCTCGGCGCGCAGGCGCTCCAGCGCATCGCGCGCGCCCAGCGCGGTGCCCTTCCACTGCTCGGGGAACTCGGGGGTATCGACCACCTGCACGCCCGGCGCGACCTCCAGGCTGCCGGCGCCGCCGACCATCAGCAGGCGCGGGACGCCGGCCTCGGCGACCGCGGCGATGATCGATTCGACACCGCGCATGTAGTACCCGCGCACGTCCTGCTGGGCATGGCCGCTGAAGGCGCTGATCACCGCATCGTGCCCGGCCAGCTGCGCGGCCAGGCGTTGGCGGTCGAGCGCATCGCTGGCGACCACTTCCAGCCCGTCGGCCGGTTCGAGCTTCTCGGGATGGGCGACCAGGGCGGTGACCTGGTGGCCGCGCGCGCGCAGTTCGGCGAGCAGGCCGGAACCGATGAAACCGGAAGCGCCGATGAGTGCGACTTTCATGGGGAAGACCTCAATGTCGATGGGAGAGACGTGTAGTATTTGCTCTTACAAAGCCATCGATAAGCCTGCCATTTCCGCAATGACAATGAAGCCAGACTTCATAATCAATCGACTCAAGCGGATGGCCATCTATGTCCGCGTGGTCGAGCTGGGCTCGATGAGCGCGGCCGCGCGCGAGCTGGCAATGACCGCCTCGGCGGTCAGTCAGCAGATCCGCCAGCTCGAGGCCGAGACCGGCATCGTCCTGTTGCTGCGCTCGACCCGCCGACTGAGCCTGACCGAGGCCGGCCAGGCCTACTACGAGGACTGCGCGAGGATGCTGCACGCGGCGCAGGCCGCCGACCGGCGCCTGTCCGACCTGCGCGACGAGCCGCGCGGCGAACTGCGGATCGCGTTCCCGGTCGGGTTCAGCACGATGCTGGCCGAGGCGCTGGCGCCGATGCTTCGGGCGCATCCGAAGCTCAGCCTGCGATTGTTCGCCGAGGACCGCAAGATCGATCTGATCGGCGAACGCATCGACCTCGCGATCCGGATCGGTTCACTCGCCGATTCCTCGCTGATCGCGCGCCGGCTCGCCGAATGGCGGCACATGCTGGTCGCCACCCCGGCCTATGCGCAGGCACACGGATTGCCTGATAGTCCGGAGGCGTTGGGCACGCACGCGGTGCTGATCCTCAGCGTGCTCGACCAGCCCGAGTTCATCGAGCTCCACCGTCCCGGCGAACCCGCACGCCGCGTCCGCGTCCACGGGCCGATACTGGCCAACAGCGCCGAGGCGCTGCTGCAGATGACACTGCAGGACCTGGGCATCATGCGCATGCCCGGACCGCACGCCAGCGCGCTGATCGCCCAGGGCCGGCTGCTGCCGGTGCTGCCGGACTGGTCGATGGCGCCGATTGGCGTCTATGCGCTGACCGCGCAGCGCGAATCCCAGCCGGCCAAGGTGCGCGTCGCGATCGCCGCACTACGCGAGCACCTGGAAGCGGCGGCGACCGCCTGAGCTACGCCCCGGCGACACAGGCCGGCGCTATGCTTGTGTTCCCGACTCGGCCGGGCATCGGCATGACGGAAACCGACGACGCGGAACCCGGTACGGCCACGACGCCGCCCTTCGGCCCGGCGCTGCACCGCTATGCCCGCGGCCAGCTGGACGCCGCCGGCGAGTGGTTGCGTGTCGACGGCGAACCGGGCAAACGGCTGCACAAGGGCATCCACCAGGGCCGCAAGGCGCTGCGACGGGTGCGGGCGACGCTCGCGCTGGGACAGCCCGCGCTGGGGCCGGGTGCCGAGCTGGTCGATCGCGAGCTGCGCCGGCTCGTCCGCGGCCTGGGCGATGTCCGCGACGGCCAGGCGCTGGTCGAGACGCTGGACCGCCTGCATGCGGACAGCAGCGGCACCCCGATCGCGGCGAATCTGGAACACGCCCGGCGCGCGGT
>NZ_VICD02000043.1 GCF_006546735.2 Marilutibacter maris | reverse complement strand
CGGCCTTGCTGGCGGCGGCATCGACCGCGGCAGCGTGGTCTTCGGCAGCGTGGTAGTCGGCGGCGGCCGACAGCAGCTCGGTGACCAGGGCCGACGGCTCGCGCGCGCTGCCGTCGCGCGGGTCGGCGCCGAGCCAGCTCAGATAGAACACGTCCTGCGCGGAGGCGAACAATTGCAGGAACAGGAAGCGGTCGTCCTCGCGGGTGGAACGGTCGCCGTGGCGGCGCCGCTCGGTGCCCAGCTCGGCGGTCAGGCGGTTGAGGCCGGCGGCCGGATCGCGGCGGGGAAAGTCGCCGTCGTTCATGCCCAGCAGGCAGATCACCCGGAACGGCAGCAGCCGCATCGGCACCATCCGCGCGAAGCTGACCCCGCCGGTGAGCAACGGCGCGCGGGTATCGGCCTCGCCCAGCACCGTCGCGAAGTGCGCGCGCACCACCTCGGCCGGGACCGGCTCGGTCACCGCCTGGCCGCGGGCGTCGTGGGCGAAGCCGTCGATCAGGGTGC
This sequence comes from Marilutibacter maris, assembly GCF_006546735.2. Taxonomy (GTDB): domain Bacteria; phylum Pseudomonadota; class Gammaproteobacteria; order Xanthomonadales; family Xanthomonadaceae; genus Marilutibacter; species Marilutibacter maris. The sequence goes on along the minus strand of NZ_VICD02000043.1, from coordinate 2,130 downwards.
GCAGCCGGTCCAGCGCGCGCTGCCCGCCGGGCGTCGCCGGCGGCCGCGGCAACAGGGTGTCGAGCAGGGCCAGCAGGCGCTCGCGCCACTGTTCCGGCACCATCGCCTCGCCGAGCAGGCGTTCGTGACGCGCCAACACCCGCAACAGACGCAACAGGGTGTCCAGCGCATCCAGCGCGCCGCCCTCCAGCTCCGGCCACGGCGCCACTTCGCCATCGGCGCCCGGCACCGGCGCCTCGCTGCCGCTGGCGTGGCCGAGCAGCAGCCGGTCCAGGGCGAACTGCCAGGTGTAGGCATCGTCGTCGGGAGCGCCATGGCGGTGGCGGTGGCCGGCATCCAGGCCCCAGCGGGCGCCGGCCGCGTGCAGCCAACCGTGCACCCGCTCCAGCGCCGCCGCGTCCAGCCCGGCGGCCTGCGCCAGCGGCGGGCTGGCGAGCAGGTCGAGCATCTCCTCCAGGCCGAAGCGCGACACCGGCAGCGCCAACAGGCGCAGGAACACCTCGGCCAGGGGCTCGCCGGCCAGCGGGCTGGCGTCGGCCATCGCATACGGGATCGGCCGGTCCTGGCCGTCGTCGCCGAACACCGCGTCCAGATAGGGCACGTAGGGGTCGATGTCCGGCGCCAGCACCGCGATCTCGCGCGGCTGCAGCGGCGGGTCGAAGCGCCGTCCCTCGGGCGAGGTCGGCTCCAGCAGCGCGCGCAGGCGGTCGTGCAGCACCTGCAGCTCGCGCAGCCGGGTGTGGCAGGCATGGAACTGCAGGCTGGGGTCGCCGCGGTCGATGGGGCCGCCGTCGAGGGCGCTGCCGGCAAGCGGCGCCGGGCGGCGGTGGAACAGGTCGGCCTGCATCCGCTGCAACAGGCCCGACGACCCCGCCGGCTCGACGCAGGCATCGACCTCGCCGGAGGGGTGCACCACCTCGTAGCTGCCCAGCAGGGCGATGAAGTCGCGGCCGGCCGCGCCCCAGTCGCGCAGCAGCGGGTTCTCGCCGTCCTCGACCCCGAACGGATCCGGATCGCCGGCGCGCACGCGCTCGCCGAGGCTGCGCAGGTCGCCCCAGTAGGCGCGGGTCGGGGTCGGCAGATAGAAATGCAGGGTGCCGACGCGGGCCTGGGTGGCCATCACCCGCAGCACGTCGGGCGAGACGTTCAGGGTCGCGAAGGCGAACAGCCGCGCCGGCAGGCCGCGCGGCAGGGCGCCGTCGGTGTCGCCACCAAACAGGGCGAGATAGTCCTGGATGCGGCGGGCGCGGTGCTGGCGGCCGCGGGCGATGGCGCGCCACAGGATCGCCTGCGGGTCGTCGGGATCGGCGCCGCCTTCCCAACGCAGCAGCCAGTCGCGGCGCCAGGCCAGGTACTTGGCATAGACCCCGGCCAGCTCGCCGGCCAGGGTCCACGGCCGCGCCGGGTCGCCGGCGCCCAGCCAGGCGGCCAGCGCCGCCATCGCCGGACGCGCCATCAACGCCTCGTCGCGCAATGCGGCATACAACGCCCATTGCAGGCCGCCGGCGTCCAGATCCTCGGCCGCGGTGCCGAGGTTGGCGTCCAGCGCGCGGGCGACGAATTCGCCCGGGGTCAGGAACTCGAGGTTGGCGGCGATGCCGTGCGCCTCGGCCAGGGTCGCCTGCAGCCAGCGCCGCATCGCCACCTGCGGGATCAGCACCAGGTCCGGCTCCAGCGGCCCCTGCCCGGGCGCCGGCGCGCGCAGCTCGCTCGCCATCAGCTGCGCCAGCACGTCCAGCGCATTGGAATGATAGAGACGGAAGTCGGTCGCACCCGGCATCCGCGCATGATGCCCGAGCGCGGTCGCCGCCGACGAGACCGGACCGCGACGCGCCGGCCAACCCGCCTTTCGTAGCAGCGGCATGAGCCGCGCTCCCCGGGCGTCCGATGAAAGCCCTCGCGGCTCACGCCGCTCCTACAAGTCTAGGCACAGCCCCCTGAGTCAGGGGGCGATTCGCGCGCAGCGCGAATGGGGGTGTGGAAGCACAACGGCGGGGCCCGAGGTTTGCGCAGCGAACCTTGGGAGATATCCGGGCGCAGCCGGATATCGTTCCCCCCTGAGTCAGGGGGCGATTCGCGCGCAGCGCGAATGGGGGTGTGGAAGCGCAACGGCGGGGCCCGAGGTTTGCG
>NZ_VICD02000042.1 GCF_006546735.2 Marilutibacter maris | reverse complement strand
CGTAACGGTCGCGCCGGCTCATGCGCCGCTCCCGGCCCGGCACAGCGCCGGCACCCGGCCACGGTAGCCCAGCGCGCCGCCGACGATCGCCGCCTGCACCGACGGCAGCCGGTCCAGCGCGAACAGCCCGGCACTGCGCAACGGGCGCAGCAGCGAGGCATCGTTCGCGGTCACCCGCGCCAGACCGTCGGAGAAGGCCAGGGTCTGCTCGCGATCGTCCCCGCGCCGGCGCACGTAGCGGGCCAACAGCCCGGCGTCGCCGCAATCGGCGGCCGGGTCGGCCGCGCGCGCGGCCTCGATCAGTTCGGCCAGGGTCAGCGCATCGCGCAGGCCGAGGTTGAAGCCCTGCGCGCCGATCGGATGCACGGTCTGCGCGGCGTTGCCGACCAGCACTGCGCGCGGCGCGGTCAGACGGCCGGCGACGGTCCGGATCGCCGGATAGGTGCTGGGCCGGCCACAGGCCAGGAAGCGGCCGACCCGCCATCCGAACGCCTGCTGCGCCCGTTCCAGGAACGCGGCCTCGTCCAGCGCGGCGACCGCGTCGGCCTCGTCGCGGGCGACCCCGTGGACCAGCCCGAAGTGACGGTCGCCGCGCGGCAGCAGCGCGGTCGGACCATGGTCGCCAAGACGCTCGTAGGCGGTGCCGTCGGGCGCCCGCTCGCTACGCAGGCGGGTGACGAACAGGGTCTGCCCGTAATCATGCGAATCGCAGGCGATGCCCAGGGCCTCGCGCACCTGGCTGCGGGTGCCGTCGGCGGCCACCAGCAGGCGGGTGCGCAGGACCCGCTCGCCGCCGCCGTCGGAAACCCGCACCGCGCGCGCGCCGTCGACCGGGCCCGGCTCCAGTCCGACGAAAAGCACCGGGCGATAGCGCATCAATCGCGGCAGCTCGGCCAGCCGCGCCTCCAGCGCATCGCCGAAGTCGCGGGCGATCACCACCTGGCCGAACGCCTCGCGACCGTGGTCGCGCGCCTCCAGCACCGCGCGGCCGAAGTCGCCGCGCCGGCTGACATGGATGCGACGGATCGCCCCGGTCGGCGCATGCAGCTTCTGCATCACCCCGAGCGCCTCCAGCGCATTGACCGTGGCCTCGGCGAAGCTGAGGTTGCGCTCGTCGAACACCGCCGGCAACGAGCCCGGCGGCGCCGCCTCGATCAGGCCGACGTCGAGCCCGATCCGATCGAGCGCGATCGCCAGGCTGGCGCCGACCAGGCCACCGCCGACGATCAGGACGTCGTGGCAGGTCGTAGTGGCGGGGTCCGGGCCCGATGCGTCGGAGCCCGAAGCGGATGTCGTGGAAGCGGAGGCGGCATTCGGCATGCCCATCAGTTTACCGGCATGGCGCCTCGGCGCCTGCCCCCGGGGAACGCAGGGGGCGGGCCCGCCGCGGTCCAGGCGGGCCGGTGGGGTATGCTAGACACCTTCCGTCCGTACCGGTTCCCCTGTCCGATGAAGCCCGCCGCCACCGCCTCCCCGTCCGCTCCCACCGGCCCCTCCGTCGGCACCTTCGTCGCCGGCCCGATGGTGCTCGCCGGCCTGATCCTGGCCGCGGCGCTGACCCGCCTGCTGCCGCACCCGCCGAACTTCTCGCCGGTCGCCGCGATCGCGTTGTTCGGCGGCGCCTACTTCGCCTCCCGGCAGTGGGCCTTCATCGTGCCGCTGGTCGCGATGCTGATCTCCGACCTGGCGCTGGCCTCGATCAACGGCGGCATCTACGCCAGTTGGTTCAGCGGCGTCGGCATCTGGCTGGGCTATGCCTGCGTGGCGCTGACCACGGCCCTGGGCTTCGGCCTGCGTGGCCGCGTCGGCGGCGGCCGGGTGCTGGGCTTCGGCCTGGCCGCGTCGGTGCTGTTCTTCGTGGCCAGCAACTTCGGCGCCTGGCTGATGATGCCGGAGTACCCGAAGAGCGTCGGCGGCCTGGGCATGGCCTATACCGCGGCGATCCCGTTCTTCCAGTGGACCGTGCTCGGCACCCTGTTCTACTCGGCGCTGCTGTTCGGCGGCTTCGCCCTGCTGCGCAGCCGCGTTCCGGCGCTGCGGGCGCAGACGGCATAAGGGACCGGGCTGTCGGGCCGCGGCTCCGGCAGTGACGTCCCCCGCCCCCCGATCATGGGTAACCGTCTCTCCAAGATTTACACCCGCACCGGCGACGATGGCAGCACCGGCCTGGGCGACGGCAGCCGCACCGGCAAGGACTCGGCCCGGGTCGCCGCCTATGGCACCGTCGACGAGGCCAATTCCTGCATCGGCCTGGTCCTCGCCTGCGACCATATCGACGACGATGTCCGCACCCTGCTGACCGGCGTACAACACCAGATGTTCGACCTCGGCGGCGAGCTGTGCATACCGGGCCACGCCGCGATCGGCGGCGAGGACGTCGAGCGCCTGGAAACGCACCTGGACCGGTTCAACGATGCCCTGCCGCCGCTGAAGGACTTCATCCTGCCCGGCGGCGGCGAGGCGGCGGCGCGCTGCCATG
>NZ_VICD02000041.1 GCF_006546735.2 Marilutibacter maris | reverse complement strand
GGCGGCAGCGCCGACAACGTGATCGGCACCTACACGCTGAACCTGTCCAGCGAGGCCCTCAACGGCACCTGGAAGCTGCGGGTCAACGACAACGCCAACTACGACACCGGCTACATCAACAGCTGGAGCGTGACCTTCTGAGATCGCGTTCCAAGCGTGATGTCATGACCTGATCGCAACCGCGAACCCGTCGCCAGGACAGCTACAGGCGGCCGGTCGCACCGGGGCCCGGCTTCGGCCGGGCCCCGCTACTCCGGATCGCACAGGGAGATCCGACCCGGGCCGACGCGCCCGTCCCTTCCCGAATGCGGGGCGCCGCACAAGGCCCCGCATCCGCATCCCAGGAGCTTCGCAATGCAAGGACATATCGCTTCGCTTGCCCTGGTGGCCGCACTGGCCGCCAGCGGTGCCGGCCATGCGCAGACCGCCGACACCCGCCACCACGACCACATCAGCCCGGCGCTGGCCGAGCGCATCGACAGCGACCCGTTCGCGCCGGTCTATGTCGTCACCTCGCAGGACAGCTACCGCACCAGCCTGGCGGCGATCGCCCGCGACCCGACCGGGCTGCGCGACAGTACCGGCAACGCGCTGGTGATCTCGCGCATCCAGGCCCACCAGCTCAGCGACGCCAGCCATCGCATCCACGCCGACGAGCACCGCTGCGGCGGCTTCTTCGCCTTCGCCAGCCTGGACGAGGCCGAGGCCTTCCTCGCCAACGAGCGCAGCGCGCTGGCCCAGCAGACCGTGTTCGCGACCTATACCGTCGACAACCAGGACACGGTCGACCCGTGGCTGCCGCAGGTCAGCGAGAGCAACATCCGCGCCACCATCGACCACCTGTCCACCGCCTACCCCAACCGCTACTACGCCAGCACCCATGGCAAGGCCGCGGCCGAGTGGATCCGCGACACCTGGCAGGCCTTCGGCGCCGGCCGCAGCGACGTCAGCGCCGAGCTGTTCGCCTGTTCCAGCTGTTCGACCCAGCCGTCGGTGATCCTGACCATCGAGGGCAGCGACCTGGCCAACGAGGTCGTGGTGCTCGGCGGCCACCTGGACTCGATCTCCAACAGCGGCAGCGGCAACGCGATGAACGCGCCCGGCGCCGACGACGACGCCTCCGGCATCGCGACCCTGACCGAGGTGCTGCGCATCGCCCTGGCCGATGGCTGGAAGCCGCGGCGCACGGTCAAGTTCATGGGCTACGCCGCCGAGGAAGTCGGCCTGCGCGGCTCCAACGCGATCGCCCAGTCCTTCTCCAGCCAGGGCGTGAACGTGGTCGGCGTGCTGCAGCTGGACATGACCAACTACGCCAGCGGCTCCAGCGTCGACATGCAGTTGATCACCGACTACAGCAACAGCGCCCTGCAGCAGTTCGTGCGCGACGTGTTCGACGAATACCTCGCCCCGCTCGGACTGACCCGCGGCACCTACACCTGCGGCTACGGCTGCTCCGACCACGCCTCCTGGACCAGCGCCGGCTATCCGGCCGCGATGATGTTCGAGGCCGCCTTCAACAACCGCATCCACACCACCTCCGACACCCTGGCCAACATGGGCAATAGCGCCCAGCCCAGCACCCCGCTGGCCAAGCTCGCGCTGGGCTTTCTCGGCGAACTGGCCAAGACCGACGGCGACACCGATCCGCCGCCGCCCGGCAACGAACTGGAGAAGGGCGTGCCGGTGACCGGGCTGGCGGCCACCGCCGGCAACGCCGTCGAGTACACGATGGACGTGCCCGCCGGCGCCTCCAACCTGAGCTTCACGATGTCCGGCGGCAGCGGCGATGCCGACCTCTACGTCAAGTTCGGCAGCGCGCCGACCGACAGCAGCTACGACTGCCGTCCGTACAAGAACGGCAATGCCGAGACCTGCAGCTTCGCCAGTCCGCAGGCCGGCACCTGGCACGTCCGGGTCAAGGCCTACAGCAGCTTCTCCGGGGTCAGCCTGGTCGGCGACTACGGCAGCGGCGGCGGTGGCGACACCCAGACCTACAGCAACACCAGCGACTACACGATCAACGACAACGCCACCGTCGAGAGCCCCATCACCGTGTCCGGTCGCAGCGGCAACGCACCCAGCGACGCCAGCGTGGATGTCGACATCCGCCACACCTACAAGGGCGATCTGAAGGTCGACCTGGTGGCCCCGGATGGCAGCACCTACAACATCCACAAC
>NZ_VICD02000040.1 GCF_006546735.2 Marilutibacter maris | reverse complement strand
TCGCCGAGCAGGATCCAGGCGTGGGCGTCGCCCGGGCGCAGGCGCAGGCGTTCTCGCAGGGCGGGACGAGGGTCGTTCACGCCGATGCCGGCGACGGTGCCGCGTAGGCCCAGGCTTGGGCCCCGGAGGCCAGGGTCACCCGCACGCGCCGGTAGTCGTCGCCCTCGTAGGCGTCCGCGTGCGCGAGTTCGACCGCGCTCAGTTGCAGGCGCATGCCGGCGACCCGGTCGCCGTTGGCGCTGCTGGCGTGGATGATCGGGTGGCGGAGGATGCCGCTTGTCGCCACCGCGGCGGGGGCGCGCAGCTCCAGCCAATCGAGCCGATAGCCGGGCAGGGCGTCGGCGCTGCCGGAAAGGGTGCGGCCGAACAGCCGTCGCTGGACCTGGGCGTCCTGCAAGGTGCCATAGACGAACAGCGACTCCTCGGCCGCGGCGTCGTCGAACGACAAGGCATACCACTGGGTCGCCTCTTCGTGCCAGCCGGCTTCGCGGTACAGCGCGCGCGCGGCGGCGTTGTCGCGCGAGGTTTCCAGCATCAGGCCGCTGGCGCCACCTTCGCGGGCGAAGCGTTCGGCGGTTTCCAGCAGGGCGCGGGCGACGCCGCGACGTCGCGCGGCCGGATCGACGTAGAGGTCGTTGAGGATCCACACGCGCGCGGTGCGTACCGAAGAGAACGACGGATAGAGCTGGACGAAGCCGGCCGGGACCTCGTCCACGTACGCGAGCAGGACGGTCGACTCGGCCTGCTGCAGTCGCTGTTGCAGGAAGCCGCGGGCGCGCGGCAGGTCGCCGGGCTGGCCATAGAAGCGCCGGTAGGCGTCGAACAGCGGGACCAGCATGTCCAGATCGGTCAGCGTCGCGCGGCGGATGGTCGTGGTCATCGGTACGTCCGTGAGGGCGGTCGTGGCGGATATTGTAGAAGCCCGATGGGACGATATCCGGCTGCGCCCGGATATCTCCCAAGGTTTGCTGCGCAAACCTCGGGCCCCGCCGTTGCGCTTCCAGACCCCCATTCGCGCTGCGCGCGAATCGCCCCCTGACTCAGGGGGGAACGATATCCGGCTGCGCTC
>NZ_VICD02000039.1 GCF_006546735.2 Marilutibacter maris | reverse complement strand
GGCAGGGTCGAGGCGGCCGGGCGCGGGGCCGGCTCGCCGTCGTCGCGACGGGCGCGGGCGAGCGCGGTCGCTTCCTCCAGCTGGTCGCGGAAGTCCACCACCGCGTTCGACGGCTGGCCCTGGGCGCGACCCTCGAAGATCATCCGCGGGGTGGTGTCGCGGCCGTAGACCGCCTCGTTGGCGGCATCGTCGATGCTCAGCACCGCCCCGTCCAGGGCGATGCCGGCGAACAGGCCGCGCGCGCGCGACCACGACCAGATCTCGGCCTTGAGCTGGCCGTCGGTGGCGGTGGCGGCATTGCGCCCGACCGGGCCGGCGGCGACGCCGGCATCGGCGCCGAGGGTCACCTTGCCGTTGACGATCGAGTCCAGGCCGCGCGCGTTGCGGAACACCAGCACCACGTCGGCGGACTGCACCCCGGCCTGGAGGCCGACGCTGCCGCCGGTCAGCTTGACGAAGCTGGGTTGCGACCAGGTGCCGTCCGGATTCTTGACCGACATCAGGCCGTGGCCGCGGCGGCCGCCGACCACCAGACCGATCTTCAGGGTGTCGGGCACGACGACGATGCCCTTGGCCTCGTCGAGCAGCTTGTCGGGGATCGCCGATTCGGGGATCGCCTGGATGTCGCCCAGAACACGGACCGCTTCGCGGGCGCGCTCGTCCTCGGTGGAACCGGCGACCGCGGCGGTGGCGGCGCACAGCAGAGCGGCGGCGGCGATGGCGCGGACGGCGCCGGGCAGGACGCGGGACATCGGCTTCAATGACATTGCGGGCTCCGATCATGGGCGCGCGGCAGAGCCGGACGCCACCGTGGGGTTCGTGGTGATTGTGGTGCAGCGGGGGCGGGCGCGAATGAATCGGCACGAAATCCGCGCCCGCGGAAGGGCGTCGATGCTGAACCGGACCTGCGCACCTGTCATCCTATACCGATACCGGAAGCCAGCCGCCTGCCCGCGACCCGATGCCCACATCCCCCGCCACCGCCCCCTCTTCCTCCGCCGCGCCGGCCGGCGACACCGCCCTGGTCGTCGTCAATCTGGGCACGCCCGAGGCGCCGACGCCGGCCGCGGTCCGCCGCTACCTGTCCGAGTTCCTGCACGATCGCCGCGTGGTCGACCTGACCCGCTGGCTGTGGTGCCCGCTGCTGCATTTCGCGATCCTGCCGCTGCGCTCGCCGGTGGTCGCGCGCAAGTACGCCAGCATCTGGATGGACGGCGGCTCGCCGCTGGCGGTGCATACCCGCGACCTGGCCCGCGCGCTGCAGGACGAGTTGCCGCAGGTGCGCGTGGTCGACGCGATGCGCTACGGGCAGCCGGCGCTGGCCGAGGTGCTGGACATGCTGCGCCGGGAGGGCCGGCGCCGGATCGTGGTGCTGCCGCTGTATCCACAGTACTCGACCTCGACCACCGCCTCGGTCGGCGACGTGGTCGCGCGCTTCGCCGCCGCCGCGCCCGACCCGCACGCCCTGGAGCTGCGGATGGTCGAGGACTACCACCTCGATGCCGGCTGGGTCGCGGCGGTGGCCGACTCGATCCGCGAGCACCGCCGCGGTCACGGCGACGACGGTCACCTGTTGTTCTCGTTCCACGGCCTGCCGCGCCGATTCGTCGAGCGCGGCGACCCCTACCAGCGCCAGTGCGAGGCCAGCGCGGCGGCGATCGCGGCCGCGCTGGGGCTGGACGACGCGGCCTGGTCGCTGAGCTACCAGTCGCGCTTCGGTCGCGAGGAGTGGCTGTCGCCTTCGACCGAGGACACCCTGGCCGCGCTGGCCGCGCGCGGCGTCCACGACGTCGACGTGGTCGCGCCCGGCTTCGCGGTGGACTGCATCGAAACCCTGGAGGAAGTCGCGATGATGCTCGCGGAAGGTTTCGCCGAACGCGGCGGCCGGTTGCGCTACATCCCGTGCCTGAACGCACGCCCGCAGCACGCACGCGCGCTCGCCGGCCTGGTCGGACCGTTGCTGGGATGACGGCGCCGGAGATGCTGCGCGAAGTCGTGCTCGATACGCCGCTGGGCCGCATGACCGGCCTGCGCGGAGGCCGCTCCGACGGTGCGCGGGTGCTGGCCCTGCACGGCTGGCTCGACAACGCCGCCAGCTTCGCGCCGATCGCGCCGCGGCTGGACGGGATCGACCTGGTCGCGCTCGACCTGCCCGGCCACGGCCGCAGCGCCCACCTGCCCGCAGGCGCGGACTATTCGTTCGCCGGCGCGGTCAACGCGGTCCTCGACGTCGCCGACGCGCTGGGCTGGGAGCGCTTCGCCCTGCTCGGTCACTCGATGGGCGCCGGCATCGCCAGCCTGATCGCCGCCGCCTGCCCGCAACGGGTCGAGCGACTGGTCGCGATCGAAGCGCTGGGCGCGCTGGCCGACGTGCCGGAAAACACGGTGGCGCGGATGCGCCAGGCGATCGCCTCCAGTCGCGCGCTGCGCGGCAAGTCGCTGCGGGTGTTCCCCGATCTGGCGCTGGCGGTGCGCGCGCGGATGGCGGCCGGCACCCAGGTCGGCAGCCGCCTCGCCGAACCGGCCGCGCGGCTGCTGGTCGAGCGCGGCACGGTGCCGGTGGAGGGCGGCTTCATCTGGTCCAGCGACCCGCGCCTGACCCTGCCGACCTTCCAGCGCCCGATCGAGGCCCAGGTCAACGATCTGGTCGCCGGGATCGAATGCCCGACCCGGGTGATCTTCGCCGACCCCGCCCAGCCCTACCTGCCCGACCCGCTGCGGCGCGAACGCGCGGCGCTGCTGCCGCGCGGCGAACTGGTGGTGATCGAGGGCGGCCACCATCTGCACATGGAGGACCCGGCCGCGGTGGCGGTGGCGATCGGCGACTTCTTCCTGCGTCGGGACTGAGGCCCGCGGCCGGCGGCGGAACGCGCGCTACTGGCGCTCGCGCAACTGCAGGCCGATCTGCACCTGGCCGTCGGCGTCGCCGTTGATCGACACCACCGCGTTGCGTGCATCCTTCTCGAACGCCAGCATCGCGTTGTCGGCGTCGTGCTGCATCGCCATGGTCTGCTTCCAGCCGCTGGCCTGCATCGCCTCGCGCGCCTCGGCGAACAGATCCATCGCCTTGCCCTCGGCGCTCAGGCTCAGGACCCGGGTGCCGGAGACTTCCAGCACGCTGCGGACCTGGTAGTCGCCCGGCAGGTAGACATCGTCCGGGAAGTCGTCCGGCAGCCGCAGCGATTCGCCGCTGGCGACCCGCATTTCGCCGTCCCCGGTCTTGAAGGTCATCTGGTCGCCATCGCGCTCGACCTCGACCTTCTGGCCCGAGGCCGCCGATATCGCGGTCTCGGTGATCCGCTCCTCGGCCGACTTGCCGCAGGCCGCCAGCAGCGCGGCCAGCGCCAGCGCGGCCGCGGCTCGGAGCAGCCGCCTCGCTTGCGGGCATTGGCCATGGTTGTGGGCGGCATTCCAGGAGGCGGACAGGTTCCGGGTCATGAGCGTCTCGACGGCTAGGGTTGAACGGAATCGAACGGTCGACGGGACGGCCGATCGATGTACCGGCGGCCGTCGTCAATGACTTAAAACGCAATAAGCGGGCGCAAGAGGACATCGGCGGTCCCATCGCGCCGGAACCGGCCCGATCGGGCCCCCTCAGGCCGCCAGCAGCGCCCGCATCATCGCCTTCAGGCGGCGGCCCTCGGCATGGAAGTAGTCGCGCTCGGCCCGCCACTGCGGGAACCGCGCCTCGACCTCGCGCCAGAACGCGCGCGAATGATCGGCCCGGACCAGATGGCACAGCTCGTGCACCAGCACGTACTCGAATGCCGACGGCCGCGCCAGCACCAGCCCCAGGTCCAGCGCCATCGTGCCGTCCGGGGCCAGCGACCCCCATTGCGACGACATCACCTTGAGCCGCACCCGCCGCGGTGCGCGCGGCAGGGTCGGCAGGTAGTGCGGCAGCCAGCGGCCGACATCGGCACGCGCCTGGGCCTCGTAGAAATCGCGCAGTGCGCGCCGCAGCGCCGCATCGCCGGCACGGGCACCGGTGGTGAACGTCAGCGCGCCGGTGTCGTCCTGGTGCAGGCGGGTGAAGCGGCCTTCCCGCCAGTCTAGGGCCGCCATTCCGCCGCGAAGCGGCAGCGCGCGGGTCTCTCCGCGCACCAGGGTCGGCAGCGCATCGACGGTGTAGCGGGTGATCTGCGCGGCCAGCCAGTCGCCGTGCTCGTGCAGGAAGCGCTCGGCCGCGACCAGCGATGAGCGCGGCGGCAGGGTCAGCCGCGCGCCGCGTTCGTCGACCGACAACCGCAGCCGTCGCGCACGCGGATCGCGCACGCGCATCAGCTCGATCAGACGCCCGTCGGGCAGCGAGAATTCGACGGCTTCGCGCTCCACCCGGCCAGAGGCGGCGGGCCTGGACGCAAGCAGGCGGAAAGGAGGAGTCATCGACGGATGGGCAATTGCACTGCTGCACTACGGCCGGGGGAATGCATGCGACTTGGCACGCCATCGCCCATCCGTGGACGCAGGCATGATACCCCCAGCCAGGGGCATCGGTGTTTCAACGCAGACACTTCGATGCGACATCGCGATGCGGGTGTCGGCGTCGTCGGCGAATGAGCGGTCCGATGCGGGCGATGTCGACCGCGACGACGCTCACCGGACGGTGCCCTGCGCGCCGCGGAACACGAGCCAGCGGTTCCGGAGCGCGCCAATGCACGTCCACGCGCCCGTTCGCGGCCATGGCGCAAACCTCCCCTGAGCAACCGGGGAGGTTCACCGGGCCGGGTTGGCGAAGCTCAGTCGGCCTTGCTCAGTTTCAGCGCCGACTCCAGCACCGCGAACAGGCGCTTGGTCTCACCCGCCATCAGCGCGAAGCGGGCATCGAGCTCGGCGCGCATGTCCTCGGTCTCGGTGTTCTCCAGCTCGTCGACCGCGCCGTCGAGCAGCTTGAACTTGCGCACCACCAGGTCCTCGCCGAGCACGAAACTGACGTGATCGTCGAGATTGAGCGCGAGCCGGGTGACCTGCTTGCCGGACTCCAGGTGCTTGTTGATCTCGTCCGACTGCAGCTCCATGCGTTGCACCTTGACCACCGCGCCGTCGTCGACCGGGTCGCGCAGCTCGCACTCGTCGCCGAGCGAGAGGCCTTCCGGCAGCGGCTCGCCGGCGACCCAACCGGTCAGCACCGCGCGCGGCGCGACCTCGGCGTTCAACGGCAGCGCCGGGAAGCTGCCCAGCGCGCGACGGATCTCGCTGACCACGGTTTCGGCGCTCTTGCGGCTGGAGGTGTCGACCACGACGATGCCGTGACCGCAATCGATCAGCGCATCGGTGCGACTGGGCTTGATGAACGCGCGCGGCAGCAGGTCGGTGATCAGCTCGTCCTTGATCCGCTTGCGGGTACGGCCACCGGGCTTGCGCCCTTCCTTGTGCTCGATCTCGGCCAGCTTCTTGGCCAGCATGTCGTTGACCACGCTGCCCGGCAGCAGGCGGTCCTCGCCGCCGACGGTCAGCCACATCGCATCGCCGACCGAATGCGACATCTCCTCGGCTTCACGACCGAACGGCGAGATGAAGCCACGGCTGGACAGCTCGAGCGGACCGACCGGCTTGAGCTGGCACTCGTCCAGGCCGCTGTCGAGATCGTCGAATTTCTGGGTGGTCGGAAAGCGGAACAGCGTCAGGTTGCGAAAGAACATTCAGGGTCCAGATCGGGGTTCGTAAATGAGGGCGCGCGCGTGGCGGGGCCGCGGTCAGTCGTCGCGCTCGTGCGGTTCGCCGGCCAGCCAGCCGTGCGCATCGGCGGTCGCGTCGCCGCGACGGCCGAGGGCGAGGAAGTCGAACAGTTTGCCGTCGCTCAGCTGCGACGGCCGGATGTCGCCCAGCGCGCGCGAGATGGTCTCGATGCGGCCGGGAGATTCGCGTTCCCACGCATCCATCATCCGCTTGACCTGCTTGCGCTGCAGGTTCTCCTGCGAGCCGCACAGGTTGCACGGGATGATCGGAAACCGCTTCAGCTCCGCGTAGCGGGCGATGTCGTCCTCGCGCACGTAGGACAGCGGGCGGATCACCACGTGCTTGCCGTTGTCCGACAGCAGTTTCGGCGGCATGCCCGAGAGCTTGGCGTGGAAGAACAGGTTGAGGAAGAAGGTCGCCACCAGATCGTCGCGATGGTGCCCCAGCGCGATCTTGTTGTAGCCGTTCTCCTCGGCCCAGGTGTACAGCGCGCCGCGGCGCAGGCGCGAGCACAGCGAACACATGGTCTTGCCCTCGGGCACGACCCGGGCGACGACCGAGTAGGTGTCCTGCTCGATGATGTGGTGGTCGACCCCGTTCGAGCGCAGGTAGTCCGGCAGCACGTGCTCGGGGAAGCCGGGCTGCTTCTGGTCGAGATTGACCGCGGTGATCGAGAACGAGACCGGCGCCTTCTTCTGCAGCTGCAACAGCACGTCCAGCATCGTGTAGCTGTCCTTGCCGCCGGACAGGCACACCATGACCTTGTCGCCGTCCTCGATCATGCCGAAGTCGGCGATCGCGCGGCCGACCTGGTGGCGCAGGCGCTTGGCCAGCTTGTTGGCCTCGTGGGCGGCACGGCGCGGGTCCGCGGCGCGGCGCGGCAGGGGTTCGGCGAGGGGCAGGATCGTACTCATGGACCGCCCATTCTACTGGAGCGCGGAGCCGCCACGGCGGCGGGTCCGGCACCCCCGACCGGCGTCATGACGCCGGGACGGCGGCGCGCTAAGCTCGGCGGATGCTCGAGACCGAAGAACCCGCCGTCATCTCCCGCCGCCTGACCGAGCTGCGGATGGAGCATCGCGACCTCGATGCGGCGATCGAGCGCCTGGCCGCGCTGCATGCCGGCGATCCCCAGGACGACCTCGCGCTGAAACGGATGAAGAAGCGCAAGCTGTGGCTGAAGGACTGCATCGCCCGGCTGGAGAGCGCGCTGATCCCGGACGAGCCGGCGTAACCGCATCATCGGCGGGCCCCGGCTCCGGGGCGGACCACTTTTCGAGCGCTCCGAGGCGGGATCCGCTTCGCCCGGGTCCTCGTCAATCGTGGTCCGGCGGTGCCTGGTATTCCTGCCAGGAAGGAAGCCGATGCCTGCGCGCCACGCGGCGGAAGTGGAGCGCCATCAGCCCGCCGAAGACGGCCCCCACCACCAGCGACGCGGCGATCGCCCGCGCCGGCGATGCGTCCTGCGGCCAGACCCGGAAGCCAAACCACATCACCAGCCCCCAGAACGCCGCGAAGAAGCCACCGAGGCACAGCGCCAACGGCAGGGCCGGCATGAACAGCGGCGGAGTGGCCCGGACCCCCAGCCGCCACAGCAGACGCCATGCCGGAGGGGCTGCCGTACCTGCCGGCACGCCGAGTGCCTCCATATGGCGGCGCATCCGGTCGAGCTTCGTGTGGTGGTCGGGCATCATCCGGGCTCCAGGCGGCATCGGGGGGCGGGGCATGGCCGGCCTTGCCGGGCGGCCTGAACCGCAGTGGCGCGCCGCCACGATCAGGCCTCCACGGTTTCGGATGCGGCGGCGGCCGGCCGCCGCTCCTGCGCGATCCGCCCCTGCGCCATCGCCAGCACACGGTCGACACTTTCGATGGTCTCGGGGCGGTGGGCGACGATCACCTTGGTCAGGTCCAGCTGCCTCACCGCCTCGTTGACCCGACGCTCGCCGGTCACGTCCAGGTGGCTGGTCGCCTCGTCCAGGAACAGCAGCCTGGGATCGCGATAAAGGGCTCGGGCCAGGATCACCCGCTGCTTCTGCCCTCCCGACAATGAGCTGCCCATGTCGCCGATCAGGCCGTGATAGCCCATCGGCATCGCCGCGATCTCCTCGTGCACCGCCGCCAGCCGCGCCGCGGCCTCGATCCGGGCAAGGTCGAAGTCGGGATCGAAGAAGCCGATGTTGTCGGCGATGCTGCCGGCGAACAGGCGATCGTCCTGCATGACCGCGCCCACCATCGTGCGGATGTTGCGCGGACCGGCCTGGTGGATGTCCAGCCCCCCGATGCGGATCGTGCCCCGGGTCGGCTTGAGCAGGCCCAGCATCAGTTTGACCAGGGTGGTCTTGCCGCAGCCAGACGCCCCGGTGATGGCCACCGACTCGCCCGGTTCGACGGTGAAGCTGCAATCCCTGAGCACCCACGGTTCGCCGTCGGCGTAACGGAACGACAGGTTCTCGACCTCGATCCGCAGCCAGTCGGGCGACGGCACCTCCGGCAGCGGCTCGGCCTCCTCCGGTGGGCTGAGCACGATGTCGGCCAGGCGCTCGCCGTGCAGGCGCAGCATGCGGAACTCGACCCACTTGTCGATCAAGCCCCCCATGCGCTGGGCGAACTGGTCCTTGTAGGCCAGGTAGGCAATCAGCATGCCGACCGAGAACACGTTCTGCAGCGCCAGCAGCGCACCGATCCAGATCACCACGATCCGCTCGATGCCGAACACCAGCTGGCTGGCGCTGGAGAAGCCCAGCCCCATCCGAGCCAGCCTCACGTCCTGGTTGACGGTGTCGATCATCAGGTTCTCGTAGGTCGAGCGCCGCAACGACTCCTTCCCGGCCACCTTCAGGCTCTGCATGCCACGCAGGGACTCGAGCAGGTGGGTCTGCTGCTTCGCCGCCGCGACAAGCTGCTGCTCGGAACATTCGCGGACAGGACGGTAGGCGACGGCACGGATGCCCAGGTACAGGCCGACCGCCATCAGCGTGACCAGGGCCAACGTCCAGCTGTAGAGCAGCATCATGCCCAAGGTCACCACCGCCATCAGCCCGTCGATGATCGCCTCGACGAAGCTGGTGGTCAGGGTGCGCTGGATCGTCTGCACCGATGTCATCCGTGAAGTGATGTCGCCCAGATGGCGCTTCTCGAAATACTCCAGCGGCAACCGCATCAGATGTGCGAACACGTTGCCCATCCATTGCAAGCCGAGCCGGGACGACAGATAGATCACCGACCAACCGCGCAACAGGCCAATGCCGATCTGCAACAGCATCGCCAACCCGAACCCCAGGCCGAGCACGACCAGCAGATCGCGATCGGCCGATACCAGCACCTGGTCGACCACCCACTGCATGAAGAACGGCGCCAGCACCACGAACACCTGCAGGGCGATCGACAGCAACAGGATCTGCGCCAGTGCCCGCCACAGGCCGCGCACCGGACCGGTCAGCTGCCGCACGGTGACCGCCGGCGCCGCCTTCCGCGGCTCGAATCCGGCCGTCGGCGCCAGTTCCAGCGCCACGCCGGTGAAGTGATCGGAAACCTCGGCGAGCGACAACTTGCGCTCGCCGACGGCGGGATCGAGGATCGTGACCTTCGACTTGCCAACCTTCGCCAGCACCACGAAGTGGTTCATATCCCAATGCAGGATGCAGGGCAGCTTCAGCTTGGCCAGGTCGTCCAGATCCAGCCGCAGCGGACGGGCGGAAAAACCCAGCTGCTGGGCGATATGGATCAACTGGCTGAGCCTGACTCCCTTGAGCGACAGCGGGAAGCGGCGGCGCATGTCCGGCAGGCCGATGGACATCCCATGCGCGCCGGCCACCATCGCCAGCGAGGCCAGGCCGCATTCGGCGGCTTCGGATTGGATGATGGCTTTCATGCTGCACTGCTAAAGCGAAGTTTGTCTCGCTCATCTACCCGCCTCACCAGCTAGTTCCCCTGTGATGATCCAGCAGAAGCACGACCATCCTGAAATCCTGTGATGAAGCTTTTGATTGAGTCAGCACCAAGCCAGGCCAGTACTGCAACGAACAAAATACCTGCGACGATCTGCTTTTTGGATCTAGCCATACTTCCTCCAAGAGCTCATGCCCGCGACCCGAGACAAAGCCACCATAACGGCCAGCGCCAAGAGACACGTTACTTTCTCTCTGACCTTCATTGGTTTTCCCGCTGCATGCAAACAAGCAACTGGAAATCGAACGGCAAGATCATGCAACCAGACGGCATACGACCTGTCTTGCCTTTCCATGCTCGGATCTAAGTACCGCGTCGGTCTCCCAGACAATAGAAGCAATGTTGAACAACTCCGCGCGAACGGACCACAACGCAGCCAGGATCACAGCAGCCAGCATCAAGTACAGCCACTTTGTTCCGACAGACATCTGAGTTCTTTCTATCACAGCTCTTCCAATCCACCGTTCTGATTGAATGAAGTTGCTCATGCCCTACGTCGCCAGCACGGCCAGGCCGGATTCGGCAGCTTCGGATTGGATGACCTTCTTCAGCTGCCAGTGCGTATTCGACCCCGCAGCGAGCTTAACCATTGAACCCTATGCGATATCAGCCCGATGACGATTGATTCATCTTCTGACGAAGATTGTCCCTATCCGCCATTCCTTCCCCGATGTAGAAGCCCAAGAACAAGACCGCTATCGCGGCCACCACCACAACGCATGCAAGTTTCTCTCTACTTTTCACAATTCCACTCCTTCTACATAGCCGGAGATTCTAGATCTGGGCAGGCATACACCTGCCCAGAAATGAAAGCTCAAAACGGACTCATGCCGTCGTTTGCCTGTTGTCGCGCTCGGCCATCTTTTCCCCGAGATACGCACCTGCGGCGACCGTCGCAACAACGACGGCAACGATAGGGGCAAATGGCACAACCCCGCCATTCACAAAACCTACTTCATCTGCATCAATATCTCTCATCACCATTCACTCCACTGTTTGTTTTTAGTTCATTTCCCATGCCGCTCAACAATCTCTGCTCGCATAGTAGGCTGCCAATGCAGCGGCCCCCATTATCGGGCTTACCGCGGCCACGACCGCCATTTCGACTTTTGTGGCAGTGGACATCTCGCACTTCTCAAGACCTCCGCCCACGGCGCTGATATCAGCATCACGCAGCTCATACATGAACCTTCCTCCTTTCGAAATGCGCAGCTTCCTGCGCTGAGATGCCGGACACTCCGGCAATTTCCTGTCTCGACCGATGCTGCAGTCATCGGTCGAACACAGTTCCTTGAATCGAGTAGATCGGTTCCAGCACCCATTCGATCAGGGTGCGGCGCTCGCCCAGCACGTCGGCATCCAGCAACATGCCGGGCTTGAGCGGTTCGGGCTTTCCGTAGGCGATCACGGTCTGCCGCTCGAGGGCGACACTGACGCGATAGAGCGGCTGCGAGGCCACATCGGTTCCGGGCTGCACGCCAGCGTCGACGGTACTGCGGCTGATCCGCTCGACGCGGCCGGAGTGATGACCGAACTTCTGGTAGGGATAGGCCTGATAGCGGAGCAGGACGGTATCGCCCGGTTCGACGAATCCGATCGCGCGGCTGGGCACCAGCAACTCGGCCTCCAGAACGCCGTCGCCGGGCAGCACGCTCATCAGCGCCTGTCCCGCCTGCACGGCCTGACCGGGCTTGAACTGCGGGGTGGCGACGATGCCTGCGACCGGCGCGGTGATCGCCAGTTCGCCACGGGCCAGGATTTCGACCTGTTCCTGCTCCAGCAGCGCGATGTCGCGCACGAAGCCGGCCTCGTTGGTCCGACGCTGACCCGGCAGTTCGCCGATCGCCTGTTCGAGCTGGGCGATCAGGCGGGTGGTGGTGGTGGCCTGGCGCTGCAGGGCCTGCATCTCGCCCACCTGCGCGAGCGCCGCGGACTCCTGCTGCTTGATCTGCAACAGGCTGACATAGCGTTCGTCTTCCAGTTCCCGCAGGCGGTCCAGGGTTTCCCGGGCGATACGGATCTGCTCGCGGCGGGTGGATATCCCGGCCTCGACCTGGGCCAGTTCACGTCGGGCCGTCGCCAGCTGGCTCGACAGCCCGGCGGACTGCGCATCGAATTTCTGCTGTTGCGCTTCGCGCGTGGCTTGCAGCCCTTCGGCACGACGTTCGAGCCGGGCGCCCAGCGCGGCGAGGGTATCGCCTCCGGCAACCGTGGCGCGCGGCACGGCGACCACCGCCAGGGTCTGGCCGGCCTCGACCCGGCCGCCTTCGGGAACCTCCATCCGGGTCACCACACCGGTCGCCGGCGCCAGTACCGTCGCCATGCCCTGGACGGGCACGAGCCGGCCAACCACATGCGAACGCCGTGCATGGGTCGCCAGCACGAAAAACAGGATGACCGTCGTTGTCGCGATGACAGCCAGTGCCGTCAACAGCCAGATCCCGATCGGCTGGGCCAGGGAAATCGCCCCCAGCCAACCGCGGCGTTTCGCACTCAACACTTCCTCGCGGAAGAGGTCGCTCGTCATCGGGTTTCGCACCGAACATCCTGTCCTACCCGCACATAACGAACTTGATTGCGGTCGCCCCTACCTGGCACCAACTGTCAACACACGCCCTTGCTTGAAGATGCGTCCGCAAGGCCCTGGAGAGGTCGGCGAATCTTCAGGCATCAAGCGCTACGTTTTCTGTCGGCACAGAGCCGGCACACGCCACGGCCGAGCGCAGGCGCCGGCGCGCTCGAAAACAGGCAGACAGGCCGGCTCCGACAGTTGTTGGACCGGGCCTGTCTCTACCCTGCCCACTCCGCTCCAGACGTGCGCCTTGCATCCAACAGGTCCGTAGCGGACCCGCAGTCGGCACCCGGAACCTGCGGATCGATCAGGACTTCTCTTCTTTGGCCACCCCGGGCGCGGCGGTGCTGTCGCTGCGCGCCATCTCCGGGCTGACCTTCTCGATGGTGTGGCGCAGTTCGCGGCCGAGGATGAACTTGGCGTCGCGCGCCCAGCCGTCGAGGCGCTCGTCAAAGGCCAGCTTGCTCTGCTCGTCGCTCCAGACCAGGCCCAGCTCGCGCAGCTTGTGGATGAAGCCGCGGAACAGGGTCTTGTCGAAGAACTCCGGCGCCGCCGGTGCGTACAGCAGGCTCAGCCGTTGCGCGGCGAGCTGGCACAGGCTCTCCAGCTGGCCGGCGCTGAGGGTGCCGGCGCCGTTCTTGGCCAGCACCGAGATGGTGATGTAGTAGCGCTCGAACGCCTGCTGCAGCGAGTGGCCGATCGCGCGCAGGCGGAACACCTCGTCGGTCTGCCCGGCGTTGCGGGCGAGGATGCCGCCGTCGTCCTCGCTGACCTGCTGCAGCAGGCCCTCGCGGATGAACACCTCGATGGTGGCCTCGATGCGGGCGGCGAACTCGTCCTCGCTCCACGGCAGGAACAGCTCGGCCTGCAGGAACGGATAGACGCTGCGCCCCAGCCGCAGCAGTCCGGCACGGCTCATCCGGCGGTTGTTCTGGAAGCAGCAGGCGACCCACGAGGCGGCGGTGAACAGGTGCAGGACATTGTTGCGGAAGTAGCTCAGCAGCACCGCGTTGTCGCCGCCGACACCGAGGATGTCGCCCAGCGGATGGGCGGTGCGGGTCAGCACGCCGATCTCCTCGCCGTGGGCGATGATCTGCTCGGGCGTGTGCGGGGTGACGGTGACCCGGTCGCCGTAGGGCACCTCGGCCAGCAGGGTCCGCGACAGCGCGATCTGGGCGAGCAGGTCGCGCTCGCCCATCGCGTGCTTGGGCGTGGACAGCAGCGCCATCGCCAGCAGGTTGATCGGATTGACGTCGGCGGCGCGGTTGACGTTGACCTGGATCCGCTGCGCGAGCGCGTCGACGGTCTCGGCCAGCCAGCCCGGCTTGGCGTCCTCGGGCAGCGGGCGCCGGTCCCAGTCGGTGGCGTGCTCGCCGAGCATGTCGTCGAGCCGGATCGGTTCGCCGAAGTTCACCACCACCTGGCCGTAGTTGCTGCGCAGCACCTTGGGGATGCCGACCAGCAGCTGCCAGATCGACTCCTTCTCCTTGGGCTTGCCGGACAGCTCGTCCAGGTAGCTGCCGCCCTCCATCAGCTTCTCGTAGCCGATGTAGACCGGCTGGAACAGCACCGGACGGGTCGGCTGACGCAGGTAGGCGCGCACGGTCATCGCCAGGGTGCCGCCCTTCGGCGGCAGCAGCCGGCCGGTGCGCGAGCGCCCGCCCTCGATGAAGTACTCGATCGAGTAGCCGCCGGAGACCAGCTGCGCCATGTACTCGGTGAACACCGCCGAATACAGCGCGCTGCCGCGGATGCTGCGGCGGATGAAGAACGCGCCGCCCTTGCGCAGGATGGTGCCGACCACCGGCAGGTTGAGATTGACCCCGGCGACGATGTGCGGCGGCACGATGCCGTGGGTGTACAGCAGGTAGCTCAGCAGCAGGTAGTCCATGTGGCTGCGATGGCAGGGCACGTAGACCACTTCGTGGCCGGGCGCGTCCTGCTTGAGCTTGTCCAGGTGGTGCACCAGCACGCCGCGGTAGATGCGGTTCCAGATCGGCGCGAGGATGAAGCTGGCCGAGCGCACCACCGGATGGGAGTAGTCGGCGGCGATCTCGTAGGCGTAGGCATGCGCCTTCTTCCAGGCCTCCGGCAGCGACGACTTGTCGCGCCGCGCCTGATCGGCGATGGCCTCCTTCACCGTCGGCGACGACAGCACCCGGTCGACCAGCAGGCGCCGGGTCGACAGGTCGGGGCCGATGATCGCCGCGCGGATGCGGCGGAAGTGCGCGCGCAGCACCCGCGAGACCTTGCGCACGGTGCGCTCCGGCGGCAGCCCCTCGTCGGTGACCCCGCGCAGCGACACCGGCGGCGCGAACCGGACCAGGGTGTCGCGGCCGTTGAGCAGGATCGCCAGCAGGCGGCGGAAGCGGCCGACCAGGGCCCAGTTCTCTGAGAACAGCACCGAGAACCAGCCGCTGTTCTTGTCCGGGGCGCGGCCGACGAAGATCGACACCGGCACCAGTTGCACGTCCAGATCCGGCTGGTCGCGGTGCGCGGCGAGCAGGCGCGCCAGCGACTCCGAATGGCTCTTGCCCGACGGCGGCGCGGTACCCAGCGGCGAACGGGTGGCGTTGCGCCGCGACAAGGCGACATAGGCGCGCTTGCGGCCCAGTGGATCGCCCGGCAACGGCTGCAGCGGCGACGGCAGCCCGGCCTGCTCGCAGGCGCGGTCCAGGACCAGGGCATTGGACAGGCCGTAGTCCTCCAGCACGTAGCAGATCGGGCGCCCGCGGCCGTCGTCGTGGGCCGCCGGCTCGGCCGGCTCGATCGTCAGCGAGACCCACGGCTCCATCATCCAGCCCAGCAGCCGCGCCCACAGCGGACGGCGGCTGCGCGGCGTACGCGCGGACGCGGACGCCGGCTCGGGCTCCGGCATCGGCAG
>NZ_VICD02000038.1 GCF_006546735.2 Marilutibacter maris | reverse complement strand
GCTCGGGCTGGGTCATCCGGCTCGCGGTCACCGGCAGCGCCGCCAGGCACACCAGCACCGCGACCAGGCTGAACAGCACGAAGCCGGCGGGAGCCGACACTCCGATCAGCCATTGGCCGGCGGCCAGGGCGAACAGGTTGACCGCCATGTAGACCGCGAACACCTGGCTGCGCTGCGCCGGCGGTGCCTGCACGTTCAGCCAGCTTTCGATCACCGTGTACAGGCCGACCAGGGCGATCCCGGTCAGCAGGCGCAGCACGCTCCAGGCCCAGGGCGAGACGAAGATCGCGTGCAACAGCACGGTCGCCGCGCACAGTGCGGCGTAGAACGCGAACGCGCGGATGTGGCCGATCCGCTGGATCAGGCCCGGTGCGGCGTAGGTGCCGAGGAAGAAACCGACGAAGTAGGCCGACATCACCAGGCCCAGGGTCTGGTCGTCGAAGCCCTCGATCCGCCCACGTACCGCCAGCAGCGTGCCGAGCAGGCCGCTGCCCATCAGCAGAAGCGCCACGCCGACGAGCAGCGCGGCCAGGGGGCGTACGATCGCGATCATGGCCGGTGATTCCGATCCAATAGCTCTGATCCGGCTCTTTGCGGGCAAGCCCCGTATCCTAACAAATTGAAAAATCAGGAATATTGCCGCCATTCAGGGCGGCCGGAGCGGTTGCCGGACGGGCCTGGGCGGCGGGCGCGGAAGCCGGCGCGAGCGCCGTCCGGGCTTGAAACCGCGGCGCCTGGCCCCAGAATGCGCAGGCAGCGTGTTCCGGGCCCCGCGCTGCGCCGTAGCCGCCGCCCGTTACCTGCCGTCCGATCCGCCATGCCGATCTATGCCTTCGAGTGCGCCGCATGCGGCCACAGTTTCGACCGCCTGCAGAAGCTCTCCGATGCCGATCCCAGCCAGTGCCCGGCCTGCGGCGCGGGCGAGGTCCGGCGCCAGCTGACCGCGCCGCAGTTCCGCCTCGCCGGCGGGGGCTGGTACGAGACCGATTTCAAGAAGGACGGCGACAAGAAGCGCAACCTGGCCGGCGACGCCGGCAAGTCAAACGCTGGCAAGAGCGATGGGGGCAAGGGCGACTCGGGCAAGAGCGATACCGCCAAGACCCCGGCGCCGGCCAAGTCCGGGACCAGCACGGCCGGCTGAGCGCGGTATCCGCCCGCCGGGCGACTGTAGGAGCGGCGTAAGCCGCGATGCAGCCGGCACGAGAAGGCCCGATCGCGGCGTGCGCCGCTCCTGCGGCACTGTTGGCGGCGACCGCGGGCGGAAAGCCGGCCGATCAGCCGTTAAACTACCCGGCTTTCCGCGTTCCATCCGCGGCCCATGTCCGGAGCCCCCATGCGTACCCATTACTGCGGCCTCATCGACGAGGCCCTGATCGGCCAGACCGTCACCCTGTGCGGCTGGGCCGACGTCGCCCGCGATCTCGGCGGCCTGTGCTTCATCGATCTGCGCGACCACGAAGGCATCGTCCAGGTCGTCGCCGAGCCGGAACAGGGCGTCGACGGCAATGCCGAGGTGATCGCGACCGCGGCGAAGGTCGGCTACGAGGACTGCCTGCGGATCACCGGCGAGGTGCGCCGTCGCGAGTCGCCGAACGCGAAGATCGCGACCGGCCAGGTCGAGGTCGTCGCCCGCCGCATCGAAGTGCTGAACAAGGCCGAGCCGCTGCCGTTCCACGCCCACGAGAACCCGGGCGAGGACATCCGCCTGCAGTACCGCTATCTGGACCTGCGCACTCCCGAGATGCAGCGCAAGATGCGCACCCGCACGAAGCTGGTGCAGGCGCTGCGTCGCTGGCTGGACGGGCGCGGCTTCCAGGACATCGAGACTCCGATCCTGACCAAGGCGACGCCGGAGGGCGCGCGCGACTTCCTGGTGCCGGCGCGGATGCATCCGGGCGAGTTCTACGCGCTGCCGCAGTCGCCGCAGCTGTTCAAGCAGATCCTGATGGTGGCCGGCTTCGACCGCTACTACCAGATCGCGCGCTGCTTCCGCGACGAAGCCCTGCGCGCCGACCGCCAGCTGGAGTTCACCCAGCTCGACATGGAGTTCGCCTGGGTGTCCGAGCGCGACGTCCAGGACGCCACCGAAACCATGATCCGCGACGTGTTCCGCGAGGTCGTCGAGGTCGAGCTGGGCCAGTTCCCGCGCATGACCTGGGCCGAGGCGATGCGTCGCTACGGTTCCGACAAGCCGGACCTGCGCATCGCCCTGGAGCTGGTCGATGTCGACGCCCAGGTGAAGGACTCGCAGTTCAAGGTGTTCACCGACTGGGCCGGGGTCGACGGCGGCCGCGTCTGCGCGCTGCGCATCCCCGGCGGCGCTTCGCTCAGCCGCAAGCAGATCGACGAGTACGCTGCGCACGCGGCCAAGTACGGCGCGCGCGGGCTGGCCTACATCAAGCTTTCGGACAGCGGCGAGGTGTCCTCGCCGATCGCCAAGTTCTTCGACGAGGCGCAGTTCTCCGCCCTGCTGGCCGAGGTCGGCGCCGGCAACGGCGACATTGTGTTCTTCGGCGCCGGCCAGTACGGCACGGTCAGCGACTTCATGGGCGCGCTGCGGCTCAAGGCCGGTCGCGACTTCGGCCTGGTCGAGGCCGGCTGGCGCCCGCTGTGGGTCACCGACTTCCCGATGTTCGAATGGGACGCCGAGGCCGGGCGCCATGTCGCCCTGCACCATCCCTTCACCGCGCCGGCGGTGGACGATGTCGAGGACCTGCGCGCGAACGCCAAGACCGCGGTCAGCCGCGGCTACGACATGGTCCTCAACGGCAACGAGATCGGCGGCGGCTCGATCCGTATCCACCGCCCGGCGATGCAGTCGGCGGTGTTCGAGCTGCTGGGCATCGGCAAGGAGGAGGCGGAGGCCAAGTTCGGTTTCCTGCTCGATGCGCTGCGCTACGGTGCGCCGCCGCACGGCGGCATCGCCTTCGGCATCGATCGCATCGCCGCGCTGATGGCCGGCACCGAGTCGATCCGCGACGTGATCGCATTCCCCAAGACCACCACCGCGCAATGCCTGATGACCGGCGCGCCGTCGCCGATCGCGGACGCGCAGCTGGCCGAGGTGCACGTCGCGGTGAGGCCGAAGGCGGAAGGCTGAGTCGGTTCTTCACGCCTGAGGCCCGGCACGGGCACGGTGGCGATAGTGTGACCGTCATCGCGTTATGCGCGGCCGCGGGCGCTGCGCTAGGGTGGGCGCGCAGGCATGGCCTGCACATCAACCCTTCGATTCGAAAGGAGTTCGGAACGATGAAAGCGATGAAGAAGACCCTCTCCGTACGCAGGATCGTGCTGGCCGCGGCGCTGTTCGCCGTGACCATCGCCCTGGCCGGCAACGCGCTGGCGCGTTATCCGGCGCTGGGCGTGGAGTGGGGCGAGGTGACTTACTACGACGGCAACGGCAACCCGATCGGCGGCATGCGGATCGAGTGCGACGGCTACGTGGCGACCTGGGGATCGACCGACGGCAACCGCGGGCCGATGATGATCTACCCCTGCCATTGATCCCGGGTGGATCGCAGTTGTGCGAACGGGCGGCCCAATGGCCGCCCGTTCTTCGTTGAACCGCGTGCCGGAATGGTCCCGGCGGCGCAGGCGCGACGTTTCCGCGGCATTCAGACGGGGCGCGACGTTTCCGCGACATTCAGACGGGGCGCGACGTTTCCGCCCCGGTCGCACGTATATGCACAATGAGCGGGCACGAACCGCGCCATCGATCCATGCATACCGATTCCGGAGCCATCGAGATGAACGTCCGTAGCGTTTTCCGAACAGCCGCGCTGGCGATCCTGCTGCTCGCGGGCACACAGGCCGCGGCGCGCACCGTGACCGACCCCGAACGTCCGCGCCAACTGGAAGGCGAGGACCCGGTCAGCGTGAGCTGGGACGACCCGGCCGGCTTCAGCGAGATCCGCTACAGCGGCAATCGCTGGGAGGCCGAGCAGGGCAACTGGGTCGAGGAACTGGCCCGCTACATCCGCGAGCGCGCCGGCAGGGCGCTGCCGGCAGGCCAGCGCATCGACATCCGCATCACCGACATCGACCGCGCCGGCGACTACGAGCCCGGGCGCGGGGTGGACGGCGACCGTATCCGGGTGGTTCGCGATATCTACCCGCCGCGCCTGTCGTTGAGCTTCACCCGCTACGACGCCAGCGGTCAGGTGATCGCGCAGGGCGAACGGCGGCTGACCGACCTGGGCTACCTGCATCGCGCGAGCCGCCGCTTCGGCAACGACCCGTTGGGCCATGAGAAGCGCCTGGTCGACGACTGGGTCAACGCCGAACTGAGGGTGCCGGGCGCCTGAGGCCGGCCCGGCGTCCGCATCCTTCGCGGGCAAGGCCGCACAAGCCGCGGGAGCGGGGCGTTGTCGTCTGCGGTGGCTTGCCCGACACTGCCGGGCATGAGTGATGACGCCGCCTCCACCGAACGCCTGTTGCTGCTGCACGGTATCTGGAACGCCAGATCCTGGATGACCCCGCTGGCGCGACGTATGCGCGGGCACGGCTTCCGGGTCGAGATATTCGGGTATCCGAGCATCTTCGGCGGCCCCGAGCCGGCCGTCGACGCCCTGATCGAGCGTCTGCGCGAAGGCCCGCCCGTGCATCTGGTCGGCCACAGCCTCGGCGGCATGGTCGGCATGGAGGCGCTGCGACGCGTGCCTGAGCTGCCGGTCGCGCGGATGGTCTGTCTGGGGTCGCCGCTGTGCGGCAGCGCGACCGCCCGCAGCCTGGGGCGGCGGGCGTGGACCGGACTGGTGCTGGGCCGCAGCGGCCCGCTGCTGCAGCGTGGTTGCGAGCCCTGGCGGGGTCATCCGCCGGTGGGCATGGTCGCCGGCAACATCGCGCGCGGCCTGGGGCGGCTGGTGACCCGGTTCGACGGCGAGTCCGATGGCACCGTGGCCCTGGCCGAGACCCGCCTGCCGGGCCTGGCCGATCACTGCGTGGTGCCGGCCAGCCATACCGGTCTGGCGTTCTCGGCCGATGCCGCCGCCCAGGCCGCCCATTTCCTGCGCAACGGGCGGTTCCTGCACGAGGCCTGAGGCTTGCCTATAATTGCGCGCCGCAGCATGGCCCGACCCGGGCCGGCCCATCCGGGCCGACTCCGGTACGGCGATTCCCGAAACCAGGCAAGCGATCCAGGACACCATGGCCGGTCATTCCAAGTGGGCCAACATCCAGCACCGCAAGGGCGCACAGGACGCCAAGCGCGGCAAGATGTTCACCAAGATCATCCGCGAGATCTCCGTCGCCGCGCGAGCCGGCGGGGGGGATCCCGCCAACAACCCGCGTCTGCGCACCGCGATCGACAAGGCGCTGGGCGCGAACATGAGCAAGGACGTGGTCGAGCGCGCGGTCAAGAAGGCGACCGGCGAGCTGGAGGGCGTCAGCTACGAGGAGATCCGCTACGAGGGCTACGCGCCGGGCGGGGTCGCGGTGATCGTCGACTGCCTGACCGACAACAAGGTCCGCACCGTCGCCGACGTGCGCCACGCGTTCGGCAAGTTCGGCGGCAATCTCGGCACCGACGGCTCGGTCGCCTTCATGTTCCGCAAGCTCGGCGTGCTCAGCTTCGCGCCGGGAGCGGACGAGGACGCGATCACCGAGGCGGCGATCGAGGCCGGTGCCGAAGACGTCGTGGCCTATCCGGAGGACGGATCGATCGACGTACTGACCTCGCCGGAGGGATTCGAGGCGGTGCGCGAGGCGATGACCGCCGCCGGCATCGAGGTTGCCCAGGCCGAGATCACCTACCGCGCCGACAACGACGTCGCGGTCGAGGGCGAGACCGCGCAGCAGGTCGCCAAGCTGCTGGACTGGCTGGAGGACCTGGACGACGTGCAGAACGTCTACTCCAATGCCGAACTGGGTGAGGACGCCTACGCGTAATCCGCGTAGGCTCGACGTCGTGACCTGGTTTCATCCAAGGCAGGAGGCGGTCGGGATGCCGTCCACGAGGACGACGGCCCATTGCCGCGACGGGTCGTGCCGCGAGGTGCATGCACGGATGCGCCCGGCGATCCGCATTCCCGCGGCCCCTCGGCTCCGGGCGCTTTGTGCCCCGCATTCCCGGCGATCGGTTCAATGACCCGCATCCTCGGCATCGACCCCGGCTCGCAGCGCACCGGCATCGGCGTGATCGACGTCGCCGCCGACGGCCGCTGCCGCTACGTGCATGCCGATGTGCTCAAGCTGCTGTCCGCCGAGGACTTCCCGTCCCGGCTCGGGTTGCTGTGCGAGGGCCTGGAGGCGGCGTTGGAGCAGTGGCGCCCCGACCAGGTCGCGATCGAGACGGTATTCATGGACAAGTCGGCGACTTCGGCGCTGAAGCTGGGCCATGCCCGCGGCGCGGCGCTGGCGACGGTGGTGAGGCGGCGTCTGCCGATCAGCGAATACGCGCCGCGGGTGATCAAGCAGTCGCTGGTCGGTCGCGGCGCGGCCGACAAGGACCAGGTCCAGCACATGGTGCGGCTGCTGTTGAACCTCGGCGATGCCAAGTTGCAGGCCGATGCCGGCGATGCGCTGGCGATCGCGCTGACCCATGCGCACATGAGCGCGACCGCCGGCCGCACCGGCATCGCGGTCAATCAGTTGCGGAGGCGGAGGTGAGCACGTTCGTGTCGCGATCCATCGTGCCCGCGGCGGGCACGATGCCATCAACCATGCGGGAGACTGCCGCATGGCAATCCATCCGCGCCTGCGTCTGGGGGGACAGGCAATGATCGGTCGTCTGAAAGGCATCCTGGTGCACAAGCAGCCGCCGTGGCTGGTGATCGACGTCAACGGCGTCGGCTACGAGCTGGAGGCGCCGATGAGCACCTTCTACGACCTGCCCGAGCTGGGCCGCGAGGTCGCGCTGTTCACCCATTACGCGCAGAAGGAGGACAGCGTTTCGCTGTACGGCTTCATGCGCGAATCCGAGCGACGCCTGTTCCGTGACGTGCAGAAAGTGTCCGGGATCGGCGCCAGGATCGCCCTGGCGGTGCTGTCGGGCGTCAGCGTCGACGAGTTCGCGCGGCTGGTGCAGGCCGGCGACGTGACCGCGCTGACCCGGATTCCCGGCATCGGCAAGAAGACCGCCGAGCGCATCGTGGTCGAGTTGCGCGACCGCGCCGCCGACCTGGCCGGCGGCGGCGCGGCGGCGAGCGGCGGGATTCCCGCCGATGCCCAGAGCGAAGCGGTCATCGCGCTGCAGCAACTGGGCTACAAGCCGGCCGAGGCCGCACGCATGGCCAAGGCCGCTTTCGAGAACGGCGACGACGCCGCCACCATCATCCGCAAGGCCCTGAAGTCCGCGCTGCGCTGACCGACAGGCGCGCACTACGTCCCCGATTGCTGATCCCATGAACGCTTCCACGACTCCAGCACCGTCCCGGCAGGGTGAACACGACACCAGCCTGAGGGGCCTGATGGTCGGCGCGATGGCCGTCGTCTTCGGCGACATCGGCACCAGCCCGCTGTACACCCTGAAGGAAGCCTTCTCGCCGCACTACGGCCTGCAGCCCAACCACGACAACGTGCTCGGCCTGCTGTCGCTGGTGTTCTGGTCGCTGATGCTGGTGGTCGCGCTCAAGTACGTGACCGTGATCCTGCGCGCCGACAACGAGGGCGAGGGCGGCATCATGGCGCTGATGGCGCTGGCCCAGCGCAGCCTGTCCAAGGGTTCGCGTTCGGTCTACGTGATCGGCCTGGTCGGCATCTTCGGCGCGGCGCTGTTCTTCAGCGATGGCGTGATCACCCCGGCGATCTCGGTGCTGGCGGCGGTGGAGGGCCTGGAGGTGGTGTCGCCGGAGCTGGAAGTGATCGTGATACCGGTCACCCTGGTGGTGCTGATTGCCTTGTTCGCGCTGCAGCGCCACGACACCGCGCGGGTCGCCCGGCTGGTGTTCGGGCCGATCGCCGGGATCTGGTTCCTGACCCTGGCGGTGCTGGGCATCGCCGACATCCTGCACGCGCCGGAGGTGCTGAAGGCGGTCAATCCGCTGTGGGCGGCGCGTTTCTTCGCCGATCACGCCTGGGGCGGCATCTTCATCCTCGGCGCGGTGATCCTGGCGGTCACCGGCGGCGAGGCGATCTACACCGATCTGGGCCGCTTCGGTGCCCGCCCGATCCGTCGCGCCTGGTACTTCTTCGTGCTGCCGTCGCTGATGCTCAACTACCTGGGTCAGGGCGCGCTGGTGCTGGAGAACCCGATCGCCGCGCGCAATCCGTTCTACATGGGCGTGCCGGAGTGGGGCCTGATCCCGTTGATCGTGCTGTCGACCGCGGCCACGGTGATGGCCTCGCAGGCGGTGATCACCGGTGGCTTCTCGGTCGCCCAGCAGGCGATGCAGCTGGGCTACATCCCGCGCATGACCGTGCGCCACACCTCCAGCCACAACATCAGCCAGATCTACATCCCCGGCATCAACTGGACGATGATGGTGATCGTGGTCGGGCTGGTGATCGGTTTCGGCAGCTCGTCGGCGCTGGCCAATGCCTACGGCGTGTCGATGTCGATGACGATGCTGATCGACACCGTGCTGCTGGCAGTGGTCGCGCGCGCGCTGTGGCCGCGCTGGCGGGTCTGGGTGCTGCCGTTCTGCCTGGCCCTGCTGTGCATCGACCTGGCGTTCTTCGTCGCCAATTTCGTCAAGATTCCGCAGGGCGGCTGGTTCCCGTTCGCGCTGGGCATCGTGCTGTTCACGATGCTGCGGACCTGGCGCCGCGGCCGCAAGCTGCTGCGCGCCGAGATCCAGAAGGAGGGCATCGATCTGCGCACCTTCCTGCCCAGCCTGATGCTGGCGCCGCCGGTGCGGGTGCCGGGGACGGCGGTGTTCCTGACCGCCGACAAGAACGTGGTGCCGCACGCGTTCCTGCACAACCTCAAGCACAACAAGGTGCTGCACGAGCAGAACGTGTTCCTGACCGTGGCCACCCTCAACGTGCCGTATTCGCACAAGCGGGTGATCGTCGAGAAGATCGGCGACGGATTCTACAAGGTGCTGCTGCGGTTCGGCTTCATGGAGACGCCGGACGTGCCGCTGGCGCTGATGCAGACCTGCGACGTCTGCGATCTGACCATGGACCCGATGGACACCACCTACTTCCTCAGCCGCGAGAGCATCGTCGCCTGCGCCCGCCGCGACGGCATGCCGATCTGGCGCGACAAGCTGTTCGCCACCATGCATCGCAACGCGGCGCCGGTCGCCGGCTACTTCCACATCCCCGGCAACCGCCTGGTCGAGCTCGGTACCCAGGTCGAGATCTAGCGTCGGAACAGGCCTTGGGGTCGGCGCAAGCCGCGATCGACCTCCCCGGGGAAAGCATCGCGGCTTGCGCCGCTCCCACGCGTCTGCGGACGCCGTGCCGCGGCTCACTCCAGCGCGGCGAACTTCTCGATCAGGTTGGTCGGGCCGGAGATCACCAGGATGTCGCCGGGTTCGACATAGGTATCGGCCTGGGCGTAGATGAAATCGGCGTGGCGGCGCTTGATCCCGACCACGGTGATGCCGTGCTTCTGGCGCAGGTTGGACTCGCTCAGGGTCTTTTCGAGCGATTCGTCCGGGGCGCGGGTCTTGGCGATCGCGAAGCCGTCCTCGAACTCGAGGAAGTCCATCATCTTGCCGGTGACCAGGTGGGCGACGCGTTCGCCCATCGCCGCCTCCGGATGGACCACGTGGTGGGCGCCGGTGCGCTCCAGGATCAGGCCGTGGCGGGTGCCGGTGGCCTTGGCCCAGATGTCGCGCAGGCCCAGCTCCTCAAGCGCCAGCACGGTCAGCACGCTGGCCTCGATGTCGCTGCCGATCGCGACCACCGCGTGCTGGATATGGTTCATGCCCAGCTGGCGCAGCACCTCGGCGTCGGTGGCGTCGGCCTGGACCACGTGGGTCAGGCGATCGGCCCACTTCTGCACCAGTTCGGCGTTGGAGTCGATGCCCAGGACCTCGTGGCCCATGCGCATCAGGGATTCGGCCACCGCGCCGCCGAAGCGGCCCAGGCCGATGACCGCGACGCTGTCGCTCTGGATGGGGGGTTTGGGGCCAGTCTTCATGCTCGGTCCGGTCCGCGCCGGGACACGTGCGCCCGGGATGCAGGAAACAGTGGGGGAGTGTATGCCAATACGCGTGCGGGCTCAGCCAACGATCGGGCGCTCCTCCGGATAGCGGTACAGGCGCCGTCGCGCGCGCAGCGCCAGGCCGGTGGCCAGGGTCACCGAGCCGACACGGCCGATGAACATCATGGCGATCACGATGCACTGCCCGGCCGGCGGCAACTGGCCGGTGATGCCGGTCGACAGGCCGACGGTGGACACCGCCGACACCGACTCGAAGATCACGTCGTGCAGCGGCAGGTCGGTCACGCTCAGCAGCGCCAGGGTGCCGAACGACAGCACCGCCATCGCCATCAGCACCACGGTCAGCGCCAGCCGCAGGGTTTC
Source organism: Marilutibacter maris (assembly GCF_006546735.2). GTDB lineage: Bacteria > Pseudomonadota > Gammaproteobacteria > Xanthomonadales > Xanthomonadaceae > Marilutibacter > Marilutibacter maris. The sequence continues at coordinate 994 of NZ_VICD02000038.1, read as the reverse complement.
GTTGGGGATGCGGCGGCCGAAGGCGATGGTGTCGGTCTCGTTGCGGATCTCCGACCACACCGCGAAGCCCAGCAGGAAGAAGGTGGTCAGTTTGATGCCGCCGGCGGTACTGGCGCTGCCGCCGCCGATGAACATCAACGCCCAGGTCGCGGCCTGGCTTTCGATCGTCATCGCGCCGGTGTCGATCGAGTTGAAGCCGGCGGTGCGCGCGGTGATCGAGCCGAACAGCACGCTCAGCAGCTTGCCCTCCAGTCCCATCGGGGCGAGGGTCGCGGGGTTGTTCCATTCGTAGAGCGCCAGCACCAGCGCGCCGCACAGCGCCAGGATGCCGGTGCCCAGCACGGTGATCTTGCTGTGCACCGACCAGCGCCGGTAGTCGAACATCTTGTGCCGCAGCTCGTACAGCACCGGGAAGCCGACCCCGCCCAGCAGCACTGCCAGGCTGACCGGGATCATCACCCAGGCGTCGCTGGCGAAATCCATCAGGCTGCTCGACCACAGCGCGAAGCCGGCGTTGTTGAATGCCGATATCGCGTGGAACACGCCCTCCCAGGCGGCCAGCCCGAAGCTGTAGTCGTAGCCGAAGTACAGGCGCAGGGTCAGCACCACGGCGGCGCTGGCCTCGACCAGGAAGGTGGTCAGCAGCACGATCCGGACCACGCCGCCGACATTGCCCAGGCCCAGCCGGGTCTCGGCCTGGGCGGCGACGCGGGTGCCCAGGTTGAGGCGTCCGGCGACCAGCATGCCCATCAGGGTGGCGCCGGCCATGATGCCGAAGCCGCCGATCTGGAACAGGCTCATGATCACCACGTGACCGAACGTCGACCAGTAGTGCGGGGTGTCGACCACCACCAGTCCGGTCACGCAGACCGCCGAGGTCGAGGTGAACAGCGCGGTCAGCAGCGGGGTCGCGGTCCCGTCGGCGCGCGCCGCCGGCAGCATCAGCAGTCCGGTGCCGATCAGGATGATGACGAGGAAGGCCAGCGGGATCAGG
>NZ_VICD02000037.1 GCF_006546735.2 Marilutibacter maris | reverse complement strand
ACCGGGCTGCCCAGCGCGTCGGTGTGCTGGTATTTGACCGATAGCGCACCGGTATCGATGTCCCTGTCGCGCACCGCCACCAGACTGCCGCCCAGATGGACGTACACGTGCTGCGTGCCCTTGCGCAGGTCGCTGGCGTAAACCAACTGCCCCGACTGGCTGTACAGGCTGTACTTGCTGCCGCTGGTGACATCGCGCACCCGCCGGCCCAGACCATCATAGACATAGCCGCTGGCGGTCACGCCATTGCCACTGGCGCCGCGCAGGCGGTTGCCGTGGTCGAAGTTGAAGATGGCGCCGCTCTTGTTCTCCAGATTGCCCTGCGCGTCGTAGCAGTAATAGTGATCGCGCACGGCGGTGCCGCCACTGACATTGACCCGGGTTCGGCGCCGACGGGTAGATAAAGTACCTGACGCATTGCGCCTGTCCAAGCCACATCGGCGGCGGCTCAATGAACCCAACTCCATCTTCTGTCCGGGAATACCTGACTGACCTGATCGCTGTTGCTGTTGCAGCCGCACCCCAGAATCCAATCGACACTGCCCACTGCATGCGTTCCTGAACCGGCAGGCGACACTTGTTGTAGGCGTAGCGGAATAAATGAACCCGACTCGTCCCCGGTGGGCTGGTCCGAATTACTGGGAGGAGGTCAAGGTCAATCGGCCAAGCCTGAGCGCTCACCTGTGGAAGCAGGGGCAGTCCACTCTGACCCATTTTTTAGCCACTCGCCCCAGCAACCAACCGAGCTAATCACCTTGAGTCAGCGATCGAATCGCATCGTCGAAATCAGGTTCAACCATGGCATTGGTCAGATACTTGTTTCCTTCGAAATCCACGATGATCCTGGCGTCAGGTGAGCCGACCCGATAGACGCTGTGATTCATCCTCTCGAACACACCATCAAGATCAACAACCAAGGAGCAGCCACTCGCCCCACCGGCATTGAACCTTGTCGGAAGCTCCATGAATACCGTGTATACGGAGCCTATCTCTAAAGGGACAGTCGAACACACCGATCTGTATCCATGCCTGTCCTTAGCAGCTTTCAGCTCGCGCATCGACCCGTCATCAAACAACACTCTATACATGCGCACACACACTGATGCGCGATCGCCGCAAGAAGCCTCGACATTGACAACTCGACCTGTCACGACAGCTTCCGCTGCTTCAAAAAGAACATTGACCGGCCTATTCGCCGGAGAGCTCGCGCTACCGACATTAACAACCAGCGCCAGAATAAAAATAAAAACAGATGAAATGCACCTCATAACCAACCTCACTCATCTCTTCCAGCCCAGCCAGCGTTCATCACGCTTCGCGCATAAATTTCCACATCCCTTTCGTACTGACAACTCCAAGCAACACAACCCGCAGCCAACTGCTGAATTTTTTGAACATCAAAAACTGAATCAAGGTGAAGCACCTCATGCATCAACCGAAACACCCGGTAGTAACCACCAAGCCTAAAGTACCTAGCAGAGTTAATCGAAATCTCACCCCGCCCAGCCCTCGCATTAAACATAACAAAGGCAACTGCCGTAGGCGCAACTTCGCCCCCCGCCCAAGTCCCAGAATCCCAGTCACTACTATCCAGCTTGACCCCTTCAATTTTGTTAAAAGCCCTTATCGCGCGCGAATCACCTGCAGCTTTCGCAACTTTACCCACGTCATTAACATCTTCAACCACTTGATCCACCTGCTCTTCTGTTGCCTCATCCGGCCCAACAGATTCAACCATGTCCGAAGTAATCTTTTTCGGAACTAAAGCCGTTGCATTGGTGGTTGTAAATTCACCAGACCCCCTACACCTTCCTTCATCGTCTTCAATACGGGACCCCGTGCAGCGCCCATCAGGATCATAAAACCGATAGGGGTTGTTGTTGGCGTAGCGGTAGCGATTGAACTGCCCCACCGGGCTGCCGTAAGGCGTCACCGGGTCCGCTGACAGGAACCGCCCGATATCGTCGTCATAGTAGCGCTGCTGGGCGTAGACCAGGCCGGTGGCGGCGTCGAACACGTG
>NZ_VICD02000036.1 GCF_006546735.2 Marilutibacter maris | reverse complement strand
TATGCCCGCGAGTTCGCGCTCTGGCGCGGCGACGCGGCGGCCGCCCCCCTGGCCTGCGAGGTCGATATCGACGGCCTGCGCCTGCACGGCCGGCTCGCCGATGCCTGGCCGCAGGGCCTGGCGCGGGTGCGCATCGGGCGGCCCAACGGCAACGCGTCGATCCGCAACGGTCTGGACTGGCTGTTGGCCGAGGCGAGCGGGCAGGCGCGGCCCTTCGTCGAGTTCCACGAGGCCGATGGCATCGGCCCGCACCTGCGCGAGCCGCTCGGCCGCGAACGCGCGATCCAGGCGCTGCGCGCGCTGCTCGCATTGCGCCGCGAGGGGATGCAGCGACCGCTGCCGTTCGCGCCCTACAGCGGCTGGGCCTTCTTCAGCGCCGCCGATCCCGGCCGCGGCATCGTCGCCGCGGCGCAGCAGTGGCGCGGCGGGCACCGCCAGTGGGCCGAGGGCGATAACGCATCACTGCGACTGGCGCTGCGCGGCCGCGATCCGTTCGCCGATCCCGAGGCCCGGCGCGAGTTCGCACGGTTGTCGCGGACGATCTTCGGCCTGGTCACGCACGGCGATGTCGCCCCCGCCGATGACGACGACAGCGCGCTGGCCCTGGCCGGGGACTGGGACGCGGAGGACGCCGGATGAGCGCGGTGCCCGCCCACGACCCCTGGCTCGAGCTCGCCCTCGACGGCGTGCACCTGGTCGAGGCCTCCGCCGGCACCGGCAAGACTTACACCCTGGCCACCCTGGTGACCCGGCTGGTGGTCGAGCGCGGCCTGCGCGTGGGCGAGATCCTCGCGGTGACCTTCACCGAGGCCGCCACCCAGGAGCTGCGCCGGCGCATCCGCGAACGCCTGCAACTGGCGCTGGACCTGGTGGGCGCCGCACCGGCCGGCGACGACGGCCCCGCCGTGGTCCTGACCCGGCGGCTGCTCGAACTGCACCGCGCGCGCAGCGGCGAGGGCGAGGAGGCACTGCGCCGACGCCTGCGCCAGGCCGCGCTGGAGATCGACCTCGCGGCGATCTTCACCATCCACGGTTTCTGCGCACGGGTGCTGCGCGAGCACGCACTGGAAAGCGGCCAGGGTTTCGACCCGCCCGAGCTACTCGGCAACGACCGCGCCCTGCGCGAGGCGCTGGCCGCCGACCTGTGGCGCGCGCATGCGGCCGAGCCCGCCGGTGCAGACGATCTGGCCGGGCTGTGGAAGGAGGGCCCCGCGGCGCTGGCGCTCGATCTCAAGGACCTGCTGCGCGAACCGCGGCTGTTGCCGCCGGCGATGGCGGTCGACGGCGACGCGCTGGCCGCGACGCAGGCGCGCCTCGCCGATGCGGAACAAGCCTTGCGCGAGGCCTGGCAGCGGCACGGCGAGGCGTTCTTCGACACCCTGGCGGAGGCGATCGACGCCGACGTGATGAACCGGGTCAGCTACAAGCCCGACTGGCTCGCCGAACTGCGCGGCTGGATGCGCGACTTCGCCGCCGGCCCCGCGGCGCGGCAGGCGCCGCATCCCAAGCTGGTCAAGCTCGGCGCCGAGGACCTGGCCAAGGGAACCAAGAAGAGCCACAAGGCGCGGATGCCGTCGGCGCCGGAGCTGAGCGCCGCGGTGTCGGCGTATCTCGATGCGATGGAGGCATCGACCGCGCTGTCGGCGCGGCGCCGTGCCGCCGCGCTGCACTGCCTGCGCGACGACGCCCATGCGCGGTTGCGCACCCTCAAGCAGCAGCGCCGGGTGCAGACCTACGACGACCTGATCGACGGCGTCGCCGACGCCCTCGCCGACGACGCGCGCGGCGACCTGCTCGCCAGCCGCCTGCGGGCGCAGTACCGGGTCGCCCTGGTCGACGAGTTCCAGGACACGGATGCGCGCCAGTGGCGGATCTTCGACCGCGTGTTCGGCCGCGCCAGTGCCGACCCCGCGCTGTTCCTGATCGGCGACCCCAAGCAGGCCATCTACGGCTTCCGCGGCGGCGACGTGCATACCTATCTGCATGCGCGCGGCAGTGCCGAGCAGGCGCCCGCGCTGGCGCAGAACTTCCGTTCGCGACCGGCGCTGCTGGCGGCGATCGACGCGCTGTACGCCGCGGCCGGCAGCGGTGCCTTCGTCGATCCGCGCATCGCCTTCCACCCGATCGTCCCCGGCGGCCAGCGCGGCGACGGGGACTTCCTGCGCGACGGCGCCGCCGCCCCGGCGCTGACGCTCTGGCAGGCGCCGCCCAGCGGCGAGTACGACGCCAAGGGCAAGCCCAGGCCCTGGGATGTCGAGCAGTCCCGCAGGCAGGCGACGCAGGCCTGCGCCGCCGCGATCCACGCGGTGCTGTCCGACGGCCGCGCCGGTCGCGCCCGGATCGACGGCCGCCCGGTGCGTCCGGCCGACATCGCGGTGCTGGTGCGCAGCCACGCCGAGGCCACCCGCATCCAGCACGCCCTGGCCGAGGC
>NZ_VICD02000347.1 GCF_006546735.2 Marilutibacter maris | reverse complement strand
CACGTGTTCGACGCCGCCACCGGCCTGGTCTACGCCCAGCAGCGCTACTATGACGACGATATCGGGCGGTTCCTGTCAGCGGACCCGGTGACGCCATACGGCAGCCCGGTCGGGCAGTTCAATCGGTATCGGTATGGGAGCAATAATCCCTATAGGTTTACTGATCCAGATGGCCGCAGGGATTGGGATTCGTTAGGTTCCCATTTCAGTAACTTCACCAGTCCAGGGACAGGCTTCCGCGTAGGGCCGCCTAGCATACGTGCCGGCGATAACATGCCAAGGAATAAAAGAGTTCCAGATATGAAGCGTGTGACATTGCCGGGCCTCGGAAATTCATTTCTCGACTCCGGTTTTGCGGATCGAGTAGATACCTGGAAACAGGATGCTGCCAGACAAGGAGTAAAAATAAAGTTTAATTCTGCATTCCGTGCGCAAGATAGGCAGGACTCCCTAAGAGGGGATCCAAGTGCAATAACTCCTGCGCGCCTGAGTCTGCATTCGGCTGGGTTTGCAGTTGATGTGAATTATTCATCATTGCGTAATATTCCCGGAGGCCTGACGGGCGATCAGCAAAGGACAATTTTGAGAGATGCGGCAACAAAAGCAGGGCTTAGCTGGGGTGGGAATTTTAGGACACCTGACCCGCCACATTTTTTTCGTGACCCTGGGGGCGATCGCAGCAAGCTGATAGATGAGGCAAGTCGTCAGGTGGAATTGCTACAGGCTGGAGGGAATTAATTATGATTTTTCTTCGAGAGACTATTGTGGCTACCTGCATGCTAGTCACTGTTGCCATGGCGAACGTTACACGCGCGGAGTCTAATATTGACTTCACAGGTACGTTCTCCAGCGTTTGCAGGCACAACGAAAGCGGTGATTTATTAGGGATGGAGGTTTCATTCGTTCCAGATGGGGATGGGATGTGGTTGCTGGCGCAGCGATACGAAGGTGTGCCAACCCGGCCCGCATTGCTCTCTGTTGGACACTCAAACGATAGCCATGTTGATGCTGAGGTTAAGTCAGAGGATGGCGATTTCTTCATGTTGGAAATGCTGTCGAATGGCCGTCTTAGGATTAAATATATGGATGGTCAGGTCAGTCACACAGGGTCAGACTCCGAAGTGCTATACAAGCGTGCTTCACCGAGCTGGAGTACGGGTGATGGTGCGCAAATTCCTGTTTGTGAATAAGGCCTGTCGAGTGAGGCTAATCCTGCCGTCCGGCGGGCTTGTTGTTTGTGGACACTGGCAAAGGACGGTGGTAACTAACCAGCGCCTGGAGCGGGGTGCTATGCAGTTCACCTGACCTGCCCCCACTGAGCCGTACCAGCCGAATCTGAGTAAAGTCCGTCAACCTGAGAGGACGGACATGCCCAGGAGCCGATTCACCGATCCGGATCGAGACGGCCTGGTTCTGAAGAAGGCCGACCTGGCCGCCCGCTGGCCATGCCTATGGACATATGTGGTCCGCCGCGAGACCGGTTACCTTCGCCCTCTGTTGCGAAATCCGTATCCGGACCCCATCCATGAAACCTTCCCTGCTGCTGGCCGCCCTGCTGATGAGTCTTTCCACCGCCGCTCCCAACGTCGCCTCCGCCGATCCGGCGGCTCCGCCCGATGTCGACCAGCGCCCGCACGTGGTCAAGGCGCCGCACGGGGCCGAGCGCCAGGACGAGTACTACTGGCTGCGCGACGATGAGCGCGAGGACAAGGCGATGCTGGCCTACCTGCAGGCCGAGAACGCCTACGCCGACAAGGTGATGGCGCCGCTCAAGCCGCTGGAGGACACGCTGTACGAGGAGATCGTCGGCCGCATCAAGCAGGACGACAGCTCGGTCCCGTACCGCAAGCACGGCTGGTGGTACTACACCCGTTTCGCGACCGGCCAGGACTACCCGGTCTACGGCCGTCGCCGCGACGCCGGCGGCATCGATGCGCTGTCGATCCAGAAGGCCAACGATGGCGGCGATTTTGCCGGCGAGCAGGTCCTGCTCGACGTCAACGCGCTGGCCGCCGGCAAGGACTACTACAACGTCGGCGACTGGGAAGTGACCCGCGACGACAAGGTGCTCGCCTATGCCGAGGACCTCAACGGCCGCCGCCAGTACACCGTGCGCTTCCGCGACCTGGAGACCGGCGAGCTGTATCCGGACCAGATCAAGGGCGTGTCGGCGAACCTGGTCTGGGCCGACGACAACCGCACCCTGTTCTATGTCGAGAACGATCCCGAGACCCTGCTCACCGTGCGAGTCAAGAAGCACGTGCTCGGCACCCCGGTCGCCGACGACGTGCTGGTCTACGAGGAGCACGACGACAGCTTCTACATGGGCATCGGCAAGACCCGCGACGAGCAGTTCATCTGCATCGGCGTGCAGAGCACGGTGTCGAGCGAGCTGCGCTGCACCCCGGCCGCGGCGCCGGGCGAGTTCGCCGTGCTGGCGCCGCGCGAGCGCGACGTCGAATACGACGCCGATCACCACGACGGCCGCTGGGTGATCGTGACCAATGCCGACGGCGCGAAGAACTTCAAGGTGGTCACCGCGCCCACCGGCAGCACCTCGCGCAAGGACTGGAAGGACTGGATCGCGCACCGCGACGACGTGTTCATCGACGGTATCGAGCTGTTCGACGGCTTCACCGTGATCGGCGAGCGCTCCGAGGGCCTGGAGCGGCTGCGGATCGTCCGCGGCGCCCCCGGCCAGGCCGGCGAGGAGGAGTACGTGAAGGCCGACGAGCCGGCCTACTCGATGGGCCTGGCCGCCAATGCCGAGCCGGACACCGAGCTGGTGCGCTACGAGTACACCTCGATGACCACCCCGGGCACCGTCTACGAGCTCAACGTGCGCACCGGCGAGCGCCGCCTGCTCAAGCGCGATCCGGTGATCGGCTACGACCCCGACCAGTACGTGACCGAGCGCCTGTGGGCGACCGCCCGCGACGGCACCCGGGTGCCGGTGTCGCTGGTCTACCGCAAGGGCTTCCAGCGCGACGGCAGCGCGGCGCTGCTGCAGTACGCCTACGGCAGCTATGGCTCCTCGACCGACCCGGGCTTCAACAGCACCGTGGTCAGCCTGCTCGACCGTGGCATGGTCTATGCGATCGCCCATATCCGCGGCGGCCAGGAGATGGGCCGCGCCTGGTACGACGACGGCAAGCTGTTCAACAAGAAGAACACCTTCACCGACTTCATCGACGTCACCCGCTTCCTGGTCGAGCACAAGTACGCCGCGCCCGACCGCGTCGCCGCCTATGGCGGCAGCGCCGGCGGCCTGCTGATGGGCGCGATCGCCAACATGGCGCCGGACACCTACCACGTGATCCTGTCGCAGGTGCCGTTCGTCGACGTGGTCACCACGATGCTGGACCCCAGCATCCCGCTGACCACCAACGAGTACGACGAGTGGGGCAATCCGGAGCAGAAGGACTACTACGATTACATGCTGTCGTACTCGCCCTACGACAACCTCAAGGCCCAGGCCTACCCGGCGATGTTCGTCGGCACCGGCCTGTGGGACTCGCAGGTGCAGTACTGGGAGCCGGCCAAGTACGTGGCGCGGCTGCGCGACCTGGATACCTCGGACAACACCGTCGTGTTCCGCACCAACATGGAAGCCGGCCACGGCGGCAAGTCCGGCCGCTTCCGCCGCTACCGCGAGCGCGCGGAGATGTACGCCTTCATGCTCGACCAGCTCGGCGTGAAGGCCGAGGCGGCACGCTGATGCGGTTGCGGGCGTCGGCGCTGATGGCACTGCTGGGGCTGGCGATGACGCCGGCCCTGTTGGCCACCGCGCCGTCCGCCCGCGCAGGCGAGCCGGCGCCGGCACAGCCGCTGGCGATCGGCGAGACCTTCGTCATCGACAGCGAGGTCCTGGGCGAGGCGCGCCGGATCAATGTCTACCGTCCCGATGTCGACGGCGACAAGCCGTTGCCGGTGCTGTACATGCCCGACGGCGGCATCGGCGAGGACTTCCTACACATCGCCGGTCTGGTCCAGATCGGTTCGATGAACGGCACCATGCATCCGGTGATGCTGGTCGGCATCGAGAACACCGATCGCCGTCGCGACATGACCGGGCCGTCGCGGATCCCGGCCGACCGCGAGATCGCGCCGCGGCTCGGCGGCTCGGCGGCGTTCCGCGAGTTCATCGCCGACGAGCTGATGCCGCGGATCGGCGACCGCTATGCGGTGAACGGGGAGACCGCGATCATCGGCGAGTCGCTGGCGGGCCTGTTCGTGGTCGAGAGCCTGGCCGAGGCGCCGGAACTGTTCGACATCTGGATCGCGATCGATCCCAGCCTGTGGTGGAACGGCGGGCATCTGGTCGAGGCTGTGCCCGCGCGCCTGCGCGAGCGTGAGCCGGTGGCGACCGAGCGGCTGTTCCTGGCCAGCAGCGACGAGACCGGCATCGCCACCCCGACCGCGGCGCTGGCCGGGGCGCTGTCCGACGTCGCCGGAATCGGGGTGGAGTACGCGCCGATGCCGGACGAGCACCACCACACCATCTATCACCCCGCGGCACTGGCGGCGCTGCGCAAGGCCTTCGCGCCGCCTCCGCTCGACTGACGATGGACTCCGTGCCGCGGCCGACACGCTTCCGCTGGGCCTGGTGGTTGCTGGCCTATGCCGCGCTCGGCCTGGGCGTGATCGGCATCGTCGTGCCCGGCCTGCCGACGGTGCCGTTCGTGCTGCTGTCGGCGTTCGCCGCCGCGCGCGGCTCCGAGCGCCTGCACCGCTGGCTGCTCGCCCACCGCCAGTTCGGACCGATGATCCGCGACTGGCAGGCGCATGGCGCAGTCAGCCGCCGCGCCAAGTGGCTGGCGACGGTGATGATGTCGGCCTGCGCGGTGATCATGTTCCTGACCGCGCCGAAGGTCTGGATGGCCGCGACCGGCACCGCCATCATGGCCGTGGTCGCCACCTGGCTGTGGCGGCGGCCCGAACCCCCGGCTGAACCGCTGTCCGACCGCTGAGCTTCGCACTCCGCGGCACGCGGGCTACACTGCGGCCATGAACGCACGCACCGCACTTTCCCTGCTCCTGCTGTCGCTGGCGATGACCGCCTGCGGCAACAAGGGGCCGCTGGTCCAGGCACCGGCCGACATGCCGATCGAGGTGCCCGTCGACGCCGCGTCCGAGCCCGATCCGGGTGTCGGGGATGCCGGCGAGGCGGCGCCGCCGTCCGATCCCGACGTCGAGGACACTGGCGACGACGAGGGGCCGGGCGCGGAATGAGCGCGCCCGCGCACGCGGCGCCCGCCGGCGTCGTGCATTTCAGCAAGATGCACGGGGCCGGCAACGACTTCGTCGTGCTCGACCTGCGCGGTGGCCAGGCCCCGCCCGGGCCCGAGCTGTGCCGCCGGCTGGCCGACCGTCATCTCGGTGTCGGCTGCGACCAGATCCTGACCGTCGAGGACCCGCTGTCGGAAGGCGCGGTCGCCGCCTACGGCATCTGGAATGCCGACGGTTCGCGTTCGCAGCAGTGCGGCAACGGCGCGCGTTGCATCGCTGCCTGGCTGGTGCGTGATGGCGCCGCTGGCGGCGACCGCTTCCGGCTCGACAGCCCGGCCGGCCGCCACGCGGTCGAGCGGGTCGGCGAGGACCGTTACCGCATCGCGATGGGCGTGCCCGATTTCGACCCGCTGCGGATCCCGATGCACGGGTTCGAGCGGCCGCAGGACCCCTATGCCGCCGGCGACGCATCGTTGCCGCGGTTCGGTGCGGTTTCGATGGGCAATCCGCATGCGCTGATCGAAGTCGACGATCTGGACAGCGTGCCGGTCGAGCGCATCGGCCCGGCCCTGCAACGCGACGGCGTGTTCCCCGAGTCGGTCAATGTCGGTTTCGCCCAGGTCGTGGCGCGCGACCGGGTGCGCCTGCGCGTGTACGAACGCGGCGTCGGCGAGACCCTGGCCTGCGGCAGCGGCGCCTGCGCGGCGGCGGCGGTGTTGATGAAGCGCGGTGCGATCGGCCGGCGTGCGACGATCGTGCTGCCGGGCGGCGAGCTGCTGATCGAGTGGCCGGACGACGACGCGCCCATGGCCATGACCGGCCCGACCGCATTCGTTTACGAAGGAGAGTGGCGAAATGAATGACCTCCAGGAAAAGCTCGGCGCGCACGAAGTCGCGGCCTGGTTGCGCCGGCATCCGCGCTTCCTGCAGCAGTTTCCCGACCTCGCGCTGAGCCTGGTGGTGCCGCGCGACGAGGGCTCGGCGGCGTCGCTGGCCAGCTACCAGCTGGAAGTGCTGCGCGACAAGAACCGCGAACTGTCGCGGCGCCTGCAGGACCTGTTCGCCAATGCGCAGGAGAACGAGCGCCTGGCCGTGCGCACCCATCAGCTGGCGCTGGCACTGATGCGCCAGGACAACGCCGCCGGCACCCTGCAGGCGATGACCGCGACCCTGGCCGAGGAGTTCAACGGCGACATCGTGCGCCTGGTCATGCTCGAACCGGTGGCCGGCCTGGACGCGGCCGACTGGCTGCAGGTCATCGCCGCCGACGACGAGGCGCTGGCCCCGTTCCGCGACTGCCTGGCCGATGGCGAGCCGATCTGCGGGCGCCTGCAACCGGAAAAGAGCGCATTGCTGTACGGCGCGCGGGTCGACGAAGTGCAGTCCAGCGCCTTGCTGCCGCTGCCGGGCGTCGGCCTGGTCGCGGTCGGCAGCCGCGACCCCAACCGTTTCTATCCCGGCATGGGCACCCTGTTCCTGCGGATGATGGGCGAGGCGCTGACCACCGCCCTGCAGCGCTTCGATCGCTAGTGGACCGCCGATCCCGCCGATCGGCTGCCGGTCGCGGCTCACGCCGCTCCTACGCAGCATCGGCAAGGTCTGCACGCCCGTAGGCGCTGCGCAAGCTGTGATCCCCGGGGCTGCGCCAGGGAATCCCCAAAGTTTGCTGCGCAAACCCTGGGCCCCGCCGTTGCGCTTCCACACCCCCAATTCGCGCTACGCGCGAATCGCCCCCTGACTCAGGGGGCTGGCCACATGCCACATGCCACATGCCACATGCCACATGCCACATGCCTTCATCCTGTAGGAGCGGCGTGAGCCGCGATGGGGCGTTCCTGGGAAGGCGCGGGGATCGCGGCTCACGCCACGCCCGCCGGACCCGTGCGCGGTGTCGGCTTCCGCGCTACGCTGGACGTGGATGGGAACGCGCATGATCGAAGAATTCCTGGCCCACCTGCAGGTGGAACGGCAAATGTCCGCGCACACGCTGGATGCCTACCGCCGCGACCTCGACGCGCTGCGCAACTGGGCCGACGCCCAGTCGTTGCAGGTCCTGGATCTGCATGCCGAGCAACTGCGCGGTTTCGTCGCCTCCGAGCACCGTCGCGGGCTGTCGCCCAAGAGCCTGCAGCGGCGGCTGTCGGCCTGCCGCAGCTTCTATGCCTGGCTGCTCAAGCAGGGCCGCATCGCCGCCAGTCCCGCCGCCGCGATCCGCGCACCGAAGGCGCCGCGCAAGCTGCCGCAGGTGCTCGATCCGGACGAGGCCAAGGCCCTGGTCGAGGTGCCGACCGACGTGCCGCTGGGTCTGCGCGACCGCGCCCTGCTGGAACTGTTCTACTCCTCGGGTCTGCGCCTGTCGGAACTGTGCGCGCTGCGCTGGCGCGACCTCGACCTGGCCGATGCGCTGGTGCACGTGACCGGCAAGGGCAACAAGCAGCGCAGCGTGCCGCTGGGCTCGCATGCGCGCGCGGCCCTGGCCGAGTGGCGCGCCTCGACCGGCGCCGGCAACGACGCGCCGGTGTTCCCCGGTCGCAACGGCCCGATCACCCCGCGCGCGGTGCAGCTGCGCCTGCAAAAACTGGCCCAGCGGCAGGGGCTGTTCAAGCGCGTCCACCCGCACCTGCTGCGGCACTCCTTCGCCAGCCACATCCTGGAGTCGTCCGGCGATCTGCGCGGAGTGCAGGAACTGCTCGGCCACGCCGATATCGCCACCACCCAGATCTACACCCACCTCGACTACCAGCACCTGGCCCGGGTCTACGACGGCGCCCATCCGCGGGCCAAGCGCAAGGGCTGAGCGCGGCTACAGTCCGGCCAGTACGCCGCCATCGGCGAGCACCGAGGAACCGGTCATGTAGCGGCTCTCGTCGCTGGCCAGCCACAGCGCCACGTCGGCGATCTCCTCCGGCGTGCCGATCCGCTTGAACGCGTCGACCTTCTGCCGCGACTGCTCGACCATCTCCGGCGACGCACCGGTGGCGCCGCGGAACAGCGGCGTGTCGATGATGCCCGGCGCGATCACGTTGGCGCGGATGCCGCGGGCGCCGTAGTCCAGCGCCGCCGCCTGGGCCAGGCCCATCAGTGCGCGCTTGCTGGTCGCGTAGGCGCCGGCGCCGGGACGGGTGCTGCGCTCGTGCAGCGACGAGGTCAGGATGATGCTGCCGCCGCCGCTGCGCAGCATGTGCGGGATCTGATGCTTCATCGATACGAACACGCCGCGGGTGTTGGTCGCGTTGATCCGGTCCCAGGTGTCCAGGTCCAGCTCGTGCAATGGCTGGAAGCGGCCGGTGATGCCGGCGTTGTTGAACGCGACGTGCAGGCCGCCGTAGTGGTCGGCGACCGCATCGACGAAGTCGCGCACCTGTTCGGGCACGGTGACATCGGCACGCATGAACATCGCCTTGCCACCCTCGGCGCGTATCGCCGCCTCGACTTCGCGGCCGAGCGCTTTGCGGCGGCCGCAGAAGCCGACGCTGGCGCCCTCGCGGGCGAACGCGAACGCGGCGGAACGACCGATCCCGGAGGTCGCGCCGGTGATGATCGCGACCTTGCCGGCCAGCCGTCCGCGGCCCGCGTGCCGAGGCGATGCCGCCTGCGCGGTGCCCAGGCCGGTGGCGAGCGTGGCGGTGGTGGCGGCCGCCGCCAGGCTCGCGCCAAGCAGCTCGCGTCGGGTGATTGCGGTCATCAGGCACCTCGTCTCGGATGGGGGAGAGGGGGCAGTGTCATCGATTGCATTCGGCGCGATAATCGAATCATCGTGAATTAGTTTCATTCGGAATATGAACGAATTTCCGATGCTGACGCCCACCCGGCTGCGCGAACTCGTCGGCTTCGCCGCAGTCGCCCGCCACCTGAGCTTCGCCCGCGCCGCGGCCGAGGTCGGTTGCACGCCATCGGTGCTGAGCCGGCGCATCGCCAGCCTGGAGCGGACCGTCGGTGGGCCGGTATTCCTGCGCTCGACCCGGCAGGTGTCGTTGACCGCGCTGGGCGAGGCCCTGCTGGCCGACTACGGCGCGGTCGAGAGTGCCCTGGGCGGGCTCAATGCCGGGTTGGCGTCGCAGCATGCCGAGCCGGCCGGACGGGTGCGCCTGCATCTGCCGGCGACCTATGGGCGGCGCCGGGTCGCGCCGCTGCTGGCGGGACTGCTGGAGCGGCATCCGCGAATCCAGCTCGACGTGGTGTTCGACGACGGCTACGCCGATCTGGTCGCCGAACGCGTCGATGTCGCGGTACGGATCGGACGGCTGAGCGACTCGCGGCTGGTCGCGCGCGGGCTGCCGCCGATCCGCCGCCTGCTGTGCGCGTCGCCACGCTATCTCGACCGGGCGCCGTCGCTGCAACGGCCTGAGGACCTCGCCGGCCATCGCTGCCTGAGTTTCGCGCCGTTGCAGTCCGGTGCGTTGTGGACGCTGCAGCGCGGCCGGCTCAAGCGCCCGGTGAGGGTGCAGCCGGTGCTGGCGACCAACAATGCCGACGCGCTGCGCGAGGCGGTGATCGGCGGCGCCGGCATTGCGCTGCTGGCCGACTTCGTCATCGGCGCCGAGCTGGACGCCGGCGACCTGGTCGAAGTGTTGCCGCAGTGGCGGGTGCCGCAGCCGACCGTGCAGATGGTCTGGGTCGCCGGCGCCGATCGTGCGCCGCGGGTGCGCGCGGTGATCGATTACCTCGGCGAACGGCTCGCGCAGCCGTGTCCCGGCGATGCGGACGCGCAGGTGGCCGCGAGCTGAACCGGCGCGCCCACGGCAGCGGCCGGCGGCGGCTCGAACTTGAACCCGCCGGCCGCGCCCCCACCCATGAGTCATCGCTTCCGGAGGCTCCATGGATCCCAGCCAGAACCCCAATGTCTTCCACGCCACCACCATCGTGTCGGTGCGGCGCGACGATCGCGTCGCGGTGGCCGGCGACGGCCAGGTCACGCTCGGCCATACGGTGATGAAGGCCAACGCGCGCAAGGTGCGCCGGCTCGGCCGCGACGGCCAGGTGTTGGCCGGTTTCGCCGGCGCCGCCGCCGACGCGTTCACCCTGTTCGAGCTGTTCGAGGCCAAGCTGGAGAAGCATGGCCAGCTGACCCGGGCCGCGGTCGAGATGGCCAAGGACTGGCGCACCGAGCGCCGCCTCGGCAAGTTGGAGGCGCTGCTCGCGGTCGCCGACCGCGAGACCTCGCTGGTCATCAGCGGCACCGGCGACGTGATCGAGCCGGAGGACGGCATCATCGCGATCGGCTCCGGCGGCATGTACGCGTTGTCCGCCGCGCGCGCGCTGATCGCGCACACCCAGCTCGACGCCCGCACCATCGCCACCGAGGCGATCAACATCGCCGGCGACGTCTGCATCTACACCAACCGCAACGTGGTGGTGGAAGAACTGTAGGCGGTCCGCGAGGCGCGACCTCGCTCCCCTTTTGTCACATCGCGGCTCACGCCGCTCCCACGACAGCGTTCAAGCGTTCATATGACCGATAACAACAGCGCCACCATGACCCCCAGGGAGATCGTCCAGGAACTGGACCGCCACATCGTCGGCCAGCACCAGGCCAAGCGCGCCGTCGCGATCGCCCTGCGCAACCGCTGGCGCCGCGCCCAGCTCGACGACGCGCTGCGCAACGAGGTCATGCCCAAGAACATCCTGATGATCGGCCCGACCGGTGTCGGCAAGACCGAGATCGCGCGGCGCCTGGCGACGCTCGCCAACGCGCCCTTCGTCAAGGTCGAGGCGACCCGCTTCACCGAGGTCGGCTATGTCGGCAAGGACGTCGAGCAGATCGTCCGCGATCTGGCCGACACCGCGGTCAAGCTGTACCGCGAGCAGGCCAAGCACCGCGTGCGTACCCAGGCCGAGGACCGCGCCGAGGACCGTATCCTCGATGCGCTGCTGCCGCGCCGAAGCGGCAACGCGACCTCGTTCGGCTTCAACATCGCCGATGCCGCGAAGGACGAGCCGTCCGCGCAGGGCAATGCGCCCGACGACGCGACCCGGACCAAGTTGCGCAAACAGCTGCGTGCCGGCGAGCTCGACGAGCGTGAGATCGAGATCGACGCTTCGGTCAATCTCGGCGGCGTCGACATCATGGCGCCGCCGGGCATGGAGGAGATGGGCCAGCAGCTGCGGCAGATGTTCTCGCAGATGGCCGGCACCAAGACCCAGAAGAAGACCCTGCCGATCAAGGCCGCGCGCAAGCTGCTGGTCGAGGACGAGGCCGCCCGCCTGGTCAACGAGGAGGAGGTGCGCGAGGCGGCGATCGAGGCCTGCGAACAGCACGGCATCGTCTTCATCGACGAGATCGACAAGGTCGCCAAGCGCAGCGAGGCCGGCATGAGCGGCGGCGACGTCAGCCGCGAGGGCGTGCAGCGCGATCTGCTGCCGCTGGTCGAGGGCTCGACCGTCAGCACCAAGTACGGTCCGGTCAAGACCGACCACATCCTGTTCATCGCTTCCGGCGCGTTCCACCTGGCCAAGCCCAGCGACCTGATTCCCGAGTTGCAGGGCCGCTTCCCGATCCGGGTCGAGCTGGGCGCGTTGAGCAAGGACGACTTCGTCCGCATCCTGACCGAGCCCAGGGCGGCGCTGACGATCCAGTACGTCGAGCTGATGAAGACCGAGGGCGTCGAGCTGCGTTTCACCGACGACGCCGTCGACCGTCTCGCCGACATCGCCGCGACCGTCAACGAGCGCCAGGAGAACATCGGTGCGCGTCGCCTGCACACCGTGCTCGAGCGCCTGCTCGACGTGCTCAGCTACGAGGCCCCGGACCGCGACGGCCAGGCGGTCACCATCGACCGCGCCTACGTCGACCAGCACCTGGGCGAGCTGGTCCAGGACCCGGACCTGAGCCGCTACATCCTCTGAGCGCGCGGCGCAGCGCGTGCCGTCATGGAGAACCCGCCGCGAGGCGGGTTCTGCGTATGGCGATGCCCAGGAGCGCGGGCGCGCATCAGTACGGCGGCACCACCACGCTGGTGCGCAGCACCCGCTCGAAGCGCCCATGGCGGGCGAAACGGCCCTCGAGGCGGAGTTCGGCGACGTAGCTGCCCGCCGCCAGCGGTTGCGCGAAAGCCAATGTGTAGGTGGCGCGCGAAGGCTTGCCGTCCAGGAAGCCGCCGCGGCTCACGCAGGTTGGTGATCGCTCCAGGTGGCCGCTGATCCCGCCGCCGCAGCGGCAGGGCGAACGCCGGGGCGCGGGCGGTGCGCAATGCGAGCGCAACCGCGAGCCGGCGACGTCGAGCCACTCCAGCGACGCCGGGTCCGCGGCCGGGCGCCATGGCGCGACCGGCGTCAGTACCGCGCTGCCGTCGAGTTCCACGTCGCCGGCGAAGCGCGACTCCAGCGATATGTCCAGCACCGCCAGGCGGCGCTTGCGCTCCCACACCAGTCGCGGCACGCAGCTCACCTGCAACGGCGAACGCACGAAGGCGCCCAGCACGCAGTGCTCCGATCCGCCGACATCGACACGCCAGCGTCCGGGCGCCGGCCGCAGCACCCGCAGGGTCAGGTGGCCGGGCCGCGATGCGGCCTCGTATCCCCAGTCGCCGCGACGCAGGCGCCGACCGAACGGGTCGATCAGGGTGAACTTGCCGATGCGCGCGCCGGTCGGACTGGCGAGGCTGAGCAGCAGGCGACTGACCCCGGGTTCGACCCGGAAGCCGGCGCCGGCCCGGTTCTGGCCGGCCAGGTTCAGATGGGAAGGGGCGGCGTGCGACAGGCTCGCATGGACCCGGCTCATGCCGTCGCCGTCATCGTCTTCCTGCGGTGTCGATACCGCGGCGTTGAACACCAGATCATCGTCCGAGGCGTCGGCGCGGATCTGGTTGTAGATCTCGTACAGCTCCAGCGAATCGGGGCTGAGATGGAAGCTGCCGCCGGTCTCGCTGGCGATGTGTTGCAGCAGCGGGATATCCGACTGGCTGCCCAGGGCGATGGTGTGGACCGGCAGGCCGTCGCGCAGGGTGGCGAGCACATCGCCGCTCCAGGGCGCGCGGTTCTCGTAGCCGTCCGACAGCAGCACGATGGCGTCGCGGGCGGTCGCGCCGGCGGCCAACTGGTCGGCCGCGGCCTGCAGCCCGGCGCCGAGCGAGGTCCAGCCGGCGAAGGCGAGCGCGTCGATCTCGTCGTGCGCCTGGATCAGGCTGGCGGTGGACAGCGGTGTCAGCGCGAGGTCGACGCGGGCGCGGTCGGCCAGGGGCGTGGCGTCCGGGTCCGGCGAAGGATCGGCGAAGCTGACCACACCGACGCTGTCGCCGATCGACATCAGGTCGATGAAGCGCTTGGCGTTGGCGCGGGCATCGTCGTCGTAGCCGGACGCGGCCATGCTGCCGGTGCGGTCGATGGCCTGGACGATGCGCGCCGGCGTCGTCGCCGCCACGTCGAGATCCACGGCCTTGATCGCCAGCGCCCGCAGCGCCGCCACCACTTCCTGGACCGAGACCAGGGCCGAGTCGATCGGCGGCTGGAACGCCAGCGCGCACTCGAAGTCGAAGGCGAAGGCGCGATGGGCGAAGAAGAAGTACTCGTCCGAGGTGCCGGCGTGGTTGCTGGTGGTGCCGGTCGCGTAGGTCTTGCCGCTGACGGCCTGGATCGCCGCGTTGGCGGCGGTTTCGAGCTGCTGGTAGATCAGCTCGTCCTCGGGCGCGACCGGCAGGCTGCCGGTGAAGCTGCCGCCGCTGGCGATCGGGCGGAAGATCTTCTCGCCCTGCGAATGCGAGTCGACAGCGACCAGGATGTTGGGGAAGTTCTCGGCGATGAACTTCAGGTTGCGGTTCTCCGGTTCGGAGAACGCGAACGCGCCGTGGTAGGCGTTGGAGCAGGCCGAGGACGAAGCGCCGGCCTCGCCGAAGAACACCTCGTAGTTGCGGTTGTTGTCGCCCCCCGGGCAGGCGGGCGCGCCCGGATTCGCGCGCCGGTTCTTGCGCCAGCCGGCGTCGTCGTGGAAGGAGAAGTTGAGGCCGTCGGGATTCATCACCGGCACGATCAGCACTTCGCCCTGCTGCAGGATGCGGGTGATCTCCTGCACCTGCGGATCGACGCTGGCGGGATCGTGGTTGCGCAGCAGCTGCTCGGCGAATTCGATCGCGATCAGTGGATTGATCCACTCCCGCGCATGGGTGCCGCAGATCAGCAGCAAGGCCGGCCGCGAGCGGTCCGAGGGATCGTTGCTGAGCCGCAGCAGCTGCACCGCGGACGGGCCGGCCAGCGCGGCGACCGAGCCGTCGTAGCCCTCGGTGCTCTCGGGCAGGGTGATGAGCTGGCACAGGGCCGGGAATTCCGCCGCCAGCGCGGCGATCCGCGCGGCGACGGCGCCGGCGTCCAGATAGCTGTCGACGAAGCCGGTGACTGGCGCGTCGTCGCTATCGTCGTGCACGCTGGCGCGCTCTTCACGACGCAGCGCGGCGGTCTGTTCCAGGTCCTCGGTGATCTCCGGGTCGAGGTCGTACTGCTTGGCGACTTCCAGCTCACGCGAGTTCAGCGCCAGCATCAGCCAGCCGTCGGCCTCGTGGTAGTGGTCGAATACGATCCGGCCCTGATGGTCGAGCGCTTCCAGCAGCGCCCTGTTGGCGGCGGTGGCCGCGATCCTGCAGGCGAAGTAACCCATGACACGCTCCTTGTGGGGTGGCGCCGATGCGCCGCGGCCACGCGTGGCGACCGCGGCGGCGACGCGACGATGGAATCTCCGATCGCTCCGCTCTCCCCCGACGAGGTCGGGGGAGAGGGAGGTGTTCAGAGCTTTACTGGCGCTTGCGCAATTCCAGCGAGAACGCGCCCAGCGACCGGCCGTCGGTGTCCTGCTCGATCAGGGCCACCTCGCGGGCGCCGGACAGCGTGCCCTTCGGCAACTGCGCGCCCAGCACCACCGGCGTAAGCATGCCGCCGACCATCGGCACGTCGAGGATCAACCTCGATCCGGAGCCCAGCAGGAAGCGCTTGCGGCCGTCGACGGTTTCCACCCGCACGTCGGACGCGGGCGGTCGCCGGTCCGCGGGCGCGCAGCAGCACGACTCGTGGCCGTCCTGCGGCGGTACCGGCCGCTTCGCGGCGTCGCCCAGCGCCCGGATCACCGCCCGCTCGACCTTGGGGTCGAGGAAGCGCACCCAGATCCTGGCCCGCTTCGGCAGGTTGCCGCGCGCCACCACGATGCGGCGGATGCGGCTGTCGTCGGACTCGGCGCCGATCATGCCGGTCATCTCGTGCTCGGCGCCGTCGTCGTCGGAGTAGTCGACGGTGACGTTGCGCTGGGCCAGGTTGGTGTTGTCGACGACCAGGTTCCCGGACGGCGTCGGCCCGGTATGCGGCGAGACCTCGGCCAGCAGGCAGGGGTGCCAGCGGGTGCCGCCGACGAACTCCGGCGGCACCAGCGCGGCCGGCCACGGGAAGTCGAGGATGGTGGTGGCGCCGGCCGCCAGCGAGGCGATCGCTTGCTCGCCGAGCAGGTAGGTGCCCTGCACCAGCGGGCTGGGAATCGGATCGCCGGAGTTGATCGAGGGAATGTAGTCGCCGGGGTAGACGAACTGGGTGCCGGCGAAGTGGGTCAGGTAGACGCGGACGAAGGCATTGGCCGAGTTGGCGCTGCCGGCATTGCGCACGCGCACGCGCACCCAGTTGTCGGTGCCGGCATCGGCCGGCTGGTTGGGTGGATTGGCGCCGTAGGCCGGATCGCCGATCGGATCGGTCGCCGGGTTGTCCTGGCGCACCCACAGGTCCGGGCTGCGCCAGAAGGTGCCGCCGGTCGGGACCAGGCTGCCGTCGTCGGCGAGATTGTCGCGGACGACCAGGTTGACGGTGCCCGGGTCGAAGGCGTTGGCGCCCTGCACGGCGGCATTGACGTCCAGGCGGCCGAAGCCGTACCACCAGCTGAAGCCTCCGGACCATTGTCCGACCGGGTCGGCATTGGCGCCGTCGATGACCACCGCGGTGTTGCGCAACAGGTCGCGCAGGTCGACCCAGGTCAGGTCGGGCTCGACCGACAGCATCAGCGCGGCGGCCGCGGCGACCGTGGGCGCCGCCGCCGAGGTGCCGCCGAAGGTCTGCTCGCCGCCGGTGTGGTTGAGCGAAGGCGCGCCGTTGCCCTGGGCGCAGATGTCGATCTCAGGACCGAAGTTGGAGGTGTTGTTGAGCCGCTCCACGCCCATGCCGTCGGGCTGGTTGGAATTGCTGATCGCCAGGGTGCGCGGATGCGCGGCCCATACCCGGTAGCCGGTGATCTGCTGCGGGGTGGCGTTGTTGCCGGCGGAGTAGATCATCAGCGTGCCCTTGCCGCCGCGACCGTAGACCGACAGGAAGGTCAGGGTGTCGTCCATCAGCCCCGACAGCGCCAGACCGTTGACGCCATGCGAGCAGCTGATGATGTCGGCCGCCGGGTTGATCGGCTCGGCCGGCCAGCCGGTCGAGGTGTTGCCGGTGGTGAAGCCGGCCGCCCATAGCAGCGCGTCGGCATAGTTGACGCCGCCCAGCGCGAGCGGACGCTCCAGGCCGATCTGGTGCGTGTTCGGGGCGATGCCGGCGATGTCGTTGGCGTTGTCGGTCCGCGCCGCGACGATGCCGTAGACGCCCATGCCGTGCGAGGTGTCGGGGGTGTAGCCGGGCGTGGTGCACGGCCGCAGGCCTTCGAAGTCGTAGCACTGCGCCAGCTGCGCGGTACCGTCGGTCAGGTTGCCGCCGATGTCGGGATGGTCGGTGTCGATGCCGCGGTCGAGCGTGGCGACATACACCGCCGGACTGCCAAGGGTGAGGTTGGCCGAGATGCCGTTGAGGAACTGCCAGGCGTCGTCGACGTTCTGCAGGGTCAGGTTGGCCTGGCTGGCGTAGGTCGGGTCGTCCGGCGGGTCGGCCGGGAAGGCGTCGTCGACGATCTCGGCGATCAGGTCGGGTTCGCCGTAGACCAGCAGGCCCTGCTCATGCCATGCCTCGATGATCTTGAGGTGCTCCTGGTAGGCGCCGCCGCCGAACTCGATCAGACGCGCGTTGCCGGCCTGCAGGAAGCCGCGCAGGATGCGCGCCTTGGCCTTCTCCACCAGCGCCTCGATGTCCTGCGGGCGCAGGTGGTCGCGGAAGCGGACGACGAAGCGCCGGTCCAGCACCTTGACCTGGCGCCGGGTGAGGTCGATCGGCATGCCGATGCGCGCGTCCTCGCCGAGCATGCGGCGCAGGCCGGCCTCGGTCCTGGCACGGTCGCCGCGCGCGCCCAGCTGGAACAGCCAGATCGCGCCGCCGGCGGCCATCGACGGATGGGTCTCTTCCTCGGTCTTCAGCTCGACCGGCTTGAGGCCCAGCTTCTTGACGACCTCGTTGAACAGTTCACGGCCGCGTTTCGGGTCGGGGGCGCGCGAGTCGAAGCCGACCGCGATCAGATCCTCGCGCGGCTCGAACGGCACCACGTTCTCGCCATAGCGGTAGAACGGCCAGCCGCGCTTGCCCAGGTAGACGCTCGCGGTCTTGCCGGTCGGCGCAACGGCGATGGTGCGCTCGGGCGCGACCATGCCGGTCGCCTTGACCTGCAACCGGTAGCTGCCGGGCGCGACCTGGCCCTCGAAGGTGGCGGTGTCCTTGACCCGCTCGAGTGCGATCCGGGTCTTGCCGCTGGTCAGCTCGACCTCGGCCTTCTTGTTCCAGGGCGAGCCGTTGCTGTCGTGTACCGAAACCCGCACCGGTGCGGCGGGTCTGTCCTGTTTGCGCGTTCGCGCTGCCTTGGTGGCCATGATTTCTCTCCTTGAATGGTGTGAACAGCTGCCTTCTCCCTGGCACGAACATGACCGGCGTTGTCAGTGGCCCCGGTTAACGGAACGGACACATGCGTCCGATGGCGGTTGAAGGCGATGGCTGGGGCCATTCATCGCCAACGGCGCGTTCCTGTTGGACAGGACAGGTTGCGCCGCCTTCGTTGGCGGGCCGACAGCGAGGTGAAGGAGGCGTCACGAACCGGTGACGCCGGGGCCGACCGCAGGTGCGCGGCCGGACTCCCGGCGGTCGGGCTTCGTGCGCCAGGCTTTACCGCGCCCGAGCCGGGTCCGGGGAGGCGGGCGCCTCCGATGCCAGCGCGCGCCCGCGCAGCAGCCGGTAGGCGGCCGGGATCACCAGCATCGACAGCAGCGGTGCGGTCAGCATGCCGCCGATCATCGGCGCGGCGATCCGCTGCATCACCTCCGAGCCGGCACCGCTGCCGACGAACAGCGGCAACAGGCCGGCCAGGATCACCGCGACGGTCATCGCCTTCGGTCGCACCCGCAGCACCGCGCCCTCGCGGATCGCCGCCTCGAGGGTGGCCACGGTCGCCGGCTCGCCGGCCGCCAGCCGTCGCTCCCAGGCCTGGCGCAGGTACAGCAGCATGATCACGCCGAACTCGGCGGCGACCCCGCCCAGGGCGATGAAACCGACCATCGTCGCCACCGACATCGCATGGCCGAGCAGCCAGATCAGCCACAGTCCGCCTACCAGGGCCAGCGGCAGGCTGAGCAGGATGATCGCGACCTCGCCGAAGCGCCGGAACACCGTCCAGATCAGCACGAAGATGATCGCCAGCGCCGCCGGCACCACCCATTGCAGCCGTGCGATCGCGCGCTGCAGGTATTCGTACTGGCCGGACCAGGCGACGGCATAGCCCGGCGGCAGCGCGACCGTATCGGCGATGCGCCGCTGCAGCGCCTCCACCACCGAGCCCAGGTCGTGGCCGGCGACATCGACGTAGACGTAGCCGACCAGGCGGCCGTTGTCGCTCTTGAGCATCGGCGGACCGGCGCTCAGCGACAGCTCGGCAACCTGGCCCAGGGTCAGCTGCACGCCGTCCGGCGCGACCAGCGGCAGTTGCGCCAGCGCCGCCAGCGAATCGCGCTGTCCGCGCGGGTAGCGCAGCACGATCGGATAGCGTTCGCGTCCGTCGACGGTCTCGCCGATCGGTTCGCCGCCGACCACGGTCGCGATCAACCGCTGCAGCCCGGCCTGGTCCAGGCCGTAGCGCGCCGCGACGGCGGGGCGGATGCGCACATCGACATAGCGCCCGCCGCCGACCCGCTCGGCCAGCGCCGAGCTCACCCCGGGAACGGTCCTGGCGACGCGCTCGATCTCACCGCCCAGGCGCTCGATGACCTGGATGTCGGGCCCCGACACCTTGATCCCGATCGGGCTCTTGATGCCGGTGCTGATCATGTCGATGCGGTTGCGGATCGGCGGCACCCACAGGTTGGTCAGGCCCGGCACCTTCACCGCCGCGTCCAGTTCTTCGCGCAGTTTCTGCGGGGTCATGCCCGGACGCCACTGCTCGCGCGGCTTGAACGTCACCGTGGTCTCGAACATCTCGATCGGCGCCGGGTCGGTGGCGGTGTCGGCGCGGCCGGCCTTGCCGAACACGTGCTCGACCTCGGGCACGGACTTGATCATGCGATCGGACAGTTGCAGCAACTGACCGGACTTGCCGGCCGACAGCCCCGGCAGTGCGGTCGGCATGTACAACAGGCTGCCTTCGTCCAGCGGCGGCATGAACTCGCTGCCGATGCGCGCGTAGGGGATCGCGGTGAGCAGCAGCAGGGCGGCGCTCAGGCCCAGGGTTAGTCGCGGATGGCGCAGCACCCGTTCCAGCAGCGGCCGGTAGCCGGCGATCAGCGCACGGTTGACCGGGTTGGCGTGCTCGGGACGGATGCGACCTCGGATCAGATAGCCCATCAGCACCGGCACCAGGGTCACCGACAGCCCGGCGGCGGCGGCCATCGCATAGGTCTTGGTGTAGGCCAGCGGCGCGAACAGCCGGCCTTCCTGCGCCTGCAGCGCGAATACCGGCACGAACGACAGGGTGATCACCAGCAGGCTGGCGAACAGCGCCGGACCGACCTCGGCCGAGGCCTGCGCCATCAGCCCCCAGCGTTCGTTTCCGCGGGGTTCGCGTCCGCCATGCGCCGCACGCCAGGCTTCCAGGTGCTTGTGGGCGTTCTCGATCATCACCACCGCCGCATCGACCATCGCGCCGATGGCGATCGCGATGCCGCCCAGCGACAGCAGGTTGGCGGTGATGCCCTGCCAGCGCATCACGATGAATGCCGCCAGCACGCCCAGCGGCAGGGTCACCACCGCCACCAGCGCCGAGCGCAGGTGCCACAGGAACAGCACGCACACCAGCGCCACCACCAGGAATTCCTCGCCGAGCTTGCCGGCCAGGTTGCGCACCGCCTCGTGGATCAGCTCGGAGCGGTCGTAGACCGGCACGATCTCCACGCCTTCGGGCAGGCCGGCCTGCAGATCCCGCAGCCGCTGCTTGACGCCTTCGATCGCGCGTAGCGCATCCTTGCCGGTGCGCAGCACGATCACGCCGCCGGCGACCTCGCCCTCGCCGTCGAGTTCGGCGATGCCGCGGCGGAACGCCGGGCCGCGCGTGACCGTCGCCACCTCGCCCAGCAGCACCGGGATACCGTCGGCGCTGGTCACCGGCACCTGCTCGAAATCCTCACGCGCGCGCAGATAGCCCTCGCTGCGCACCATCAGTTCGGCCTCGCCCTGTTCGATCACCGAGCCGCCGGTGGCGCCGTTGGCAGCGCCGATCGCATCGACCAGCCGCTGCACGGTCAGGCCGCGCGCCGCCAGCGCCTGCGGGTCGGGCACGATCTGCCAGGCCGGCACCATCCCGCCCACGCTGGCGACCTCGGCCACGTCGGGCACGGTCTTCAGCTCGTAGCGCAGGAACCAGTCCTGCAGGGCGCGCAGCTGCCCGAGGTCGTGGCGGCCGCTGCGGTCGACCAGCGCGTACTCGTAGATCCAGCCCAGGCCGGTGGCGTCGGGGCCGAGCGCGGGGCTGACGTCGGCCGGCAGCCGGTCGCGCACCTGGCTCAGGTATTCCAGCACCCGCGAACGCGCCCAGTACAGATCGGTGTCATCGTCGAACAGGACGTAGACGTAGGAATCGCCGAAGAACGAGAAACCGCGCACCGCGGTGACTCCGGGCACCGACAGCATCGTCGTGGTCAGCGGATAAGTGACCTGGTCCTCGACAATGCGCGGGGTCTGGCCCGGCCACTGGGTGCGCACGATGACCTGGGTGTCGGACAGGTCCGGCAGCGCGTCCAGCGGGGTGTGCCGCAGCGACCACAGACCGGCGCCGGCCAACAGCGCGGCGGCCATCAACACCAGCACGCGATTGGCGATGGAGGCGTGGATGAGGCGCGCGATCATGGCCGTGTCTCCTGTGGCCCGGTCGCGGGGTCGGCCAAGGGTTCGAGCCGTTCCACAGTGAGTCCGTCCGCGTCGGAGCGTACCCACACCCGCACGCGGTCGCCGACCCGCAGGCCCTCGGCAAGGGCGGGGTCGGCGAGCGGGAAGCGCATCGTCATGCCCGGCATGCCCAGGGTCGGGAACGGGCCGTGGCTGAGTTCGATCCTGCCCTCGCCGATGGCGCGCACGCTGGCGTCGGCCTGGTGCAGGGCCGGCGTGTCGGTGGCGGGCGCGTCGCTCGCCGGCAGGTGTTCGCCGGGCACGCTGTCGCCGGGCATGCCGTCATCCGGTTCGCTTTCGCCCGGCATGCGCATGTCCGGCATGCCTTCGTCCGGCACGCTCTCGTTCGGCACGCTCTCGTCCGGTAAGTTCGCGGCCGCGTCGCCGCGGTCCTCGTCCAGACGTTCCAGCAGGCCCGACAGGCTGGCTTCGGAATCGATCAGGAACTGGCCGGACACGACCACGCGCTCGCCGCCCTTCAGGCCTTCGAGGATCTCGCTGCGGCCGTCGCCGCTGCGTCCGACCCGCACCCGCAGCGGGTGGAAGCGGCCGTCGGCGTCCTGCACGATCACCCGGCTGTCTGCGCCGGTGGCGATCAGCGCGCCGGTCGGCACCAGCGGCCGGGCCGGGCCCGCCTCGGGACGTATCGCGACCTCGGCGAACATGCCCGGGGCCAGCACGCCGTCGGGATTGCGCAGCACGATGCGTGCCTGTTGCGTGCGGGTGGCCGGATCGACCTGCGGCAACAGGGTCTCGACCTCGCCGTCGAAGCGCCGCTCCGGCAATCCGTCGACGCGGGCCCGGACCGGCGTGCCCGCCCGCAGCCGCGCCGCCTCGGCCTGCGGTACCGCCGCCTGCAACCACACCGTCGCGGTGCCATTGATGCGGAACAACGGCGTCCCCGCCATCACTGCCTGGCCGTCGCGGACCAGCACTTCGCTGACCACGCCGGCATGCGGCGCGGCGACCGTCACGCTGCCGTCGCCGCTGGCGCCGGCGGGAACGCCGAGCACGCGCAGGCGCTGTTGCGCGGCCGCCTGCAGTTCGCGTGCGGCCGCCGACTCGGCCTGGCGCAGCGCGTGCGCCTCGGCCAGCGCGGTGCTCCAGGCGGGAGCGAGCAGGGTCGCCAGCGGTTGTCCGCGTTCGACCCGGGTGTACGGCGCCTTGACCTCGACCCGGCTCACCAGCGACGCGGCGACGGCGCTGACCACCGATTCCCGGTTCAGGTCCCAGGCCAGCGTGCCGGGCACGCGCAGGGTTGTAGCCAGCCGGCCGATCGCGACCGTTTCGGTGCGGATGCCCACGCTCTGGCGCAGGCCCGGGTCGATGTCGACTGCGGCGCCGGTGGCTTCGTCGGCGTACTTCGGCACCAGTTGCATGTCCATGAATGGCGACTTGCCGGGCTTGTCGAAGCGCTGGTCGGGCACCATCGGGTCGTACCAGTACAGCACCTCGCGTTCGTCCGCTGCCGCCTCCGGCTCGGCGTTCGTCATGTCGGCGCTGCCCTCGCGGCCCGCCCACCAGTAGCCGCCGGCCACCCCGGCGGCGACGGCGGCGATCCATGCGGCGGTCGTGATCCAGGTCTTGGAGCGGTTCATGGCAGGGGCTCCTGTTCGGGCGGCTGGTTGTCGGGGTTCTGGATTTCGAGGAGCTGGTTTTCAGGTAGCTGGTTCTCAGGAAGCAGGTAGGCCAGATCGGCCCAGACGCGGCCCAGCTCGCCACGGCGCCGGGCGTGCTCGATCAGCAGTTCGACTTCGTCGCGGCGTGCATCCAGCCACGGTTGCAGACCGCCGCCGGCGGCATAGGCGGCCAGTGCCGTGCGCGAGCGGTCGCGGGCCAGCGGCAGCGATGCGTCCTCGATACGCGCCAACCGACGCTTGAGGCCCTGCCACAGGGCCAGGTGCCGCTGCAGGCGTTCGGCCTGCAGGCGCCGGGCGTCGTCGCGTTCGGCGCCGGCCGCGTCCAGTTCGGCACGGCTTGCGGCGATGTCGCGCTCCTGGCGGTTGCCTGTGAACAGCGGCAGGTCGATCGCGAATTCGACCATCAGCATGTCGCTGCGCGGCAGCCCCGCAGGCGTGCGTTCGCGCTGTCCGTAACTGAAGCCGAGGCTCCAGTCCGGACGCTTGCCGGCGATCGCGGCATCGACCTCGGCTGCGGCGACCGCCTCGCGCGCACGCCATGGAAGCAGTGCGCCATGACGGTCGATCGAAGCCAGCAGGGCGGCCGGCGCGACCGGCAAGGTGTCCGCCGACGGTGGCTTGCCCTCGGCCCGCAATGCCTCAGGGGCCTCGTCCAGCCAGCGTGCCAGGCCGGCGCGGGCCGCTTCCAGGCGCGCCTGCGCGGCGTCGATGCGGTTCTCCAGATCCAGCGCGCCGGCCTGCGCGGCCAACGCGTCGGAGACCATGCCGCTACCGCCGGCGGTCCGCGCCTTCGCCGCGCGCACGGCGACATCGGCCGGTTCGCGCAGCGCCTGCAGGGCGGCCACCTCGTGTTGCGCCGCCCATAGCTCGATCCAGGCCTGGGCGCTGGCCCGACGCACCTCCAGCCGCTCGGCCAGCGACAGCGCCCGGGCCTGGTCGAGCAGGCGTTCGGCCACGGCCTGGCGGGCCCGGCGCTTGGCCCGTGCCGGGAATGCCTGCATCAGTCCGATCTGCTTCATTGTCATCATGTCGGCGCCGGTATCGAAGGCGTCGGCACCGGTGACCGGCAGGTTGGAAATGCCGAGCTTCAGTTCTGGATCGGGCAGGGCGGCGGCGCGGGCGGCCCGCGCCTGGCGCGCCTGGATGCGCGATTGCCGCGCCTGGATCGAAGGCGCGCGTTCGACCGCGTTGCGCAAGGCGTCTTCGTAGGTGATGGCGGACGCGATGGACGCGGCCGGGACGAGG
Source organism: Marilutibacter maris (assembly GCF_006546735.2). Classification (GTDB taxonomy): domain Bacteria; phylum Pseudomonadota; class Gammaproteobacteria; order Xanthomonadales; family Xanthomonadaceae; genus Marilutibacter; species Marilutibacter maris. The sequence goes on along the minus strand of NZ_VICD02000347.1, from coordinate 490 downwards.
GCGAATGCAAGGACCAGCATCGACACCGGCCAGCGGTGGACGCCGTGGCGGTGCGACGGGGAAAGGAGACGGGTCATGAGACCTCCGGACAGGCAACGACGGACACGCCGCCGAAGCCGCCGGCGGCGCGGTAACAGGTCGTGGTCGGGGTCTAGATCTGCAGGCTACAGAAGCGCTGCGCGGGCGGCGGGTCGGACCGGCAGACCGGCACGTCGCGATAGGACTGCGCGCGCACCGGCGGCAGCATCGCCTCGGTCAGCGCGAACTGCACCGGCGGCAGCGCCAGTGCCGGCACCTGCGGCGCCTTCAGGTCGGGTGCGGCGACATGGCCACGCAGACAGTGCTGGTCGCACAGCGCCGGCGTATCCGGGTCGGGCATCTCCATCGCGCCGCACCCGGCCATCGCCTGCGGCGGTGCCGGCGTCTCGGCGATCGGGCAGGCGTAGGCGACCAGGGCCAGTTGTTGCAACAGCAACACCCACAGTGCCAG
>NZ_VICD02000346.1 GCF_006546735.2 Marilutibacter maris | reverse complement strand
CCGCTGTCGGCGTTGCAGGCGGGGATGGTGTTCCACACCCAGCTGGAGCAGTTCAGCGGGTTGTATCACGACATCGTGACCCGGCAGTTGCGCAGCCCGTGGCGGCCGGAGGCCTTTTCGCAGGCGTTGGCGTCGTGCGTGGCCGAGCACCCGGTGCTGCGCACGGGGTTCAGGCTGGACGGCGCGCGGCCGTTACAGTTCGTGCGGCGGGAGGTGGCGCTGCCGCTGCGGGTGGAGGACCTGCGGGCGATGTCGGAACCGGCGCAGGAAGAACACCTGGCATCCTGGACGGAGGCGCACAAGCGTCACGTGTTCGACTGGGAGCGGGGCCCGCTGTTGCAGGTGCGGATCTTCCTGCTGGCGGAGGACCGCTTCGCCTTCGTCATGAGCTTCCATCATGCGGTGCTGGACGGCTGGAGCCTGGCGGCGCTGACGACGCAGCTCTACAACCGTTATGAGGCGGCCCTGGCGGGGCCGTTGCCGGCGTCGGAAAGCAATCGTGGTTTCCGCGACTTCATCGCGCTGGAACAGGCGGCGCTGGCCGAGCCCGGTGCCCGTGAGCACTTTGCGGCGATGCTGGAGGATGTCGATCCCCAGCAGTTGCCGCGTGGTGGCGGGTCGGATGGCGCGCGCCGGGTCCGGGTGCACCGGGTGCCGGGTTTCGAAGAGCACAGCCACAGGCTGCCGGCGCTGGCACGGCAGTTGGGCGTCCCCGTGCAGCAGGTCCTGTTGGCCGGTCACTTCAAGGTGTTGTCGCTGTTGAGCGGGCGCCGCCGTGCGGTGAGCTGCGTGACCTACAACGGCCGTCCGGAGCAGGACGGCGCGGAACAGGCGTTGGGTCTGTTCCTGAACTCGTTGCCGCTGGCGATCGACACCGGGCCGGGACGCTGGCGTGACCTGATCACGCGCACCGCGGCGGTGAGTGCGGCCAGTGTTGGGCACCGGCTGTATCCGATCTCGCGGATCCAGCAGGACGTGGGCCTGACGTTCGAGGAGGTGGCGTTCAACTTCACCAACTTCCACGTTTACCGGGATGCGGTGGCCCCGGTGAACAGCGAGCTGGAAGTGTTGGACTCGGACATGTACGAGGAAACCAACTTCCAGTTCCTGGCCGACTTTTCGCAGGCGCTGGACGGCGACATGCTGTTCCTGACGCTCAAGTATGACGGGTCGGTATTCGATCAGCGCCTGATCGAGCGTATCGGTCGCTACTACGAGGCCGCGTTTGCACGGCTTGCCGAGGATATCGACGGCTCCCATCTGGCGGCGCCGCTGCTGGACGAATCCGAACTGACCCAACTGCGCGACAGCCGCAATGCGACCG
>NZ_VICD02000345.1 GCF_006546735.2 Marilutibacter maris | reverse complement strand
TCAGCTCGACATCGAACCGCTCCCGTATCGCGCTGACCAGACGGGTGGACAGCAGCGAGTGCCCGCCCAGCTCGAAGAAGCTCGCACCGGCACTGATCTCGGCCACCTCCAGCCCCAGCAGCCGCCCCCAGATCTCCGCCAGCGCCTCCTGGGTCTCCCCCTGCGGCGCCACGAAATCCTCTCCGCTCCCCGGAAGTTCCGGCGCCGGCAACGCACCACGGTTCACCTTCCCGTTCACCGACATCGGGAACTCCGCCAGCGTCACCAGCGCCGTCGGCACCATGTGCTCGGGCAGCCAGCGACGCAGCTGCTCGCGCCAGTCGCCCAGCGCCGCATCCATCGCCGTCGGCACCACATACGCCACCAGCCGGCGCTCGCCGCGCCCATCCTCGCGCACCACCACCAGCGCCGCCTTGACCTCCGCCAACTCCAACAGCCGCGCCTCGATTTCGCCCAGCTCGATCCGGAAACCCCGGATCTTGACCTGGTCGTCCAGACGACCGACATACTCGATGCGCCCATCCGCCAGATAGCGGACGATGTCGCCAGTCGCATACAGACGGGCCTGCGGGTCCTCCACGAACGGATCCGCGATGAAGCGCTCGGCAGTCAGCTCGGGGCGGTTGAGATAGCCGCGCCCCACTCCGACACCGCCGATATAGAGCTCGCCATAGGCCCCCAACGGCACCGGCTGGCGCTGCCGGTCCAGGACATACGCGCGCACGTTGCCCAGCGGGCGGCCGATCGTCACCGGCTCGTCCGGCTTCAGCTCCATCAACGTCGAGCACACCGCCGCTTCGGTCGGACCATATCCATTGAATAGGCGATAGCGGCTCGACCAGATCTGGGCGGTCCGCGGATCGCAGGCTTCGCCTCCGACCATCAGCATCCTCAGCGCATAGTCCCGCGTGCTGTCGAGCAGGGACAGCAGCGACGGCGGCAGCACCGCATGGGTGATGCGATTGTCCAGCATGTAGTCCTGCAACTTCTCCACCGAGCCGCGCTCGTCGTTGCCGCAGATATACAGGGTGGCCCCCGAAAGCAGGGCCATCGTCCAGTCCAGTACCGCCGCATCGAAACTCTGCGACGCGAACTGCAGGACCCGGCTGCCGGCTCCCACCTCGCACCGCTGGATCATCCGCAGCGCCAGGTTGGCCGCCGAACGGTGCTCGATGGCCGCGCCCTTGGGCCGTCCGGTCGAGCCCGACGTGTAGATGACATAGGCCACCTCGCGCGCGCCCTGGCCGGGCAGCGGCGACGGATCGGTGTCGGCGCAACCGGTCAGCTCCGCCTGCACCGGGTCGCTGTCGAGCACGCACTGCGGTGTGGCCTCCCGCGTGGCAAGCACGGTGTCGCGATGCACCAGCAGCAGCGCCGCACCGCTGTCCCCGGCCATGTCGCATAGCCGCTCGAGCGGATAGGCCGGGTCCATCGGAAGGTAGGCCGCCCCCGCCTTCAGCACCGCCAGCGTCGCGACCAGGGTGTCCAGACCGCGCGACAGGCACAGGCCTACCGTGGT
>NZ_VICD02000344.1 GCF_006546735.2 Marilutibacter maris | reverse complement strand
CTGGCGACCCAGGCCGATGCCGGCGCCAACCCGACCGACTTCACTTACGACGCCAACGGCAATCTGGAGACGGTCACCGACGCGCTCAGCCGGGTGACGCAGAACGACTACGACCCGCTCAACCGCCTGATCGGCAGCCTGCAGGACGTGGGCGGCATCGAGGCTTCGACCGCGTTCGAGTACGACGCGCTCGACAACCTCACCAAGGTCACCGACCCCAAGGGGCTGGACACAGTCTACAGCTACAACGGCCTCGGCGATCTGACCCAGCTCGACAGCCCGGACACCGGCGTCACCACCTACCTGTACGACGCCGCCGGCAACCGCAGCAGCCAGACCGACGCCCGCGGCGAGACCACCGGCTACGGCTACGACGCGCTCAACCGCCTGACCTCGGTGAGCTACAGTGACAGCAGCCTGGACGTGGCCTATGCCTACGACGGCGTCCAGCCCGGCTGCGCCACCGGCGAGACCTTCGCGATCGGCCGCCTGAGCCGGATCAGCGACGGCTCAGGCCACACCGACTACTGCTACGACCGCTTCGGCCAGCTGGTGCGCAAGGTCCAGGTTACCAATGGCCAGTCCTTCACCCTGCGCTACGCCTATACCCAGGCCGGCCAGCTGAGCCTGATGACCTATCCGGACGGCACCGAGGTCGACTACGTCCGCGACGGCCAGGGCCGTACCAGCGAAATCGGCGTCACCGCACCCGGCGGCAGCCGCGAAGTGCTGTTGAGCAACGCCAGCTGGTACCCGTTCGGCCCGGTGGGGGCCTGGACCTTCGGCAACGGCCGCACGCTGTCGCGCACGCTGGACCTGGACTACCGCCCGCAGTCGATCCTGAGCACCGACACCGGTTCGCCTACCAGCGGTGGCGGACTGGATCTGGGCTTCCGCTTCGACGCAGTCGGCAACCTGAGCAGCCTGCACGGCGCCGATCGTGCCGAACCGCCGCGGGTGCGCCTGGACTACGACGCGCTGAGCCGGCTGACCGCGTTCCGCGACGGCCCGACCGACACCGCGATCGAAAGCTACGGCTACGACGC
>NZ_VICD02000343.1 GCF_006546735.2 Marilutibacter maris | reverse complement strand
GCAGCGCGCAGGCCGCGGCGGCGAACGGAGCGGCGAAACTGGTCCCGGTCGCGGCCTGGTAGCCGTGCAGGCCACAGGTCAGGATGCCGTTCCCCGGCGCGCACACCGCGACGTGTCCACCACGGGTGCTGAAGCCGGCCGGCCGGCGTTGGCGATCGACCGCGCCCACCGCGATCACGCCCTCGTGGGCGGCCGGGTAGTAGCGCTCCTCCAGCCCGGAGTTGCCGCTGGCGGCGACCAGGATCACCCCGCGCGCGAGCGCGTAGCGGATGACTTCCTCGTGCGGCCTCGGCGCGTCGGTGGCCAGGGCGCTCTCGGGCGTGCCGAAACTCATGTTGATGACCTTCACATTGAGGTCGATCAGGCGCTTCATTCCGGCGTCGATGTTGTCGAGCGCGCCAACCCCGAAGCGACGCTCACCGGGTCCGAGCGCGGCGCCGAGCACCCGCACCGGGGTCAGCCCGCAGGCGCCGGCGCCACCGGGCGGAATGTCGCGCCCGCGCGCAGCCAGGATGCCGGCGCAACCGGTGCCGTGACCGACCTCGTCCTGCGGCTGTTCGCCACGATGGCGGTAGTCGCCGACCAGGGTCAGTCCGCCGACCAGTTCCGGGTCCAGGTCGACGCTGTCGAAACCGGCGCGCAGGCGCGCCTGCAGCTCCTGGTGCTCGAGCGCGACTCCGGTGTCGGCCAGGCCGATCACGGTCGCGGGGTCGCCGGGCTCGTAGGCCAGCGCCTCCGGCAGACGGATCAGCTCGCGCGCCCACAGCGGGTCGCTCACGGTATGCGGATCGACGGGTTCGTCGCCACCGCCTCCGTCGGCCGCGAACGGGCCGTGGCAGAGATGATCGGCGCAGACCCGCTCGACCACCGGCACCTCGGCCAGCGCCTGCAACAGCGCCGGTACCGCGGCCGGATCGCGCACCTCGATGCGCAGCACCCGCGCCACGCCGCTGATCTGCTCGACATCGTCGAAGCGGCGCGCGCCGGGCACCGGGCGTTCGACCCGCCGCTTGCGGGCGCTGTGCAGGCGGGTGACCCGGAACGCGCCGCCGTGGTGACGCAACAGGCGATCGATCACGCCGCCGTCGATATGCTCGGCCTTGTCGGTGCCGTAGCCGATCACCGCGCGCAGGCCGGGCACGTGCTCGGGCACCTCGCCGAGCCTGAGCGTCAGCAGCAGGCGGCCGCGCACGGCGGGCATCGCACGACGCATGTTCATGGCGCCTCCCACTGGCCGAGCCGGCCTTCGCTGAGTTCGACCCGGGCGACCTCGCCCTCGCCGAAATCCAGTTCCGCCTCGCGGCCGAGCTGGTGCGCCAGCGGCGCCAGCACGATGGCGTCATCGCCCGACTCCACCACCGGCACCGCCTCTCCGGCCGCGCGCACCAGCGGCAAACGTCCGCCGCGCAGCCCCGGGGTGCTCAGATGCACGCGCCGGGTGGCCTGACCGTTGGCGCCGGACTCGACCCGGGTCACCCGCGGTGCGGCGGCGCTCATCAGCGCCTGCTGCAGGCGGTTGACCGGCATCCGCGACAACCGCGCGATCACGTCGGCGCCGGCGGTCTTCTTCAGTTCGTTGAGCTGGGTGACGGTGCGCACGCCGATCCGCTCCAGGCGGCGCTGCTCGTCCTCGGTGATGCGATCGCCGAGCGCCTCGCGCAGGCTGAACTTCGGGTCCTCGGCTTTGAAGTCGACCGCGTTCTCCTCGATCATCGGCTTGGTGATCGTGGTCAGCGCGAGCTTGATCGTGCTGGCCTCGGATTCGCCCGGACCGGCCGGACGCAGGAACACGTCCTCGTCGACCATCTGCACGAACGCGCGCAGGTCCATCGAGACTTCCTTGACCGCGAAGGTCAACGGCAGCTTGCCGACCCGCGCCTTGATCGCCATCGCCGCCTGCGCCTTGTCCAACTGCTCGGTCAGGGCCTGGATGAACAGGTCGAACGGGATGCCGCTGTCGCGGACCAGGGGCGGAATCTGCGCGCTCATGGCCAGGCCTCCGCCGACACCTGTGCATTGCCGGTGGCCTCGTCCTCCGCGTCCGCGGCCGCGTCGCCCCAGGCCAGCCGCAACCGCGAAGGCGCGATCACCCAGTCTCCGCTGCCACGACTGCGCGGCACATCGGCCAGCAGCACGCAGCCGCCATCCTGCAGCACCGGACGCAGTTCCAGCGGCAGGGTCATCTCGGCCCCGGCCAGCTGCACACCCCCGCGCGTCTCGACCGCGAGCAGGCCGTCATGCAGCTCCTCCAGCAGTTGCGACAGCTCGCGCAGCATCACCCACCTCCCTCTTCGCGCGGCGCCGGCGCCGCGGCCGGTGCCGTCGGCGCGGCCGCCGGTTGCTGCGGACGCATCGCCGGGGAGTGGCGCTGGACCAGCGCGGCCTTGGCCGGCTCGACCATGCGCTCCAGCGGCAGGGTCTCGCTGACGAAGTTCAGCTTGACCTCGCCGAACAGGTCGGCGCGGACGTTGGACTCGTTCTGCGCGTTGACCGCGACCGTCGACACCATCGTCGAGCTCTGGCCCTCGTAGCTGAGGCTGCCGCGCTCGCCCCAGTTGGCGACCGCCTTGGGATCGGTGCCGGCGGCGTAGCCGACCTTGGCCGCGTCCTGCGCGGCGGCGCGGAACATCACCTTGCTGGTGATGCTGCCGTCGCGCACGACCACCCGGTTCATGCCCAGCATGACCATCGTCGCCAGCAGCTGCTGGCGTTCGCCGCCGACCTTCAACCGCACCTGCGGCAACACCTGCTGCTCCAGCAGCTCGGTGGTCAGGATCTCGTTCTCGATGCCGTACTCGGCCAGCCACGCGGGCTCCAGATCGTTGCTGCGCGGCGCCAGTTGCGGCTCCACCCGCTCGCCGCCGTCGGGCAGCAACAGCTGCACCTCGCCGGGATAGCGACTGGCCAGCCAGTCGCGCGCCTGGTTCGGAGTGACGTTCTCCTCGGTGAACTGCTCGACCGTCTTGGCAACCGCGGTCACCAGGCTGGAGTAGCTCTCCATCTGCCGGATCGAGGCATCGACGATCGCGTCGAAGGTGCCGTGCACGAGCTGGGCGACGAAGCCGGGAAAGTCGATCTCGTTGACCATCGCGCCGGCACGCCGGGCGATGGTCTCGGTCGCCTGCG
>NZ_VICD02000342.1 GCF_006546735.2 Marilutibacter maris | reverse complement strand
GCGACCGGCCTGGCCCAATGGCTGGATGGGAACCGGCTCAAGGGCCGGGTCCGGTTCGAGCGTGGCGGCCAGCGGATCCTGATCGATGCCAACACCCGCCTGTACGTCGGCGCCACCGCGCTCAAGCCGCTGGCGCCGCTGTTCGAGGGCGGCGTGCTGGGCAGCGACTTCACTCCGGTCGACGACACCACCTGGGCGGCCGAGGCCAACAAGGCCGAGCCGCAGCCGTTGCTGCGCCTGGTCTGGCTGGGCGGCCTGCTGGCCGGCAAGGGCCGGATCGCCGAGGGCTACGATGCCGCCGGTCGCTTCCAGATGCTGAAATGGCCGCAGACCGAGCGCGAATACCCCAAGCACTTCCGCATCTCGACGGTGATGATGAAGGGGCCGGCAACCCTGTCCGAGATCGCCGCCGCCAGCGGCGTGCCCGAGGCCGATGTCGCCGACTTCATCAACGCCAACCTCGCCACCGGTTTCGCCGAGGAATACCGCGAACCAGAGCCCGACACCGAACCGCCGAAGTCGGGCCTGTTCGGCCGCCTGCGCGGGCGCTGAGCGTCCCGCAAGCCTGTAGGAGCGACCTGGCTCATGGCTCCCAGCCCCCTGAGTCAGGGGGCGATTCGTGCCGCAGGCACGAATGAGGGGCTGGAAGCATGCCCGTGGGACCCAAGGTTTGCGCAGCAAACTTTGGGAGATATCCGGGCCCGACCGGATATCGTCCCCCCTGAGTCAGGGGGCGATTCGTGCAGCAGGCACGAATGGGGCTGGAAGCATGCCCGCGGGGCCCAAGGTTTGCGCAGCAAACTTTGAGGGATATCCGGGCGGGCCCGGACATACCTCCACCCACCACGGCTTGCCCCCCTCGTTTGCGCGCAGGACAATGACGGATGCGCCGCGTTTCCGCGGCGAGGCTGCCCGTCCCGATGATCGATCCGCAACGCTACCCCCGCCTTTCCCGTATCGCCGTCCCCGCCGATCTGCGCCAGTTCCCGGAAGATGAGCTGCCCGCCATCGCCGAGGAGTTGCGCGCCTATCTGATCGAGCAGGTCGCGCGGGTCGGCGGGCACTTCGGCGCGGGCCTGGGCGTGATCGAGCTGACCGTGGCCCTGCACTGGCTGTACGAGACCCCGTCCGACCGGCTGGTCTGGGACGTCGGCCACCAGTGCTACCCGCACAAGATCCTCACCGGCCGCCGCGACAGCATCCACACCGTCAAGCAGAAGGACGGCGTCGCGCCGTTTCCCAAGCGCGAGGAGTCCGAGTACGACACCTTCGGCGTCGGCCACTCCTCGACCTCGATCTCGGCCGCGCTGGGCATGGCGGTCGCGCTGCAGCGCGGCGGCGACGAACGCCGGGTGGTGGCGGTGATCGGCGACGGCGCGATCACCGGCGGCATGGCGTTCGAGGCGCTGGCCCACGCCGGCGGCATGGGCGCGGAGCCCGGCAGCGAGGAGCCGAACCTGCTGGTGATCCTCAACGACAACCAGATGTCGATCTCGGAGAACGTCGGCGGCGTCACCCGCATGCTCGGCCGCCTGACCGGCAGCCGCACGCTCAACGCCCTGCGCGAGGGCGGCAAGAAGCTGCTCGGCGACAAGCACGGCGCGCCGGCGCGCTTCGTGCGCCGCTGGGAAGAGCACTGGAAGGGCATGTTCGTGCCGTCCACCTTCTTCGAGGAGCTCGGCTTCCACTACACCGGTCCGATCGACGGTCACGACCTGCCGGCGCTGCTGGGCGCGCTGAAGACGCTCAAGACCCTGAAGGGACCGCAGCTGCTGCACATCATCACCACCAAGGGCAAGGGCTACGAGCTGGCCGAGGGCGACCAGATCGGTTACCACGCGGTCGGCCCGTTCGATCCCGCCCAGGGCATGGTCAAGAAGGCGGCGGCGAAGAAGCCGACCTACACCGACGTGTTCGGCGACTGGCTGTGCGACATGGCCGCCGCCGACCCCAAGCTGATGGGCATCACCCCGGCGATGCGCGAGGGCTCGGGCCTGGTGCGCTTCAGCAGGGAGTACCCCGAGCGCTACTTCGACGTCGCCATCGCCGAGCAGCACGCGGTCACCCTGGCCGCGGGCATGGCCTGCGAAGGCGCCAGGCCCGTCGTCGCGATCTACTCGACCTTCCTGCAGCGCGGCTACGACCAGTTGGTCCACGACGTCGCGATCCAGAACCTCGACGTGCTGTTCGCGATCGACCGCGGCGGCGTGGTCGGTCCCGACGGCGCGACCCATGCCGGCAACCTCGACCTGAGCTACCTGCGCTGCGTGCCGAACATGCTGGTGATGGCGCCGGCGGACGAGAACGAGTGCCGGCTGATGCTGTCGACCGGCCACCGCCATGCCGGCCCGGCCGCGGTCCGCTACCCGCGCGGCACCGGCCCCGGGGTCGCGATCCAGCCCGGCCTGGACACGCTGCCGATCGGCAAGGCGCAGCTGCACCGTCGCGGCGGCCCCATCGCCCTGCTGGCCTTCGGCGCGGTGGTCGCCGCCGCCGAGAAGGTCTCCGCGTCGCTGGGCCTGACCCTGGTCAACATGCGCTTCGTCAAGCCGCTCGACCGCGCTCTGATCCTGGAGCTGGCGAGCGACCACGCCGGTTTCGTCACCCTCGAGGACAATGTCGTCGCCGGCGGAGCCGGTTCCGGCGTGGCCGAACTGCTGGCCGCCGAGGGCATCACCCTGCCGATCATGCACCTGGGCCTGCCGGACGCGTTCCAGCACCATGCCAGCCGCGAGGAGCTGCTCGCCGAGGCCGGTCTCGACGCCGAGGGTATCCGTCGCGCCCTGCTGGCGCGCTGGCCCGAACTGGCCCTGCCACCGGCGCAGACCGCGTCGCGCTGAGCGACCGGCGATGCATGGACTGAACACGCCTTGACCCCGACGCACAGGGAGACGCGGTGAGCTGGGGCGAACGTTTCATCGCGTTCGACGCCCCGACCGTGATGGCGGTGGGTGTGGCCTGGTTCACCCTGCTCTACGCCCTCACCGGCGGCATCGCCGCACTGTTGTGGCAGCGCCTGCTGCCGTCCCTGGGCTACGGTCGCCGGCTCGACCCGCGCCCGCTGCCCGCGGGCCAGCTGCGCCGCGAACTGTGGGCGTCGGCGTCGTCGATCCTGGTGTTCGGGCTCGGACTGGTCGTGCCCTGGGGCCTGTTGCGCCTGGGCTGGGCGCGGCTCGCGGTCGAACCGTCGCCGTGGCAGATCGCGATCGAGATCGTGGTGCTGTTCCTGTGGAACGAGCTGCACTTCTACCTCAACCACCGCTTGCTGCACACGCGGCCGCTGCGTCGCTTCCACGCGATGCACCATCGCTCGCACGTGCCCACGCCCTGGTCGACCTACGCCTTCCACCCGGTCGAGGCGGCGATGCTGGGCAGCGTGCCGCTGCTGCCGATGCTGGCGCACGACTTCAGCTTCGCCGCGCTGATGACGCTGCCGGTGCTCAGCATCGTGCTCAACAACCTCGGCCACGGCAACTACGAGGCCAGCGCCGATGCGCCCGCACGCGGCTGGCGCGCGGCCAGCCGACGCCATCATCTGCATCACGCCTGCTACCACGGCAACTACGGCTTCCTGCTCGACGTGTTCGACCGCCTCGCCGGCAGCACGATCCCGCTGAACGCCGCCGATGCCCGCATCGCGGCGGCGAAATCGAAGCAGGAGGCGCGATGAGCCTGCGCCCGCTCGGCGCGCTGCGCGACCGCAGCGACCTGCAAAGTCTGGGCTACCTGGTGGCGCAGGCGCTGTTGATGGGCCTGCAGTGGTTGCATGGCTTCGCCTGGCCGGCCTGGCTGGCGTCGCTGTTCCTCGCGGTCGGCATCAGCGTGATCCATCACAACCACGCGCACCTGCCGATGTGGACGCGGCGCGGCCTCAACCGCGCCACCGATCTGGCGATCACCCTGCTGCAGGGACATCCGACCTGCGTCTTCCATCCGACCCACCGCCTCAACCACCATCGCCACCGGCATGGCGGGGACGATGCGATGCGGACCTGGCGTTTTGGCGACCACAACCATCTGGCCGGATGGGCCATGCACCCGCTGCAGGCATCGGTGGCGGTCTACCCGCTGGTGATCCGCTGGCTGGGCCGGGTCCGGCGCCTGCACCCCGGGGCCTGGCGCTGGTACGCGCTGCAATACCTGCTGTGGCTGGCGAGTTGGGGCGTGCTGCTGGCGATCGATCCGGCACGCGCCCTGCTGCTGGTGATCGTGCCGCAGTTGTTCGGCCTGCACTGGCTGCTGGCCGCGAACTACCTCCAGCACGCGCATGCCGACGACCGCAGCCGGTTCGGCTACGCGCGCAACTTCGAGGGCCTGCTCAACCCGCTGCTGTTCAACATCGGCCTGCATACCGCCCATCACGAGCACGGACGGGCGCACTGGTCGAGCCTGCCCGCGCTGCACCGCCGCTATCGCGCCCGCATCGATCCGCGTCTGCTCGAAGCCGGCCTCGCGCGCTACGTGCTGCGCGTATTCATGCTGGCGCCGCTGATGCCGGCGCTGCGCTCCCGGTCGCTGCGTGCGACCGCCGCCTTCAATCACAAGGACCGTTGATGCCCACCGTCTTCAACCACACCTGGATCCACGGCACCGGCCGCTTCCTGCCCGGTCCGGCCATCGACAACGAGGCGATGGACGCCTACGTCGCCCCCCTGAACCGGATCTCCGGCCGGATCAAGCGGCGCATCCTCGCCGAGAACGGCATCCTTGCCCGTCACTACGCGATCGACCGAGAGGGCCGCACCGTGCACAGCTGCGCGGCGATGGCGGCCGCGGCGATCGGCGACTGTCTGGGCACGACCGGCACGTCGCTGCGGGAGGTCGGCCTGCTGGCCTGCGGCAGCTCCGGCGGCGATGCGCTGATGCCCGGTTTCGCCAGCATGGTGCACGGCGAGCTGGCCGCGCCGCCGATGCAGGTGCTGACCGCGCATGGCATCTGTGCGTCCGGCGTCGCCGCCTGGGAGGGCGCGGCGTCGGCGGTGGAGCTGGGCGCGCATGCGCACGCGCTGGTCGCCGCCGCGGAGATGCCGTCGCGGCTGTTCAAGCGCTCGCGCTACGCCGCACGCGACTACGACGCCGACTTCGACGCGCACTTCCTGCGCTGGATGCTGTCCGACGGCGCCGGCGCCCTGCAGCTGGGCGCGGCGCCGCCGCGCGAAGGCATCCGCCTGCGCCTGCGCTTCATCCACCAGCGTTCGTTCGCCGGCGACTATCCGGTCTGCATGCAACTGGGCCTGACGCCCGACCGCGGCCGCTCGCACCTGGACTACGACGCCTGGGGCGACGCCGAGGCCGACGGCGCGCTGTTCCTGCGCCAGGACATCCGCCTGCTGCCGCACCTGTTCGACGTCGGCGTGCACGAGTACGCCCGGCTGTGCCACGACGGCTGGATCGACCCGGCCCAGGTCGATCACTTCCTCTGCCACTACTCGTCGGAACGTTTCGCGCCGGTCGTCGACGAGCTGATGGCCAAGGCCGGGCTGTCGATCCCGCGCGAGCGCTGGTACAGCAACCTGACCCGTCGCGGCAACACCGGCGCGGCGTCGATCTTCGTGATGCTGGACGAGTTCCTGCGTACCCGCGCGCCGCGTCCGGGCGAGCGGATCCTGTGCTTCATCCCCGAGTCGGGCCGCTTCACCGTCGCCTTCGTGATGATCGAGGTCGAGGCCGCCGATGCCGCCGTCGACACCGCGACTCCGGCACCCGTTGCGGAAGCCGTCGCCGACGACACGATCGCGCCGCCGCACGACCCCGCCGACGCGCCCGCCGCGCTGCGTCATCTGCTCGGCGAACTGGCGACGATCTGGCACGGCTACCGCTCGCGGGTGTGGCGCACGCCGATGATCCGCGCACTTCGCGAGGGCCGCTTCGACCGCGCCGACTACCTGGCCTGGATGCGCGACTGGATCCCGCAGGTCCGCGAGGGCAGCCGCTGGATGCGCGAAGGCGCGGCCTCGGTGCAGGCGCCGTACCAGGCGCTGCAGGCCCTGATCGAAACCCATGCCGGCGACGAACAGGACGACTACATGATCCTGTTCGACGACTACCGGCGCGCCGGCGGCGAGGTCGGCGACATCGACGCGTTGCGCCGCAACCCCGGCGGCGAGGCGCTCAACAGCTACCTGCACGCGCTGGCGGCGACGCCGAATCCGCTCGGCCTGCTCGGTGCGATCTACGTCATCGAGGGCACCGGCCAGCGCATCATTCCGGCCCTGCTGCCGCTGATGAAGGCCGTGCTCGACCTGCCCGCGGACGCGTTCCGCTTCCTCGAATACCATGGCGAGAACGACCAGCACCATCTGGCCCGCTGGCTGCACGCGGTCGAGATCGTGCTCGAGCACGACCACGACGGAGGCGGCGCGCATGCGATCATCGACACCGCGCGGCGGACCGCCGAGCTCTACCTGATGCAGTTCGAACACGTACCGGCGGGGCGAAGGCAGGAGCCACGATGAAGAAGGCCTCGCGGGATTTCCTCGACCAGGCGCACGATCCGCGCGATCCCAGCCCGTGGCTGGCGATGTACCTGGACCGCAGCACCCCGATCGACGAGGCGGTCAAGCACGCCTGGCTGGTCGACTCCAGCTCGGCCTCGCGCCAGTACCTGCTGCCCTTCGTCCGCCCGCTGGCGCGGACGATGATCGTGCTGATCCAGGTCCTGAAGGTGCTCACCCCGCGCAAGCTGGCGTTCTCGCGCGCCCTGCACCGGCTGCTGGCCTGGGGCATGGAGAACTTCATCCGCCCGGAGGCCAACTGGCTGATCCTGCGCCACTTCCACATCGGCTCGCAGGTGCTGGCCTTCATCGCCCGCAACGCGCCGGTCGAGGTGAGCACCAATCCGCTGACCCCGGCGCGCATCAGCGACGTGCGCGAGGAGATGTTCCTCGTCCACGACCTGAACCTCTACAACTTCATCATCCGCCTCAACACCGCGCTGCAGCGCGAGGGCCGCGAGCTGGCCCATGTCGAGACGCCGGACCTGTCGATGATCGAACAGCCGCCGCTGCGGCTGGAGGACATGCCGCGGCGGCGGCGCAATTTCCTCGACCTGCAGAGTTCGATCGAGCTGTTCACCCCGATCTACCAGTTGCTGCTGACCGACAGCGACTTCTGGCGCGCGACCAATTCGCTGCAGTTGGACGAGACCATCGGCCTGTACGCGGCGACCCTCCTCGACGCCCGCGACCACCTGGTCCTGCTCAACAATCGCCACCCGCTGGTACCGATGTCGACCCTGCGCGCCGGCTTCCGCCTGACCCTGCACGGCCTGTCCACCGAGATGCTGCACGGCCTGCTGGTACGGATGCGCGCGGCCCGCGAAGCCGCGCCGACGGATCAGTCGGCGGCGGCCGGCGACGCCTCGCCGTAATCGCCCGCCATCGCCGGGGCCTCCTCCTCGTACTCGCCGGGCGCCTGGACGCTGTAGCCGCGCGCACGCAGCTCCGCGGCCAGGCCGTCGGAGGAGAGCAGCTCGCGCATCGGCAACAGGGCCAGGGTGATCGCGTTGTTGGACAGCGCCCGCTCGGCCTCGCCCAGCCACTGCGCATGCACCTGCGACGGCAGATCGCCGGCGCGGCTGCGCAGGGCCTGGATATTGCGCGCGGCATCGCGGCAGGCCTCGAACTGGTCGGTATACGGCAGCGCCCGCAGGCCCTCGACATCGCCGACCGCCCAGGCATTGGCGCGATCGCGCATGAACGCCAGGTCGGTCTCGAGCCGGTCCAGGGTCCTGTCGAAGCAGGCCAGATCGTCGATCCGCCCCTGCTTGAACTCGGTGATCGCCTGCTTGGGGTCTTCGATCACCACCTCGACCCCGGGCTTGCTCAGGGTCACCCCATGCTCGCCGGCCAGTGCCTCGACCCGGTCGGAGACGCTGTCGTCGATCCGCAGGCCGGTGTCCTCGACCGCTTCCTCGTAGAGCTTCAGCGCCGCGAACATCGGCCGCCACGATTCGACCCCGCGATCGCGGCCGATATAGCGTTCCTTCAACACCTGCCAGCGGGCATAGTTGGCCGCCGGCACCAGTTCCCGCAGACGCTTGCCATCCGGGTTCTTGCGCGCACCGACCAGGCGCGGCGCCAGCGCCAGACCACGGAAGAAGCCGACATCGGCCTTGATCGACACGCTCGGCGCCAACATCACCTCCTGCGCCTGCGCAATCACCTGCTCGACATCGCGCGCCTCCCACTCCATCTTCTTTGGCAGCGGCGACAGTGTGCCGAGGACCCACAGCACGTGGCCGTCGCGACCGACCTTCCACAACCCGGGACCCGGCACCACGCCACTGACCACGATGGTGTCCAGATCGCGTACCGGTTCCGGCGCCGCGGGCGCTTCGACGCCGGACCGGGCGGCAGCCGGACTCATCGGCGAGACGGCAAGCGCGGACAGCGCGGTGGCCAGGACCAATGGGGAGAGACGCGGGCTCATGCAGGCTCCTTTGCCGGATATCGGGGACACCGTCGCCGTGGCCGATGCCATTGACGACAAGTCGCGACTACAGCAAAGCCGCCCACAAACGCAAACACCCGGAAGTCCGGGTGTCGATGGGCGGTTCAGCAAGGCTTTGGATTGGTCGGGGTGGCCGGATTCGAACCGACGACCACCTGTCCCCCAGACAGGTGCGCTACCAGGCTGCGCTACACCCCGAATTTGTCACGCTGCGACGGCGGTGCGTCGAGCGGGCGGCAAGTATACCTATTGCCCGCGGATCCCACCATGCCCCCGCTCCGATCACGTCGCGGGCCTGGCGTAGGAGCGGCGTAAGCCGCGATTGGGCTTTCCCGGGAGACAGCGGCCGCGGCTTGCGCCGCTAGCGGCGCAGCAGCTGCAGGATCTCCTCCAGCTCCATCCGCACCTGCTTGATGATCTGCGCGCTGAGCACGGACTCTTCCTTGGCCGCGTCGCCCTCCAGGCGCTGGCGCGCGCCGCCGATGGTGTAGCCCTGTTCGTACAGCAGCGCGCGGATCTGCCGCACCATCAGCACCTCGTGGCGCTGGTAGTAGCGGCGGTTGCCGCGGCGCTTGACCGGGTTGAGGCTCGGGAACTCGGTTTCCCAGTAACGCAGCACGTGCGGCTTGACGTCGCACAGTTCGCTGACCTCACCGATGGTGAAGTAGCGCTTCGCCGGGATCGGCGGCAGCTCGCGGTTACTGCCCGGGTCCAGCATAGGCCTCCACTCGCTCCTTCAGCTTCTGGCCCGGACGGAAGGTCACCACCGTACGTGCCGAAATCGGAATTTCCTCGCCGGTCTTGGGGTTGCGGCCCGGCCGCTGGTTCTTGCGGCGCAGATCGAAATTGCCGAAGCCCGACAGCTTCACCTGGCGTCCCTGTTCCAGCGCCTCGCGCAGGGCGTCGAAGAACGCATCGACGAACTCCTTCGCTTCGCGCTTGTTCAGGCCGACCTCGTCGAACAAGCGCTCGGCCATCTCAGCCTTGGTCAGTGCCATCTCAACCCCTAATCAATCCGGCGCTCAACCGCGCACCGTCGCACCGTGATCGCGTTGCAGGGCGGCAGTCACCTCGGCCACCACGGCATCCACGTCCCGGTCGGTCAGAGTGCGCGATTCATCCTGCATAATCAAGCCCATAGCGAGACTCTTGAAACCTGATTCAACCCCCTTGCCCTGGTAGCGGTCAAACAGCACCAGATCGCGCAGGGACGGGCCCGCGGCGGCACGGACACTGGCCGCCAGCTCGCCCCAGCCGATCGGTTCGGCGACGACGAACGCGAGATCCCGGCGGACGGACGGGTACTTGGACAGCGGGCGCGCCTTCGGAATCGCCCGTTCAGCCAGCGGCTCCAGGGCCAGCTCGAACGCGACCACGTCGACGTCCAGCTCCAAGGCCCGCTGCAGGCGCGGATGCAACTGCCCGATCCAGCCGATCGCGCGGCCGTCGCGGAAGATGTCCGCGGAGCGGCCCGGATGCGCCCAGGACGGGTGCGAGGGACGGAACTCCAGTTCGGCGCCCGCCAGGGCCGCCAGGCTCTGCAGGTCGCCCTTCAGGTCGTGGAAACCGACCGCGCGCTCCGGCTGCCCCCACTGCTCGGCATGAACCGGGCCGCAGGCGACGGCGGCGACATGCAGGGTCTGGATCGGCGCCGGCGCCTCCCCGGCCGCGTCCGAGCGGTCGCGGGCGAACACGTTGCCCAGTTCGAACAGGCGGACCCGCGCCTGCTGGCGCGCGGCATTGCGCCCCAGTGCCGCCACCAGCCCCGGCAACAACCGGGTCCGCATCACCCCCAGCTCGGCGCTGAGCGGGTTGGCCAGCGCCACCCCGTCGCCAGCGACGCCCCAGGCCTCGAGCAGGCCGGCGTCGACGAAGGCGTAGTTGACCGCCTCCAGGTAACCGCGCGACGCCATCTGCCGGCGCAGGCTGGCATCGTCGACCCGCCCTTCGGCAGGCGCGACCAGGCGCGAGGCGCCCACCGGCAGGGTGGTCGGGATCGCATCGTAGCCGTGGATGCGGGCGACCTCCTCGATCAGGTCCTCTTCGATCTCGATGTCGAAACGGCGCGCTGGCGCCTGCACGCGCCAGCCTTCGGCGCCATCGGCGTCGGAGGCCGGCTCCACCTGCAGTCCCAGCGCGCGCAGGATGCGTTCGACCTCGGCGTCCGGCACGCGCACCCCGAGCACCCGTGCCAGGCGCTCGCGGCGCAGCATCACCGGCTGCGGGCGGCTCAGGTCGGCCTCGCGCACGGCTTCGATCACCGGCCCCGGGCGACCGCCCGCGACGTCCAGGATCAGCCGGGTCGCGTACTCCACCGCGATCCGCGGCAGCTCCGGATCGACGCCGCGCTCGAAGCGGTGGCCGGCGTCGGTATGCATGCCGAGCTTGCGGCTGCGGCCGATGATCGCCGAAGGAATCCAGTGCGCGGCCTCGAGGAACACGTTCGCGGTGGCATCGGTGACCCGGGTATCGAGGCCGCCCATGATGCCGCCCAGCGCGACCGCGCGCGCACCATGGCCGCCCCGGCTGTCGGCGACGACCAGGAAGTCGTCGTCGAGAGTCACCTCGCGGCCGTCGAGCAGGGCCAGCGACTCACCGTCGCGGGCCGGCCGTACCACCACCGGCGCCTGCAGGGTGTCGCGGTCGAAGGCATGCATCGGTTGGCCGAGTTCCAGCATCACGTACTGGGTCACATCGACCAGGAAGCTGATCGGGCGGATGCCGCTGCGGCGCAGGCGGTCGGCCATCCACAACGGGGTCTTCGCGGCGGCATCGATGCCGTCGATCGCACGGCCGACGAAGCGCGGCACCTTGGCGCCTGCCTCGAGCAGGACGGCATCGCCGTCGAACCCGGGCGCGACCCCGTCGGCCGCCGCCACCGGGGAGGCCTCCAGCGGGCGGACTTCGCTGCCCAGCGCGGCGGCCACGTCGTAGGCGATGCCGCGCACACTGAAGCAGTCGGCGCGGTTCGGCGTCAGCTTCAGCTCGATCGTCGCATCCGGCAGCCCCAGATAGCCGGCGATCGGCGCCCCGACCGGGGCGTCATCGGGCAGTTCCAGCAAACCGGCGCTGTCGCTGTCGCAGGCCAGTTCCTTGGCCGAGCACAGCATGCCGAACGACTCCACCCCGCGCAGCTTGGCCGGCTTGATCTTCAGCTCGCCGGGCAGCACGGTGCCGACGGTGGCCAGCGGCGCCTTCAGCCCGGCGCGCGCGTTCGGCGCCCCGCAGACGATCTGCACGGTGCCGTTGCCGGTGTCGACCTCGCAGATCTGCAGGCGGTCGGCTTCCGGGTGCTTGGACGCGGAGAGGATCTGCGCGACCACCACACCGTCCAGCGAGTCGCCCAGCGCAGCGACCTCCTCGACCTCGAGGCCGATCGCGGTCAGCGTGGCGACGAGCTCGTCGCGGCTGGCGGTGGTCGGGACATGGTGGCGAAGCCAGTTTTCGCTGAATTTCATATCTATCCAGGGTCTAGAGCTGGGGGGCCAGGGGCCGGGGAAAGGGTTCGGTGCTTTTCAGCCCCCGACCCTCAAGCGAACTGCCTGAGGAAGCGCACGTCGTTCTCGAAGAACGCGCGCAGGTCGTCGACGCCGTAGCGCGTCATCGCCAGACGCTCCACCCCCATGCCGAAGGCATAGCCGGTGTACTTCTCCGGGTCGATGCCGACATTGCGCAGCACGTTGGGATGGACCATGCCGCAACCGAGCACCTCCAGCCAGCGCGAGCTGCCGTCGGGTTGTTGCCAGGCGATGTCGAGCTCGGCCGAAGGCTCGGTGAAGGGGAAGTAGCTCGGCCGGAAACGCATCTCGAAATCGCGCTCGAAGAACGCCCTCACGAATGCCGACAAGGTGCCCTTGAGATCGGCCAGGCTGGCGTGCTCGTCGATCAGCAGGCCCTCGCACTGGTGGAACATCGGCGTGTGGGTCTGGTCGCTGTCGCTGCGGTAGACCTTGCCCAGCGAGATCATCCGCAGCGGCGGTCCGCTCCTGTCGGCGACGGCCTGCAGCATGTAGCGCACCTGCATGCCCGAGGTATGGGTGCGCAGAAGGCGGCCGTCGTCGAAGTAGAACGTGTCGTGCATCGCCCGCGCCGGATGGTGCGGCGGGAAGTTCAGCGCCTCGAAGTTGTGCCAGTCGTCCTCGATCTCCGGGCCCTCGGCCAGATCGAAGCCCAGGCGCGCGAAGATGTCGGCCATCCGCTCCAGGGTGCGGCTGATCGGATGCAGGCCGCCGCGGTCGGCGTCGATGCCCGGCAGGGTCACGTCGACGGTCTCGGTGGCCAGGCGGGCGTCGAGCGCGGCGTCGGCCAGCGCGGCCTTGCGCGCGGTCAGCGCGGTACCGACCGTGTCGCGCGCATGGTTGATCGCCTCGCCGGCGGCCTTGCGCTGCTCCGGCGGCAACGCGCCGAGCTGCTTGAGACGACCGGTGATGGTGCCGCTCTTGCCCAGCAGCGCCACCCTCAGCGCCTCGATCGCGTCCGGGGTCGATGCGCCTTCGATGTCGGCCAGTGCCTGTTGCGTCAGTGCTTGGATTTCGCTCATTGCTGCCGAACCTTGCGTATGCCCTTGGTTGGTGGCCGCGCCCCGTCTCCCCGGCCGCGCGTCCGCTGTTACCGATACCGGCATCCGACTCCGGCATCGTGCGTGCGTTTCAGGCGCCCAAAACGAAACATGGGGAAGGACTTGCGCCCTTCCCCATGCGTGTACTGCATTGTCCAGCCCGCCGCCGGCGCACGAATGCGCGGGCGGTGGCGACAATTACGCTGCGAGTGCGCCCTTTGCCTTTTCGGCCAGCGCAGCAAACCCAGCCGCGTCGTGCACGGCGATGTCCGCCAGCACCTTGCGGTCGAGGGTGATGCCGGCCTTGTTGAGGCCGTTCATAAATCGGCTGTAGCTCAGGCCGTTGATGCGGGCCGCGGCGTTGATGCGGGTGATCCACAGCGAGCGGAAGTTGCGCTTCTTCTGCTTGCGGCCGATGTAGGCGTACTGCAGGGCCTTGGTGACCGCCTGCTTGGCAACGCGGAACACCTTGCGACGGGCGTGGTAGTAGCCCTTGGCCTGCTTGAGGATCTTCTTGTGACGGCGACGTGCGGTTACGCCACGCTTGACTCGTGCCATGGTTCAGTCCTCCTCAGAGATACGGCAGCATGCGGTCCAGACGGCCCGCGTCCTCGGCACGAACGTGGTTCGTCTGCCGCAGGTTGCGCTTCCGCTTGGTCGCTTTCTTGGTGAGGATGTGGCTACGGTTGGCGTGGCCAGCCTTGTACTTGCCGGAGGCGGTCTTGCGGAAACGCTTGGCCGCACCCCGGTGGGTCTTGATCTTGGGCATTGGGATGTCCTTTCGGATATTGGATCACTGGCCTGGGCGCCACAGGTCCGTCCGAGGCGACTGCGTCGCATCGTCCGCTGCGGGCTTTCCGTCCTGCCCTTGCCGGCTTGTAAGTCGTTGATCCTCAAGGAATCTTCGACAGGTCCTGGGTACTTCAAAAACACAAACCCGGCGAACCGGGCCGCACATTATGCAGGCCCGGGGTTTTTCTTGCAAATCATCCGGTTAGCCGCGATGAAGGTCACCGGGAAGGCCCCATCGCGGCTTACGCCGCTCCTACGAAGAGCCCCGGGGATCGCGGCTGACGCCGCTTCTACCTGAGGAGACCGCTGCTCCTACGGGGGG
>NZ_VICD02000341.1 GCF_006546735.2 Marilutibacter maris | reverse complement strand
GAGCAGGCGCGCACGATCGAATTCCGCGGCTACGCCTATACCCGCACGCCGTCCGAGGTCTCCGGCGCGCTGATGACCCGCTACGACGAGACCACGCCGCAGGTCTGGAAGATCCCGCTGCGCGACCGGATCGTGCCCGACAAGGTCGCGACGGTGCCGGCCGGCGGCTATATCGTGCCGGTCGAGCACGCGGCGATGGTCGCGGCCCTGCTCGAGGTGCACGGACTGCGCCATGTCCGCCTGGACGCCCCACTGTCGCGGGCCCCGGTCGAAGTGTTCCGCGCCACCAGCAGCGAGTTCGCGACCCAGCCGCTGGAGGGCCATCAGCGCGTGAGCATCGACGGCGACTGGACGCCGGCCACCCGCGACGTCCGCGCCGGCGCCCTGTTCGTGCCCTCGGCCCAGCCCGGCATCCGCCTGGCGATGGCCCTGCTGGAGCCGCGCGCCCCGGACGCGCTGGCGGCCTGGGGCGAGTTCAACAACGCCTTCGAGCGCAAGGAATACATGGAGGACTACGTCGCCGAGGAGGTCGCCCGGCAGATGCTGGCCAGCGACCCGGCGGTGAAGGCGGAATTCGAGCGCCGACTGCGCGAGGACGAAGCGTTCGCCGCCGATCCGCGCGCACGGCTGGACTTCTTCTACCGCCGCCACGCCTCCTGGGACGACCGCCACGGGCTGTACCCGGTGATGCGTACCGCACGGGTGCCGGCCGGCGCCCACTGACGGCCCCCGCCACCGTCGCCGCGGCTTCAGCCGGCGCGGCGACGGTGGCGATGACATCGCCACCACGTCACGGCCCCGATACTGGCGCGCCCGGCCCCTCCGGGCCGTCCCCAGGAGTATCCATGCCGTCGTTTCGCCGTTCTCCCCCGATCCTGTCCATCCTCGCACTGGCCACGAGCCTCGCCCTGGCCGGCTGCCAGCCGGATCCGGGCGCGCCGGCGCCCTCGACGGCCGGCAACAGCGACAACGCAGGCCAGGCGGCCCCGGCCCGGTCCCGCATCGTGGGCAGCGCGCTCTACCGCGAGCGGATCGCGACGCCGCCCGGGGCCTATCTGCGGGTGCAACTGATCGACAACCTGCTGGCCGACACGCCCAAGGCGGTCCTGGCCGAAACCCGGGTCGAGAACATCGGCCCGCCGCCGATCGGCTTCGAGCTGGACTACGACCCGGCCAGCCTCCGCGACGATGGCCAGTACGGCCTGCACGCGTCGCTGTACGGCCCCGACGAGAGCCTGTTGTTCGTCACCGACGTCCGCCACGCGCTCCAGCCCGGCAGCGAAGCGCCAGTCGAGCTGCTGCTCCGGCACGTGGCCGCCGGCAGCGGCACCGACGCCACCGCGGCTGTCGCCAACGGGGCTCTCACCAACGGAGCTCTCATCAACGAAGCCGTCGCCGCCAACACCGGGCAGCGCCGTCACTGGCAATGCGGCGAACTGCGGGTGGATGCCGATCTCGACGCCACCACCGGCGATACCACGCTGTCCTTCTCCGGCCGCCGACTGGTACTGGCGCAGACGCCGGCCGCGTCCGGCACCCGCCATGCCGACGATGCCGGCAACGAGTTCCGCAGCAAGGGCGAGAACGCGGTGCTGACCCTGGCCGGCCGGCCGCAGCTCGAATGCACCTTGTCCGACACGCCGTCGTCGTGGACCCAGGCCGCCGATCGCGGGATCGGCTTCCGCGCCGCCGGCAACGAACCGGGCTGGTGGATCGAGGTCGGCATGGGCGAGTCGCCCGCGATCACCGCGACCCTGGACTACGGCGAGCGGGTCCTGGAGATCGCCCACGCCCGCCCCGACGGCGCCGGCTACACCGGAACCACGGCCGACGGCGTCGAACTCAGACTGGAGATCGACCGCCGCCCCTGCACCGACGGCATGAGCGGCGAGGCCTTCGAGGCCGGCGCCAGGCTCCAGGTGGGCGGCAAGGGCTACCGGGGTTGCGGCGCCTTCCTGTTCGACTGAGCGTCGCCGGCACACGGGCAAGGCCGTGCGCGTCGTGGCTTGCCACGGCTTCGCTCCTCCGGGGCCTGGCGGTCAACCGCCGCCGTCAACGCGACAGCGGCCACTCGCCGGCGATCGTGTAGGCGTGGTTGTGCTGGATGTCGCTGCGGATCAGCACGATGCGGTCGACCTGCCAGTGGATCGGCGGGTCGATCGCGGAGGTGTCCCAGGGCCTGCGGCAATCGCGGGCGACGGTGACGTGGGGCACCAGCGCCTGCCCCTTGCGGAACTTCACCCCGCTGTGCAGCAGCGCCCGGTCCAGCGCCCCGCGCAAGGCATGCAGGGGCGTCGGTGCGGTGTCGCAGCCCAGCCAGCAGACCCGCGCCGGCGCGAACCCACCGGCGATGTCCAGCGACATTTCGAACGCGTCCGTGGCGGCGCAGGCCGCCTCGGCGGCGGCGCTGGCGGCGTCCAGTTCGCGTGCGTGTTGCCGCGGCCACTCGCCCAGCCAGCGCAGGGTCAGGTGGAAGCGGTGCGGACGCAGCCGGCGGCCGTCATGCGGCTGCGTCGACTCGGCCGCATCCGCGGCGCGCTCGATCCGGGCGCGGGTCGCGTCGTCCGGCCACAGCGCGAAGAACAGGCTGTGACGCGGGGTCGGATCCGGCGTCTCGAAACCGGCCAGTTGCGGCTGCACGCTCATCGATCGCCGCCGCCGGCGGCCCCGCCCTCCGCACGCAGATAATCGGCCAGCCCACCCAGTTGCATGGCCTGGACCTTGTCGACGACCGGGGCGAAGCCGGCCAGGTCGTCCGGTGCATAACCGCCGGCCCGGTAGAACAGGGTGATCCGGGTCGCGCCCTCGCCCGCCTCGGCCAGGCGGAACTCCAGCACGCCGTCCACGCCCATGCCCTGCAGCGGGCCCAGACCGCCGGTCATCCGCAACAGCTTGCCGGGCTCGACGAACACCACCTGCATGTGCCGGGCCTGGCGATCGTCGGCGATCTCGCAGAAGCAGCCGCCGGCGCGCGGCTCGATCCGCAACCGCGATTGCGCGCCCCACCAGGTGTGGCCCTTCGGCCACCAGCGATCGACCTCGCCGACCAGGGCCCGCCACGCGGTGTCGGCGTCGACCGCGACCTCGACACTGTTCTCCAGGGTGAAGCCATCCGCGGCCGAGTCCTTGACCTCGGCCGTGGCGGTGCCGCCCAGGCAGAGCAGCAACAGCGTTGCGACGCGGATACGCAGCTTCATGTGCGGACCTCCAATGGCGAATACGGCTAGGGTACGCCAGCGCCCGTCCGACGGCGACGCGGCGCCTCAGCCGGTGGCGTCCTCCAGCTCGCCCCAACGCGCATAGGCGGCATCGAGCTCGGCCTGGGTCCGGGCGACCTCGTCGGTATGCTCGGCGACCCGGGCCTGATCGCGCTGGAAGAAGGCCGGGTCGTTCATCGCCTCGCT
>NZ_VICD02000035.1 GCF_006546735.2 Marilutibacter maris | reverse complement strand
TGCAGCAGGGCGATGCCGTGCTGGCGCCGCAGCGCGGTGCCGTCGACGCCGCGGTCGAACGCGGCCTCGTAGGTGGCGACCGCGTCCGCCGGCCGGGCATTGGTCAGCAGCTGCTCGCCGAGGATGTCGACATTGGCGGCGTCGGCCGGCGCCAGCCGTACCGCCTCGCGCGCATGCCGTTCGGCGCGGACCGGTTCGTCGAGTTTGCGCAGCAGGATTGCGGCGATGCGGTGGGCGTCGGCCGAGGCCGGCGCGAGCCGCAGCGCCTGTTCGGCGGCCTGCAGCCCCTGCTGCAACGACGGCCGGTCGAAGAAGTTGCTCAGCAGCGCCGCCAGCGCGTAGTGGCCCTCGGCGGCCTGCGGATCGATCGCCAGCGCGTTGCGCGCGGCGGCGACGGCCGCTTCGTACTCGCCCAGACGGCCACGGGTCGCGGCCAGATTGTTCCAGGCCGCCAGCCAGTCGGGACGCCGCCGGGTCGCGCCCTCGAACCCGCGCACCGCCTCGTCGAAGCGGCCGGCGCGATACGCGGCCGCGCCGAGGCGGAACCACGACCTGGGGTCGTCGGCAAGCAATTCGGTGGCGCGGCGCAGCAGCGGCAGGGCGGTATCGACCTCCTCGCTGTCGAGCAGGACGCTGCCCAGGTCCATCACCGTCCCGGCGTCGTCCGGGCGCAACGCATGGGCGTGCTGCAGGGCCGCCCTGGCCTCGTCGAGCTGGCCCGACTGCAGGGCGGCGATACCGCGCATGCGCCAGCCGTCGAAACTTCCCGGCTCCAGCTCCGTCGCCCGGCGCGCGGCATCGAGCGCCTGCGGCCACCGGCCCTGCTGGAGCGCGGACCAGGCCTGCCCCAGCAGGGCCGCGAGCGCCGGCGAGGCGGGAACGCTCACGACAGCCACCAGCCGGTGATCGCCAGCCGGTCCTCGCCGGCATACGGTGCGACCAGGCTGACCGCATGGCCGGCCGGCACCGCGAACAGCGACAGGCTGTTGTAGCGCGGCAGGAAGCTGGCCTCGACGCCGCCGTCCTCGCCGACGAACTGCAGCAGGCCGCCCCAGTCCGCCTGCCAGTGCGCGGTCAGGTTCAGCACGTAGGCGTACATCCGGCCTTCGTGGCTGTCGATGTCGGTGTGGTAGCGCAGGAACTGGCCGGGCCGGTAGCGGGTGGCCTGGGCGTCGACCCGGCGCACCCGCGCATCGCCGCTGAGCGCGCGCGCGAAGGCGATGTAGGGCGGCGAGTTGAACAGCTCCAGCACCCGGTGCAGCAGCAGGTCGGGGTCGCGTCCTTCGCGATAGGCGCTGACCATCATGTAGCTGTCGTAGGCGAAGCGGAACGCGGCATTGCCTGGCTGTCCGAGCGCCGACGCCGCGGTCGCGGCATACAGGCGCCGGCGCGCGTCGTCGTCCATCGCCGCGTAGGCGGCGGCGTCGAGGGTGCGGGCCGCGCCGGCGTCCTTCAGCGCGAGTGTCCACGGCACCTCCTGCCGCAGGCACTGGCGCAGCCGTGCCGCCGCGTCCGGCTGCAGGAAATCGGCGATCTGGACCCGTCCGTCGCGGCGCAGCGCGTCGCGCCAGTGGGGGATGTCGAGGGCTTCGTTGATCATGCTGGGAACATCGGCGCCGGGACCGCTGGATTCAGTAGCCGGCCGCCTGGCCGTCCTTGCGCGATTCGCTGGCGCCGATATAGCCGCCCTCGGGATTGACCATGATCGCCTGGTAGCCGCCGTAGGGTCCGTGCGCGAAGCGCACGCTGTGGCCGCGGCGCATCAGCTCGCGCACGGTCGCATACGGGTAGCCGGTCTCCAGGTCGAGTTCGCCGCCATCGCTCATCGCCACGTTCTGCCCGGCCGGCTCGGTCGAACCGTCGTGCTGGATGCGCGGCGCGTCGCCGGCCTCCTGCAGGTTCATGCCGAAGTCGATCAGGTTGATCAGGATCTGCGCATGGCCCTGCGGCTGCATGCCGCCGCCCATCACCCCGAACGACAGCCAGGGCTTGCCGTCGCGGGTGACGAAGGCCGGGATGATGGTGTGGAACGGGCGCTTGCCCGGTGCGTAGCTGTTGGGGTGGCCTTCCTTCAGCACGAACTGCTCGCCGCGGTCCTGCAGGATGAAGCCCAGCCCCGGCGGCGCCATGCCGCTGCCCATGCCGCGGTAGTTGGACTGGATCAGCGAGACCATCATCCCGTCCGGGTCGGCGACGGTCATGTAGATGGTGTCGCCCTCGTCGAGCTGCGGGATCACCCCCGGTTCGGCGGCCTTCATCGCCCGCTCCATCGAGATCAGCTTGCGGCGCTCGGCGGCGTAGCCCTTGGAGACCAGCCGCTCGACCGGGGTCCGGTAGTAGTCCGGATCGGCATAGGAGGCGGCGCGGTCGGCGAAGGCCAGCTTCTTGGCCTCGGTGAACAGGTGCACGTGCTCGGGGCTGCCGAAGCCGTAGCCCTTCAGATCGTAGCCTTCGAGGATGTTGAGGATCTGCAGCGCGGCGATGCCCTGCCCGTTCGGCGGCAGCTCCCAGACGTCGTAGCCGCGGTAGTTGGTGCCGACCGGCTCGACCCACTCGCCGTGGTGCGCGGCCAGATCGTCGTAGGACAGATAGCCGCCATTGGCCTTGAAATAGGCATCGATGCTGCGCGCGATCGCGCCCTTGTAGAACGCGTCGCGGCCGCCGTCGGCGATCTTCTGCAAGGTGTCGGCCAGATTGGGGTTGCGCCACATCTCGCCGGTGCGCGGCGCACGCCGGCCGCCGGCGCCGTCGTCGACGGTGAACTGCTCGGCGAAGCCCGGCCACTTCGACAGTACCGGCACGCTGCGGTCCCAGTAGTAGGCGATGGTCTCGTGCACAGGGTGCCCTTCGCGGGCGTAGCGGATCGCCGGCGCCAGGTCGTCGGCGATCGGGCGACGGCCGAAGCGCTCGTGCAGGGCGAACCAGCCGTCGACCGCGCCGGGCACGCTGACCGGCAACGGACCGTGCGGCGGCACCGCGCTCAGCCCGCGGCGCTGGAACTCGGCCAGGGTCAGCGATCTCGGCGAGCGGCCGGAGCCGTTGTAGCCGTGGAGCTTCCTGCTCTTCGGGTCCCAGACGATCGCGAACAGGTCGCCGCCGACACCGTTGCCGGTCGGCTCCATCAGCCCGAGCGCGGCATTGGCGGCGATCGCGGCATCGACCGCGCTGCCGCCGTCCTTCATCACATCCAGCGCGATCTGGGTCGCCAGCGGGTGCGAGGTGGCGGCCATCGCGTGCGGAGCATAGACCTCGCTGCGGGTGGCGAAGGTCGCGCCGGTGATGCGGTCGGCGGCGACCGCCGCGAATGTCGCGGTCAACGGCAGCGCCAGCACGAGCGCGGTCAGGGCGAGGCGGGGCAAGGCGGTCGGACGTCGCATGGCGGCAGCGGGCGGCAGGGACGGAATCCCCATCCTAACGCGATGCCCCCGACGCGATACCGGGCCGCCCGGCCCGGTGACGCGCGATGGCGGCAATGACCGTCGCGGAAACGACAGGACCGCCGGCCGGCGGTCCTGTCGGATGGGTCCGGACCCGCGGACTACGGCCAGCTGGGCGGATTCTCGGCCCAGGCGGCGCGCACTTCATCCAGGGTCGCGCGCTCGGACTCGCGCCAGTCCGGCAGCAGCTGGGCGTAGCGCGAGCTGGTGCGCCACTGGTCGGGCTCGCTGCGCACCGCGGCGGCGTACCACTTGACCGCCTCGTCCTTGCGGTCGACCGACCACAGCGCCAGCGCCAGGGTCTGCGGCATCCAGGTCGCGGTAAGGCCGCGCGAGGTCAGCAGCGCATGCCACTGGGTCAGCGCGCCCTGGGCGTCGCCGGCGCGGTACAGGTCCCAGCCGTAGTTCCACATCACCGGCCGCCACAGCACGTTGTTCTGGCTCAGACCGTCCAGTGCGCGCTGGTACAGATTGCGGCCGATCTCGGCGCGGCCGGCCTGCATCGCCATGTGGGCGAGCTGGGCGGCCTCGGCGCGGGCGCGCGGATCGCGCTCGATGATCGCCAGCAGCTTCTGCATCGCCGGCTCGCCGGTCTCTTCGAGCACCAGGATCGGCCGGGTCGCGTGGCTGTCGGTATCGAAGTAGAACTCCGCCGGCGGCGGCATGGCCTGCGCGATGGCGGCACCGGGCACGGCCAGCAGGGCCGCGAGCAGCAAGTTTCGAGGCGTCATCCGCGTATCCCCCTGAAGCAGGCCGCGATGGTAACGCATGTCACAGGCCTGTCGTGATGCGCGGCGCGTTTCGCCCACGACCGGTTTCCCTGCTCCCGTCGTTCACATCGCCGCCGGCTCATCGCCTGTCGCCTGGCGGTTCCTGCGCCACCAGCTCGACCCGGTCGAGCACCCACATCGTCGGCCGGGTATCGCCGCTGACCCGGATGCACAGATCCTGGCGGCCGTTCGCCGCCAGCGGCGCCTCCAGCTCGAGGAAACCGTCGGTGTCCGGTTCGGCCGGCATCGGCACGCTCGCCAGCAACGCGCCGTCGCAGCCGCCGCCGTGCACCAACAGCTCACCGTGGGCGCTGCGCGCGGGTTCGAAGCGGCGCCTGGGTTCGTCGTGGGCGAGCTGGAAGTAGTACGGAATCCGCCCCAGCCGTACCTTCAACGCAGCGATGCCGTCGAGGTCGGCGCGGTTCCACTGCCAGCACGGGTAGAAGATGGTGACGTTGAAGATCGCGCGCTCGCCCTCGACCGGACCGTCGTCCTCCAGCCGCAGCAGCAGGCTGCCCAGGTCGGGACAGGTCGCCAACTGCTCATCGGTCCGGCTCAGCAGCGAGGCGGCGTCGAAGGCGAAGGTCTGCGGCTCGGCCAGCGCGCGGCCGTCGGCGAACGCGGCCGCGACCACGCTCGCCGGCAACGGCTGCCGCAGCGGCTCGCGGTACCGCGGCGAATCCGCGTCCGGCACGCTGCCGTCGGTGCTGTAGCGGATCTCGTAGTCCAGCGGGTTGGCCAGCTCGATGGTCACGGTGCCGGCGGCACGCGCGTCCTCGGCGGTGGCCAGCACCTGGAACGGCGTCCGCGCATAGGCGATGCCGAGGCGGCGATAGCGCTGCAGCTGCACCGGCAGGCGGCGACGGAAGTCGTCCCAGTCCTTGTCCGCGGCCGGGGTCCAGCCGGTCTCGGCGACCGCGGCCAGGCGCGGGAACAGGTTGTGCTCCAGGCGCGCGTCGAAGCGGGTGTGCTCGGTCCACATGTTCGCCTGCAGGCCGAGGATGTGGCCGCGCTGTCCGGCCTCCAGCGCCTCGGGCACCGGCTCGAACGCGTACACCTCGTCGACGGTGATCGTCGCCGGCCGGCCCGGCGGCTCGTCCGGCGAATCGGTCTGCAGGTAGTCCAGGTACAGGTCCGAGGACGGCGACATCACCACATCGTGCCCCTTGCGGGCGGCCTCGATGCCGCCGTCGATGCCGCGCCAGGACATCACCGTCGCGGTTTGCGGCAGCTCCGCTTCGAGGATCTCGTCCCACCCGATCAGGCGCTTGTCGTGGCCGGCGAGGAACTTCTCCAGCCGCTCGACCATCAGCCCCTGCATCGCCATCTCGTCGGCGACGCCGAGCTCGCGCATGTGCGCCTGCACCCGCGCCGAGGCCTGCCACTGGTCCTTGACCGCCTCGTCGCCGCCGATGTGCACGTAGGGACCGGGGAACAGCTCGACCATCTCGGTCAGCACGTTCTCGAGGAAGACCATGGTGGCCTCCTCGGTGTTGAACAGGTTCTCGAACACCCCCCACTCGCCGACCGGTCGCAGCGGGCGGGCGGTCGTGCCCAGCTCGGGATAGGCGGCGATCGCGGCGGTGGCGTGGCCGGGGATGTCCAGCTCCGGCATCACCGTGATGTGGCGCTCGGCGGCGTAGGCGACGACCTCGCGGATCTGTTCCTGGGTGTAGAAACCGCAGTAGCGAAGCGCGGCGCCGGTGGCCGGATCGACGCCGCCGTCGCCGGCCGGGACGCGGCAGGCGCCCACTTCGGTCAGCTTCGGGTAGCGCTTGATCTCGATCCGCCAGCCCTGGTCGTCGGTCAGGTGCCAATGGAAGACGTTGAGCTTGTGCAGGGCCATCGCGTCGAGCAGCTTCTTGATCTCCTCCACGCTCTGGAAGTGCCGCGCCGAGTCGAGCATGAAGCCGCGCCAGCCAAAGCGCGGCGCGTCCTCGATGCGCATCGCCGCGATCGCGATGTCCGTGCCGGTTCCGGCGTCCCCGACCCGGGCCGTCGCCAGCTGCCACAGGGTGACCGCGCCGTAGAACAGGCCGGCGGAATCGCCGGCGACCACCCGCACCCCGTCGGGCCCCACATCGAGGGTGTAGGCCTCCGCCGAGGCGGCGTCGAAGTCCGGGTCGATGCGGAAGTGGATCGCACCGTCCGCCGGCCCACCGACCGCGCTGTCCAGCGCCGGTCCGCCGCTGGCCTGGAGGAAATCCGCGAACTGCCGTGCCACCGTCTCGGCGTCGCCATCGGCCGCCAGTAGCGGGGTCGCGGCGGAAAGCTGGAACACGCCCTGCGCCGGTTGCAGCCGCGCCGGCTTCGGGACCAGCGCGCCGTCGGCGATGGGGGCCGCGACCGCCGCCAACGTTCCGGGCCGGG
>NZ_VICD02000340.1 GCF_006546735.2 Marilutibacter maris | reverse complement strand
CTGCTACTCTTGAGCTAAACTATCAACCCAAATCGTATCTTTGCTTTTCGGTAGAATTCGCCCCGGACAATGCGCTGCAGCAGGTGGTTGCTACGGAGAGCGAAGATGGAGAGCTGTACTTCGAGAGCACGTCGCAGGAAAGGTACTACTGGATCGATCAGTTTAGAACTCCTCATGCGCAGCGCGCTGTTGAAAGATTCTCCAGTGATTTGTCGCGCGTCGGGTTGACTGAATCTGAGTGGCTTCGACGATTAGAGAAGCGGTGACACCATTTGCTAAGTGACCTGTAAGTATGTGGATGCCTCGGTACGGTCGCATTGACGGTCAACGAATTGCATCAGCTGCACGAAGGCAACATCGCCCGCTATCGCATCCGGCCGTCGCAGTTTCGCGACTGGCTGACCGTGCAGTAACACCCGGATACGAAAAAGGGCGGCCGATTGCCGCCTTTTTCGTTCTTCCCCTCTCCCGCTCACCGGAGAGGTCGAGCAACCCTCAAACCCCAATCGAATCCAGCTTCTCCACGTCAATCCTGTATTCCTTGATCGCGCAGGTGACATCCTTGGCGCTCATCTTGCCGTCAGCGGCCGGGGCGGCGATCGCGGTGTGGGCGATGTGGAAGCGGTCGACCTCGAAGTGGCGGCGCAGGCTGGCGTGGGTGTCGCTGCGGCCGAAGCCGTCGGTGCCTGGGACGGTGTAGCGCATCGGCACAAGCTCGCGGATGCGTCTTCTTGTGAAACGCAGAACCGCCTAGATCAAGCGCGTGCTTGCTCTCGAAAGTCCTTCAAGGATTGGCGTGGCGACGGCATCCGGGAAGTCGTGCGGCAGTTCGCTGGACACTCTTTCAATAACCCGCTGCGTTTGCTCTGCCACTTCGGCTAGCAGTTGTTCACCATCGACGCCGCAGTACCGGGCCATGGCCTCCCACTGGCGCGGCACGACGCTCCGGATCCGGTAGTGCCGATTCCTGGAGACCACGGCCATGGCCAGCTTGGCATCGTACGGATCGAGTTGGTTGGGGCCGCTTCCCATGATGGGATAGGCAGACAGCACGTCATACAGCGGCGTTAGCCGGTAGACGCCATCTGCACCCAGAAAGATGCTGAAGTTCTTGGCGTGACCATCGGTTGCCGCCAGTGCCCAGAAGACGATCTGCGCCTTGAAGAAAACGTTTCGATCCCGACCAGCCTGCTCGGAGCGCCGCAGCAATTCCATGATGTCCCGCACGCCGGGGCCGCCGTCGACTTCGTACCTGTGGTCCGGGTGGACGCCGAGGGCCTGGCACATGTCTTCCTGCGGCAGGCGCAGCCACCAGTCGCCACGCTCGGATCGACGGCGGTCGAAGCGCTCGACGATCAACGCCTTCTGCTCCTCGAACGTCGCGATGCGGGTTCGGGCAACAGGTATGTCAAACGCTTCGACAATACGGCTGCAAAGCCACTCGTTTTCGATCGAGGTGCTGAAGTCGGCCTGCATGTTGCCCACTTTGCCAAGGGGCAGCTTGAAAATATGTGTCGTTGGCGTTGAGTTCCGCGGAAGGCACCAGCGGTCTTCGTGCCAAAGCAAGGCGGTTTTTTCCTGTGCGCCTGCGATGGAAATGCGAAAGTCCCCCAGCTCTGCCGCCCCAGGCGTCCTCGTTACGGGAACGTCGCGCAACACCTGGGCGACCTCCGCATCCGTCAGCGGTTCCGCGTCGATCTGCCCCAAGCCTTCCGGCTGCCGTCCGACCGGAAGCAGCTGCACGGCTCCGACACAGTCCCGGCCAATCTCTGCCAGTAGATCGAAGGCGGCTGTCGATCGGGCACCGGTCCGCTGGCGGAGCCGACGCCGGATGTCAGTGCTGTCAGGCAGGAGGTTCTCGAAAAAGAACGCGACGGCAGTTCCCCGGTGAACACCGCCTTCCGGGAGCAGCGGCAGCGACAACGACAGCGGACGCGCATGTGGCGCAACCAGCCAATCGGCGGCATAGGTCAATGTCTGGGCCCCGCTGCGTCGTTCCTCCCAGAGGCCGACCTGCTCGCCATTGATCCAGACGGCAAGCGCGTTGGTTGATGAGGTTGCCATCGGCCTACCACTCCACCGGCGCAGATCGCGACCTGCTGTCTTCCTGCTGGGAGCGGGGCTGCAGAACGATATCCACGTTCAACGCGCCAAGAAATCGCATCAGTCGGTCGAACGTCGCCTTTTCCGGATGCCGCTCCAATGCACTGATGGCCTGATGGGTCACCCCCAGCTTTGCGGCGACCTGCGCCTGGGAGAGATCGGCCTGGGCCCGCAATGCTTTGAGCAATGGGGCAAGTTGGCGTGGGTGTTGGATGAGGTACTTCATGCCGTTCCACCTCGAATCAAGCGAATTTCAAGGAATAGATTGAACTCTACAAGCTCAACCTAACCCTTGAATCTCGAAAAATCAATCTATAGATTGAATTCGATAAATTCAACCTATGAATTGATTTTCACCATGTCCGATGCAGAAGGCGCAAATGCAGAAGGGCGACCCAAGGGCCGCCCTTCCTGGTGCTTTGTCGAGCGTCATCAAACCCCGATCGGATTCGGCTTCTCCACGTCGATCTTGTACTCCTTGATCGCGCGGGTGACGTCCTTGGCACTCATCTTGCCGTCGGCGGCCAGGGCGGCGATGGCGGCGTGGGCGATGTGGAAGCGGTCGACCTCGAAGTGGCGGCGCAGGTTGGCGCGGGTATCGCTGCGGCCGAAGCCGTCGGTGCCCAGCACGGTGTAACGCATCGGCACGTACTCGCGGATCTGGTCGGCGAAGGCGCGCACGTAGTCGGTGGCGGCGATGGCCGGGCCCTGGCGGCCGTCCAGCAGTTCGGTCACGTAGGGCTTGCGCGGGGTCTTGGCCTCGGGGTTGAGGCGGTTCCAGCGCTCGGCGTCGACGCCGTCGCGGCGCAGCTCATTGAAGCTGGGGCAGGACCAGATGTCGGCCGTGACACCAAAATCCTTGTCCAGCAGCTCGGCGGCGGCGATCGCCTCGCGCAGGATGGTGCCGCTGCCCATCAGTTGCACACGCAGCTCGCCCTTCTTGGGCTTGCCGGCGTCCTTGAGCAGGTACATGCCCTTGATGATGCCGTCGGCGCTGCCCTCGGGCATCTCCGGGTGGGTGTAGTTCTCGTTCATCAGGGTGATGTAGTAGTACTCGTCGCGCTGCTCGGCGAGCATGCGCTGCATGCCGTGCTGGACGATCACGGTGACCTCGTAGCCGAAGGTCGGGTCGTAGCTGCGGCAGTTGGGCACCGCGCCGGCGAGCAGGTGGCTGTGGCCGTCCTCGTGCTGCAGGCCCTCGCCGTTGAGGGTGGTGCGGCCGGCGGTGGCGCCGAGCAGGAAGCCGCGCGCGCGCATGTCGGCGGCCTGCCAGGCGGAGTCGCCGATGCGCTGGAAGCCGAACATCGAATAGAAGATGTAGAACGGCAGCATCTGCAGGTCGTTGGTGCTGTAGCTGGTGGCGGCGGCCATCCAGCTGGAGAACGCGCCCGCCTCGGTGATGCCTTCCTCCAGCACCTGGCCGGCGGCGTCCTCGCGGTAGTACATCAGCTGGTCGCGGTCGACCGGCTTGTACTTCTGGCCCTGCGGGGCGTAGATGCCGAGCTGGCGGAACAGGCCCTCCATGCCGAAGGTGCGCGCCTCGTCGGCGACGATCGGCACGCAGCGCGGGCCGACCTGCTTGTCGCGCAGGGTGATGTTGAGGGTCTGCACGAAGGCCATGGTGGTGCTGATCTCGCGATCGCCGGTGGCCTTGAGCAGGCGCTCGTAGGCTTCGAGCTTGGGCACTTCCAGCGACTGGCTGGCCTGGCGGCGGCGCTGCGGCAGGAAGCCGCCCAGCGACTTGCGCCGGTCGAGCATGTACTGCACTTCCTCCGAGTCCTTGCCCGGGTGGAAGAACGGCACCTGGCCGTCGGCCAGTTGCTTGTCGGTGACCGGGATGTTGAAGCGGTCGCGGAAGTTCCTGACCGCCTCGTCGTCGAGCTTCTTGGTCTGGTGGGTCGGGTTGAGCGATTCGCCGGCCGAGCCCATGCCGTAGCCCTTGACGGTCTTGGCCAGGATCACGGTCGGCATGCCCTTCATCCTGGTCGCCGCGTCATAGGCCGCGTAGACCTTGTGCGGGTCGTGGCCGCCGCGGTTCAGGCGCCAGATGTCGTCGTCGGACAGGTTGGCGACCAGGCGCGCGGTCTCCGGGTATTTGCCGAAGAAGTGCTCGCGGGTGTAGGCGCCGCCGAAGGCCTTGCAGTTCTGGTATTCGCCGTCGACGGTTTCCATCATCAACTGGCGCAGCTTGCCGCTGGTGTCGCGCGCCAGCAGCGGGTCCCAGTAGCTGCCCCAGATGGTCTTGATCACGTTCCAGCCGGCGCCGCGGAACTGGCCCTCCAGCTCCTGGATGATCTTGCCGTTGCCGCGCACCGGGCCGTCCAGGCGCTGCAGGTTGCAGTTGATCACGAACACCAGGTTGTCCAGGCCCTCGCGGCCGGCGACCGAGATCGCACCCAGGCTCTCCGGCTCGTCGCACTCGCCGTCGCCCATGAAGCACCAGACCTTGCGGTCGGACTTCGGAATCAGGCCGCGGCCTTCCAGGTACTTCCAGTTGCGCGCCTGGTAGATCGAGGCGATCGGGCCCAGGCCCATCGATACGGTCGGCAGCTGCCAGTAGTCGGGCA
Source organism: Marilutibacter maris (assembly GCF_006546735.2). GTDB lineage: Bacteria > Pseudomonadota > Gammaproteobacteria > Xanthomonadales > Xanthomonadaceae > Marilutibacter > Marilutibacter maris. Next base: position 4,879 of record NZ_VICD02000340.1, on the reverse strand, counting down.
TCAGCCAGGGGTGCGGGTAGGAGCTGATGCCGCGGCCGTCGACCTCCATGCGGAAGTGGTCGAGCTGCGACTCGCTGATCCGGCCTTCGAGGAAGGAGCGCGCGTAGATGCCGGGCGAGCTGTGGCCCTGCACGCCGATCAGGTCGCCGGGGTGGTCGCCCTCGGGGCCGCGCCAGAAGTGGTTGAAGCCGACGTCGTAGAGGGTCGCCGCCGAGGCGAAGCTGGCGATGTGGCCGCCCAGGTCGCCGGGCTTGCGGTTGGCGCGCACCACCATCGCCATCGCGTTCCAGCGGATCAGCGAGCGGATCCGCCATTCCATGGTCTGGTCGCCCGGGGTCTTGGGCTCCAGGTGCGGCGGGATGGTGTTGATGTATTCGGTGGTCGGCGAGAACGGCAGGTGGGCGCCGGCGCGGCGGGTGACCTCGACCATGCCCTGCAGCAGCTGGTGGGCGCGCTCGGCACCGTCATGGGCGATGACGGCCTGGACCGATTCGACCCACTCCTGGGTCTCGGCCGGGTCCGGGTCGTTCTGCAGCAGGTCGGCGAACGGGCTCTCGTAGGTCTGGGTCATGCGCTCCGCGGCCCCATGGCCGCGCCTCGTGAGTCAGGTGGGGGAAATTAGAGTCCCGATTCTAGCAGCCGGACCGCGCCCTTCCGTGTCGCCCCGGCCGCCCCCGGCTCAGCCTTTGGTCGCTGGTATGCGAAGCCCGTGGGCATTGCATACCAGCGGCCGGTCGCACGCCCCGCTCCTGCCTTTCGCAGGAGCGGCGTCAGCCGCGACCCGGGCCTTCCCATGAACGCCTCATCGCGGCTCATGCCGCTCCTACGAAGAGCAAAAACCTCGCGCGTCCCATCCCTGCGCCGGAACCCCGTAGGAGCCGCGTGAGCTGCGACCGGGGCTTTCCCATGAAGGCCTCATCGCGGCTCACGCCGCTCCTACGAAGAGCAAGAACCTCGCGCGTCCCATCCCTGCGCCGGAACCCCGTAGGAGCTGCGTCAGCTGCGACCCGGGCCTTCCCATGAACGCCCCATCGCGGCTCACGCCGCTCCTACGAAGAGCAAGAACCTCGCGCGTCCCATCCCTGCGCCGGAACCCCGTAGGAGCCGCGTCAGCTGCGACCGGAGCTTTCCCATGAAGGCCTCATCGCGGCTGACGCCGCTCCTACGTCAGGTGCCATGGCGCCCCAGCCCCCTGAGTCAGGGGGCGATTCGTGCCGCAGGCACGAATGGGGGTGTGGAAGCGCAACGGCGGGGCCCAAGGTTTGCGTAGCAAACTTTGGGGATTCCCGGGCGCAGCCCGGGGATCGCGGCTTACGCCGCTCCTATAGAGGCGAGGGGCCGCGCGCCGATTGGTGACCGCGAACGCGGCGCAATGCACATTCCCGACACATGCCTGCTGCGTATGATCGGCCTGCGTCGGCCTCGAGGCGCCCGGTCCCCCCGGGCGATCCGCAAGCCCCGCAGTCCAGGGCATGCGGTTCCGGTGCGGCGAGGATTCGCCACCGATGACGGATCGGAGTGAGCACGGGCCTGCAGGGGGGCCAACGGAGCAGCGTTCGGGCACGCCGGGCCGGCAGGTCCACTGGCGGCACAGCCTGCGCACGCGGATCGCGTTGTGGTCGGGCCTGGTCAGCGTGACCGTGGTGGTGCTGATGACCGCGGCGATGGCCGGGTACACGCACTGGCGGATCGATCAGGAGGCGCGGCTGACGACCCTGGCCAATGGCCAGCAGATGGCCGAGCACCTGGACACGATGATGGACACGGTCGCGGTCACCGCCGGCGCGTTGTCGGCGCTGGCGACCGACGCCAGCCTCGATCCGCGGGACCTCACCGAAACCCTGCGCGCGCTGGTCGAGGCGACCCCGGGCTGCGCCGGCGGCCTGCTGGCGCTGGAGGCCGGCGGCGGCCACGACGCCTACACCCGCTACGTCAGCCTCGACCGCCCCGACCGCGACTTCATCGCCGACGGCTACGACTACCGCAGCCGCGCCTGGTTCCAGCGCACCCTGTCCGAGCGCGAGGGCTGGTGGTCGGAGCCGTACCTCAACGAGAGCGCCGGCGGGGTCTGGATGGTCACCTACAACGCGCCGCTGCGCCGGCAGGGCCGCAACGGCGCGACGCGCGGCATGGTCAGCCTGGACCTGCCGCTGACCGCGCTGACCGATCCGTTGCAGACCCTCGCCCACCTGCCGGGCTGGCAGGTCTGGCTGGTCGCCCCCGAAGGCACCGTGGCGATGGGACCCGATATCCCGGCGGACGCGGGACAGCGCGCGCTGGACGTCCATGTCGCCGATGCCGGTCGCGGCGACCTGATGCCATTGGCGACGGCCGCGGGCGAACACCGCCATCTGTTCCTCTCGCACACCGACCGGCTCCGCGGCGAGGACCTGCTCAGCGTGATCGACCCGGTCGGCGACAGCGGCTGGTCGGTGCTGGTCTCGCAGTCGCATGCGCTGGTCGAGGCGCGGCTCAACCAGACTCTGGTGCTGCTGGCGGCCGGCGGCATGGTGCTGGCGCTGCTGTGCACCCTGCTGGTGGGGCGGCTGGCGCGGCGCATCGCCCACCCCGTGCGGCGGCTGTCGGACGCCGCGGCGCGACTGGCCGACGGCGACTACACGACCGCGGTCCCGGACCTGCATCGTGGCGACGAGGTCGGGGTGATGGCGCGCACCCTGGAGCACGCGCGCAGCTCGATCCAGCGCCAACTGCTCGAGATCGAGGAGATGGGCGCGGCGCGGCAGAAGCTGGAGAGCGAACTGTCGATCGCGCGCGACATCCAGCTGGCGATGCTGCCACCGGGCCGGGTGATCGATCGCGCCGATCATCACCTGGAGGCCTATGCCCAGCTGGAGCCGGCCAAGGCGGTCGGCGGCGACTTCTACAGCTTCGTCGAGCTGGGCAACAACGACCTGTGGTTCGCGATCGGCGATGTCTCCGACAAGGGCGTGCCGGCGGCGCTGTTCATGGCCCGCACCACCACCGTGCTGGAGGCGGCCGCGCGCGGCGGCGGCGATCCCTCGCAGGTGCTGGCGGCGGCGTCGCGGCGGCTGGTCGAGGGCAACGACACCTGCATGTTCGCGACCGTGCTGTGCGGGCGGATCAACGTGCGCAGCGGCGACTGCGTGCTGGCCAGCGCCGGCCACGATCCGCCGGTGTGCCTGCACCCGGACGGCCGCATCGAGACCCTGCCGGTGGAGACCGGCGGACCGCTGGGCTTCGAGCCGGCCGCCGCGTTCCCGCTGTGGCGTGGCCGGCTGGAGCCGGGCATGACCCTGCTCGCCTACACCGACGGCGTGACCGAGGCCTTCGACGCCGGCAACGTCGCCTTCGGCATGGAGGGCCTGATCGCCAGCGTGCGCGCCCACCGCGACGCCCGCGGCCAGTGCGAACGCCTGATCGCCGAGGTGCACGCCTTCGCCCAGCCGGCGGCGCAGGACGACATCACCGTGCTGGCGATCCGGCTGCGGCTGGACCCGACCCCCGAAACGTCCATGGAGGAATCGAACGCATGCTGATCCGCCTGATCGTGCCCGGCGAGCTGGCCCGGGTGGAGGACCTGAACGCATCGCTGGAGGCGGTGCTGAAGCTGCACGGCATCGACGCCGAGCTGTGCGCCGACGTGCGGCTGATCGTCGAGGAGCTGGCCAGCAACGTGATCAAGTACGGCGGCGACCCCGAGGGCGTCCCGCGTCACGAGCTGTCGGTGCACATCGCGATCGCCGGCGAGCTGCTGCGGCTGGAGTTCCGCGACACCGGCGCCCCGTTCGACCCGACCCAGGCGCCGCCGCCCGACCTCGACGGCGACATCCTCGAACGCGAGGTCGGCGGCCTGGGCGTGCATCTGATCCGCAGCCTCGCCGAATCGGTCAGCTACCGGCGCGAGGAGCCGTACAACCTGCTCGACCTCAGCCTTCGCATGAACCAGAAGGAGTCCGCGTGATGAGCCTGAACATCGACATCCAGCCCGCCGCCGCCAGCCAGCGCGTCGCTCTCGGCGGTCGTCTCGACACCCACACCCATGCCGAGCTGGACGCCGCGCTGACCCCGCTGCTGGCCGACCCGTCGATCACCACCCTGGTGCTGGACCTCAGCGGCCTGGAGTACATCAGCTCGGCCGGGATCCGCTCGGTGTTCCGCGCGCGCAAGGCGCTGGCGACGCGCTCGGGCAAGGTGCTGGTCGCCAACCCGCAGCCGCAGATCAAGAAGGTGTTCGACATGGTCAAGGCGGTGCCGATGAACTCGATCTTCGCCTCGGTCGAGGAGGCCGACGCCTACCTCGACGCCATGCAACGCAAGGTGCTGCAGGGCGCCGACGAGGACGAGGACTGAACCGTCACCGGCGCAGGACGGGCACGACGATGCTGCAGATCGAGACCTACCCGCCGGTCAACGGCAATCAGTACCTGAGGCTGTCGGGACGGCTGGACACCCACACCCACGTCGAACTGGAGACCGCGCTGGCGCCGCTGCTGGATGCCGGACCGCGCGCGCTGGTGCTCGACATCGCCCACCTGGAGTACATCAGCAGCGCCGGCATCCGCACCCTCCTGCGCGCGCGCAAGGCGCTGGCGCCGGAGGGCGGCCAGGTCCTGCTGCTGCATCCGCCGCCGCAGATCCGCAAGGTCATCGACCTGGCCAAGGCGGTGCCGCTGGAAGCGATCTTCGACACCAGCCACGAGGCCGACGCCTACCTCGACCGCATCCAGCAGGGCGTGCTCGACGGCGATCTCGACATGCCCGACGACGGCACCCCCTGACCCGACACCGCGCTCCTACGAAAGGCATCAGCGCGCGCATCGGCATGCCCCAGGATTGACCCGTAGGAGCTGCGTCAGCTGCGACCCGGGCTTTCCCATGAAGGCCCTCGCGGCTTACG
>NZ_VICD02000339.1 GCF_006546735.2 Marilutibacter maris | reverse complement strand
GGTTCATCCGGGGCTCCTGGGGTGCTGTTTGGGTCGCACCTACAGAATTCCGGGATCGCCCCGGATGAACAACCTACTGAAAGATCACAGCTAGCAGGCCGGTCCGGGACCGGTGCGGTGCGGACGCAAGAAGCCCGCCAGTCCGAAACCGTAAGGGGAGGGGAGCATACGGAGGTACGGACTGGCGGGCTGAACCGTGCGTCGGGCGACCTGGGGCGCGGACCGGTTCGGGCCGGCGCGCCCGGTCCGGACTCAGGAGGCCGGCGTGGTCTTGGACGCGCTGCGCTTGCGCGCGGTGGTCTTGCTCGACTTGCGCGCCGTGGTCGTGCGGGTCTTGCCGCGGGCGGCGGAAGTCTTCTTGGCCGGCGCCTTCTTGGCGGCCTTCTTCGTCGCCTTCTTCGCAGCGGTCTTGCGCGGCGCCTTGGCGGCCTTGCCACCGCCCTGGCGACGCAGCTCGGCGGTGAGCGCCTCGACCCGGTCGCTCAGCTCGGCGAGGTCCTCGCGGCCGGGCACGCCCAGCTTGACCAGGGCGCGCTGCACGCGTTCCTCGAACACCTTCTCCAGCCGATCCCAGGTGTCGGCGGCACGGTCGCGCGCCTGTCCGACCCGGTTCTCGACCGCGCCACGCACCGCGTCGGCCTGATGGCTGGCGAGGTCGCCGGCGAACTTGCGTGCGCTCTTCTCCAGGCCCAGGCCCTCCTTGACCAGCCCCTCGAACAGCTTGGTGCCCTCGGCCTGGGCGCGGGCGAAGGCGCCCATGCCGGCCAGCCAGATGTGCTGGGCGGACTCGCTGATGCCCTTGGCCAGGCGCTCGGCCTGCTGCTGCGGATCGCTGGCGGCGGATGCCGACTTCGCGGACGCGGTCTTCTTGGCGGACTTCTTCAACTTGGCCATCTATCCCTCCGTGTTGGGCGGGACGTGGAGCACGACCCGCGCCGTTATTTGGCGTTGTATCCGACCATGCGCCCGCGCTCTAGAGTTTTCACACCAACGGCTTGCGGGCCGGGCGGCGCGTGGCGGACGACTTGGCGCCCGGACGGCCGCGGGTGCGCGAGCGGGCGCCGGGCTTGGCGTTGCCGCGGGCGACGATCCGGTCGACGTCGTCCAGCGCCCGCTTCAGTTCGGCGACGGTGTCGGTGTCGCGGCTGGCGGGAGCGGACAGGCCCTCGACCAGGGTCCGGGTGCGGTCGTCGACCACCTCGGTGCGCAGGCGGATGCCGTGCCGCGCCAGCTGTGGCGCCAGCACGTCCTGGTGCCGGTGCAGGTCGTCGAGGGTGTTGCGGTAGGCGATCTCGCAGATGCGCCGGCGCGCGGCGAAGCTGAAGGCATTGGTGAAGAACAGTTCGCCGTCGTCGGGATTGGGTTCGAACACCAGTTGGTCGACATGCGGGTACTGCCTCGCGTAGCGGGCCAGGCCGACCTGCATGCGCGACTGCAGCAGACTGCGGAAGGTCTGCGAAAGCACCGCCGGCAGCCCGCCGGCGGCCAGGCGCGCGTGCTCGCTGCCACGCTCGCCCGAGGCGTCGCCTGCGCCGCCGTCGCCGGTGTTGAAGGCGACCAGCGGGTTGACCCCGATCATCAGGTCGATGTCCTTGTCCAGCACCGCCGAGGCATGCATCGTCCGTCGCAACGCACCATCGACGAACTGGCGGCCGTGGATCGCGACCGGCGGGTACAGGCCCGGCAGCGCGGCGCTGGCCTGGATCGCGCGCGAGATCGGCACGTCGTCCCAGCCCTGGTCTCCGAAGCGGACGGTATCACCGCTGTCCAGATCGACCGCGACCACGTACAGGTCGGTGCCGAGCTTGCGGAAGTCGTTGCTGCGGCCGCGACGGGTGAATACGTCGCGCAGGAAGCGCTCGACCTGCTCGTTGTCGAACAGTCCGGTCGGCACCAGTCCGCCGAAGCGGGCGATCAGGTCCGGCCAGCGCACCGAGGCCGGCGAGAACAGCAGCGCCTGCCAGCACTCCAGGGTCAGACGCGGCAGGCTGGCGGCGCGACGCATGTACTCGTACACCGCCGGACGCATGAAGGTTTCGGGGCGGAACCTGACATCGTCGCTGTCGCCGGTGATGAAGATCCGGCACATCTGTGCGGTATCGATGCGGTTGGCCAGCGCCGCGGCCAGGAACGCGCCGCTGCTGACGCCGACATAGGCGTCCAGGCGGGTCAGGTCGAGACCGTCGAGGGCTTCGTCCAGCGCGCGCAACGCCCCCAGCTCGTACATGCCGCCGATCGGGCCGCCGCCGGCGACGGCCAGGCCGATGCGGGGACCGTCGGAACCCTTGCGGGGACGGGCTTGGGCGTTGTGGGCGGATAGCATCGGCGGGTCGCGTACCTGGACTGTGGTCGGGTCGAGTGTAGCCCCAGTGAACGGCCCTGCGTCGCCCGGGCCATCCCGGCCGCCGTAGAATCCGCGTCAGGATGTCGCGCACGCACCGCCACCACGATGCCGTCGATCGCCTCGAGCGCCTGCTGCGGGCGCACCAGGATCTCAACGATCCGCGACGCGATCCGCGCAACCGTTCGCGCTGGCTGCCGGAGCTGCGGCGCTGGCAGTCGGCGCGGCTGGAGGCGAGTTTCCGCCACTTCCTCCACGACCCGCGGCGCGAGCCGGCGGCGCGCTTCTTCCTCAGCGACGTCTATGCCGACAAGGACTTCAGCCGCCGCGACGCCGACATCGTCAAGGTCCTGCCGATGATGCAGCGGCTGCTGCCGGCCCGGTTGCTGGCGGCGGTGGCCGACGCGATCGAGCTGGCCCTGCTGACCCACGCACTGGACCTGAGGATGATCCAGTGGCTGGACGACAACGCCGCGCGCGCGAAGGTGCTCGATGCCGCGCTGTATGCCGACGCCTACCGCGGAACCGGCCTGCCGCGGGTGCGCGGCAGGCAGATCGACCTGATCGTGCGCGCCGGACTCGGGCTCGCGCAGGCGCTGAAGATGCCCGGCGTGAGCACCCTGTTGCGGCTGTCGCGCGGCCCGGCCAGGGCGGCCGGGCTGGAAGAACTGCAGAATTTTCTCGAACGCGGTGCGGCGGCGTTCGCCCGGCTGGGCGACGTCAGCGGATTCATCGCCGAGATCGAACGCGGCGAGCGTGAGGTTTCGCGTCGCCTGTTCGCGGCGGCGCCGGACCCGTTCGGAGACGACGGGTCGTTCAGCTGAAGCGTTCGTCCAGGACCCGGCGGATCTCGTTCTCGATCGGCCCCTTGAACGCCGACATCAGGAAGCCCAACTGCGCGGTCACCCGCAACTCGCTCGGCGCCAGCGCGATGCAACCATCGACTCCGGCGCCGCGGAAGTTGAGGTCGTCGCCGGCCCAGTCGTACTCCACACCGAAGCGATCGGACAGCTTCTCCGCGACTTCCTGCACCGCGCGGCGGGCATCGTCGTGGGCAAGCGAATGGGCGTGATGGATATCGATACTCGGCATGGGACTCCCTCCTGGCCGGCTATTGTGCGGTCATGCGGCGGCTTCGGCCAGCACCGCGGCGCGGGCATTGGCCGGTGGCGCGGAAACTGTGCCGGGATGCGCGCCGGCCATGCTAGATTGCGCTCGCGTGAATGCCATCCGACTGCAATTTCCCAACCGCGAACGCGACGACCTGCCGCTGGGGCCGGGCGTCCATGCGCTCGGCCGCGACGATGCCGGCGTGCCGACCCTGGTCGACGATCCCGGCCGCGGCATGATGCAGTTCTGCGTCGACCGGCGCGGCATCTGGCTGCAGCTGCGCGACGATGTGCGCGGGATCCACGTCAACGGCCGTCCGATCCGCCACGTGGCGATGCTGCGGATGGGCGACATCCTGCATGTCGACGGCTATCAGCTTTCGTTGCTGGGGCCCGAGCCGGTGCCCGCGCCCGAGGGCCAGGCTGCGCCGGTGGCCCCGAGCGGCGCGGCGATCGTGCTGCGCGGGATCGGCGGCGCCCATCACGGTCGCGCGATCGTGATGGACCGGCCATTGCTGGTCGGGCGCCAGCGCGCCTGCGAAGTGCGGATCGACGAGCCCGGGTTCGCCGAACGCCATGCCCGGCTGGAGCCGCATCCGGAAGGGGTGGTGCTGCGCGACCTGGGTTCGGAGCACGGCAGCCGGGTCAACGGCCGGCCGGTGCGGCATGCCTTGCTGATGCCCGGTTCGCAGGTGATGTTCGGCGCCCAGCACCGTTTCGTGGTCGAGGCGGCGACGATGCCGACGCACCCGTCGCTGACCCTGCCGGCGAACGAGCCGGAGCCGGCCTCGCTGCGGCCGTCGCAGGACGGCCCCGTGGCCGCCCGCAGCGCGCTGCGGATTCCCTGGTTGCTGCTGGCCGCGCTGTTGCTGGCCGGGGCACTGAGCCTGCTGCTGCTCTACGGCGCGCGTTGATGGCGCCGGGCCTGGGGCGCGCGGGCCCTGACCGCGTTCCTCAGCCTGCGTACCAGCCGCCAGCCGAGCAGGACGGCCAGGATCGCCGCGTACAGCAGCGGCTCGCGGATGTCGGACTTCACCAGCCACCAGAAGTGCAGCACCGCCAGCACCGCGATCGCGTAGATCGCCTTGTGCAGGCGGCCCCAGTTGCGGCCCAGCCAGCGGATCGCGGCGGTGGTCGAGGTGGCGGCGAGCGGGATCAGCAGCAGCCAGGCGAGGAAGCCGACGGTGATGTAGGGCCGCTTGACGATCTCCTCGAAGATCTGGGTCCAGTAGCCGCGCAGGTCGAGGACGAGATAGGCCAGCAGGTGCAGGGTGGCGTAGGCGAACGCGTACAGCCCCAGCATGCGCCGGAATCGCAGCAGCGCGGCCTGGCCGGTCAGTTGCCGCAGCGGAGTGACCGCCAGGGTGATCAGCAGCAGGCGCAGCGCCCACAGGCCGAGCCGGTGTTCGATCTCGGCGACCGGGTCGGCGCCGAGGCCGCCGCTGCCGGTCAGCCATTCCTCGCGGATCTGCCAGGCCAGGATCGCGGCGGGCGTCAGCGCCAGCGCATGCACCAGCGCCTTGGCCGCGATCACCCAGCGCGGCGTGCGCGGACGAGCCGCGGGTCGGCGACGGGGGCGGGCCTGCGCGGCCGCGCGGGGCGGGACCGACATGCGCGCTAGAACCAGCGCCGCAGGTTCATGCCCGCGTACATGTCGCCGACCTGCTCGGCATAGCCGTTGAACAGGCGGGTGGGGATGCGCTCGGCGAACAGCTGGCTGCCGCTGCCGGCGATCCGGCGTTCGGTCTTCTGGCTCCAGCGCGGGTGGTCGACGTCGGGATTCACGTTCGAGAAGAAGCCGTACTCGCTCGGCTGCAGGTCGTTCCAGCTGCAATGCGGGCGGTGCTTGACGAAGGTGATCGCGACGATCGACTTGATGCTCTTGAAGCCGTACTTCCACGGCACCACCAGCCGCAGCGGCGCGCCGTTCTGCTGCGGCAGCGCCTTGCCGTACAGGCCGGTCGCCAGCAGGGTCAGCGGGTGCATGGCCTCGTCGATGCGCAGGCCCTCGCGGTACGGCCAGTCGATCGAGCGGTAGCGGATGCCGGGCATCTGCTCGCGGTCGGCGAGGGTGGTGAAGGCGACGTACTTGGCATCCGAGTTGGGCTCGAAGCGCTTGAGCACGTCGGCCAACGGCACGCCCAGCCACGGGATCACCATCGACCAGCCCTCCACGCAGCGCAGCCGGTAGATGCGCTCTTCCGGGGGCAGGCCCTTGAGCAGGTCGTCGAGCGAGAGTTTGCCGGGTCTGGCGCATTCGCCGCCGACCGCGACCGTCCACGGCGAGGTGCGCAGGGTCCTGGCCGCCTTCGACGGATCGCCCTTGCCGGTGCCGAACTCGTAGAAGTTGTTGTAGCCGGTAACGTCCTCGTAGCGGGTCAGGGGCTCGTCGGTCTTGAAGCCCGAGGCCGCCTCGGCGGCGCTGATCACCGGACCGGGCGGCGCCGGCGGATCGGCCTCGGCACAGCCGGACAGGCCCAGCGCCGGCAGCGCCGACAGGCCGGCGATCAGCCTCCGCCGCTGCAGGTAGACCCGCTCGTCGGTGACTTCGTTCTCCGGAATTCTCAAGGCATTACGCAAAATCATGACCGGCTCCGTCGCGTCCAAGCACCATGTCGTGGATACGTTCCAGGATCACGAAAGGTTACGCCCGCAACCGACGCGGTGCACGGTGTTGCGCTGCGGCATACTACGGGACCCGGGTCCGCCGGCCGGTGGTCGGCGGACCGGACTCACTTTCGATCACAGCCCCCACCCCGGAGTTCCAGATGACGCGTGCGTACAACTTCAGTGCCGGCCCGGCCACCCTGCCCGAATCCGTATTGCTGCAGGCCCAGGCGGAAATGCTCGACTGGCACGGTGCGGGCGCCTCGATCGTGGAACTCAGCCACCGCGGGCCGGAATTCATTCAGGTCGCCGAGGAGGCCGAGGCCGACCTGCGCACGCTGATGGCGATCCCGGACGACTACGCGGTGCTGTTCCTGCAGGGCGGCGCGACCGGCCAGCAGGCCCTGATTCCGCTGAACTTCGCCGCGCCCGGACAGAAGGCCGACTACGTGCTGACCGGCCACTGGGGCAAGACCGCGATCAAGCAGGCCAAGCCCTATGTCGACGTGAACATCGCCGCCAGCGGCGAGGGCGAAGGGTTCCGCGGCATCCCGGCGCGCGCCGACTGGCAGTTGTCCGCCGACGCGGCCTATGTCCACATCACCGCCAACGAGACCATCCACGGTGTCGAGTTCCGCGATACCCCGGAGGTCGGCGACGTGCCGCTGGTCGCCGACTTCAGCTCCAGCATCGTCTCCGAGCCGCTGGACGTGTCGAAGTACGGGGTGATCTACGCCGGCGCGCAGAAGAACCTGGGCCCGGTCGGTATCAGCGTGGTGATCATCCGCCGCGACCTGCTCGAGCGTGCCGGCCAGCCGCGCGCCGACATCTTCACCTACGCCTCGCACCTGGCCAAGGAGTCGATGCTCAATACCCCGCCGACCTGGAACTGGTACCTGGCCGGACTGGTGTTCAAGTGGATGATCGCGCAGGGCGGCGTGGCCGAGTTCGCCCAGCGCAACGCGCGCAAGTCGGCGCTGCTGTACGGCGTGATCGACGGTTCCGGCGGCTTCTACCGCAACGAGGTGGCCGCGGCCGTGCGCTCGCGCATGAACGTGCCGTTCTTCCTGCACGAGGAAGCGCTGAACAAGCCGTTCCTCGACGAGGCCAAGGCCGCCGGCCTGATCTCGCTGAAGGGGCACCGTGCGCTGGGCGGCATGCGCGCTTCGATCTACAACGCGATGCCCGAAGAGGGCGTGCAGGCGCTGGCCGGGTTCATGCGCGAGTTCCAGCAGCGGCATGGTTGATCGACCGCGTTCCGACGGTGCCCCAAGGGCATCGTCGGGAGCGGCGAGCGCGCGGTCACGGAGGGCCGGGCAGGGCGATCGGCCCGCATTGGATTGCGCCATGGACGGCGACAATCTCCATCCGGAGTCAATGGCAGACAGATGACAGGCAAATCCCGTAAACCGGTGACCGCGGCGAGCAAGAAGCCGGCCAGGACCAAGAGCGCCGCGACCAAGACCGCCTCGAGCAAGGCCGCCGCAGGCAAGGCCGCGCCGGCCGCCAGCAAGGGCAAGCCCGACCTGGCCGAGCTGCGCGTGCGTATCGACGGCATCGACCGCAGCATCCAGGCGCTGATCGCCGAGCGCGCCCAGTTCGCCGGCCAGGTCGGACAGGCCAAGGGCAAGCTGGCGGCGGCGGTCGACTACTACCGGCCCGAGCGCGAGGCGCAGGTGCTGCGGCGGGTGGTCGACCGCAACGGCGGCCCGCTCAACGACGACGTGCTGGTGCGGGTGTTCCGCGAGATCATGTCCGCCTGCCTGGCCCAGCAGGAGCCATTGAAGATCGGCTTCCTCGGCCCGGAGGGCACGCACTCCCAGCAGGCGGTCTACAAGCACTTCGGCCACTCGATCCACGGCCTGCCGCTGGGCAGCATCGAAGAGGTGTTCCAGGAGGTCGAGTCCGGCGCCGCCGACTTCGGCGTGGTGCCGGTCGAGAACTCGACCCAGGGCACGATCCAGTCGACCCTGGACATGTTCCTGACCTCGGACGTGAAGATCTGCGGCGAGGTCGAACTGCGCGTGCACCAGCATCTGCTGTCGCGCGGCGGCAGGCTCGAGGACATCGAGCGGGTCTATTCGCACCCGCAGTCGTTCGCCCAGTGCAAGGCCTGGCTGCGCCAGCACCTGCCGCATGCGGAGAAGATCCCGGTCAGCAGCAACGCCGAGGCCGCCCGTCGCGCCCGCAATGCCGACGACGCGGCGGCGATCGCCGGCATCAGCGCCGGTACCGTGTACGGCCTGAAGAACGTCGCCGGCCCGATCGAGGACCGCCCCGACAACACCACCCGCTTCCTGGTGCTGGGCCGCGAGCTGTTCCCGCCGTCGGGCAACGATCGCACCTCGCTGCTGGTGTTCATCAAGGACCAGCCCGGCGCGCTGTTCAACATCCTCGCGCCGATCGCCAAGCACGGCCTGAGCATGAACCGGATCGAGTCGCGCCCGGGCCATACCGGCCTGTGGCAGTACGCCTTCTTCATCGACGTGGCCGGTCACGTCGACGAGGACGGCATGCGCCGCTCGCTGGAGGAGATGGCCGACTTCGTCGAGGAAGTGAAGGTCCTGGGGTCCTACCCGGTGGCGATCGCATGAACGCGATGGCCGACGAGGCGGGCGGCGATGTGCTGGACGAAGCCTGGTTCGCGGCGCGCGCCGGCGCCGGTGTGCAGGGCCTGAAGGCCTACGACCCCGGTCACGACCTGGTGGCGTTCCGGCGCCGTTTTGCCGGCAGCGCCGGCGGGCAGGCGCTGGTCGAACTGGGCTCGAACGAGAACCCGTACGGGCCCTCCGATGCCGCGCGTGCGGCGATCCTCGACCAGTTGCAGGCGATCCACCGCTATCCGGACCCGCTCGGCGGCGACCTCAAGCGGGCGCTGGCGGCCCGGCACGGTGTCGCGCCCGAACGGATCCTGCTCGGCAACGGCTCCCACGAATTGCTGATGCTGCTGGGGCAGGTGTTTGCCGGTCCCGGTCTCGACGTGGTTTTCGCGCGTCACGCCTTCGCCGTGTTCGCGCTGGCGACCCAGGCCGCCGGCGCGAGCATGCGCATTGCCGAGCCGTTGCCGCGCGATGCGGCGATGCCGCTGGGTCACGACCTGGACGCGCTGGCGGCGGCGATCACGGCCGACACCCGGCTGCTCTACGTCGCCAATCCGAACAATCCGACCGGGACCTGGTTCGGCGCCGACGCGCTGGCGGCCTTCCTGGCCCGGGTGCCGCGCGAGGTCATCGTGGTCGTCGACGAGGCCTATGCCGAGATGGCCGACGCGCCCGATTACGCCAGCGCACTGGGCCTGCTCGACGCGCACCCGAACGTGGTGGTGACCCGTACCTTCAGCAAGGCCTACGGACTGGCCGGCCTGCGCTGCGGTTACCTGATCGGCGCCTCCGGCCTGGTCGCGGTGATGGAACGGCTGCGCGAGAGTTTCAACGTCAACGGCCTGGCACTGGCCGCCTGCGAGGCCGCGCTGGGCGATGAGGCGCATCTGCGCTCGGCCTGTGCGCGCAACGCCGAGCAGCGCGACGGGTTGTCCCGGGCCTTGCGCGAACGCGGGCTGGAGGTGTTCCCGTCGCAGACCAACTTCGTGCTGGTCGGCTTCGGTCGCGATGCCGCGCCGATCGAGCGGGCGTTGACCGATCGCGGGGTGATCCTGCGGCCGATGGGCGGCTACGGTCTGCCCGACTGCCTGCGCATCAGTGTCGGCAATCCCGACGAGAACCGCAGGCTGCTGGCCGCGCTGGACGAGGTGCTGGCATGAGCGATGGGGGACAACGCTGGTCGGCCGGTGCCGGTCGCCCGCTGGGCGGCGCACTGAAGGTCCCCGGCGACAAATCGGTCTCGCATCGCGCGGTGATGCTCGGCGCGCTGGCCGAAGGCACGACCCGGGTGCGCGGTTTCCTGGAAGGCGAGGACACCCGCGCCACCGCGCGGGTGTTCGAGGCGATGGGCGTGCGCATCGAGACGCCCAGCGCCAGCGAGCGCATCGTCCACGGCGTCGGCCTGCACGGTCTGCGCGCGCCGGCGACCGAGTTGGATTGCGGCAATGCCGGCACCGGCATGCGCCTGCTGTCGGGGGTGCTGGCCGGCCAGGCCTTCGATTCGATGCTGGTCGGCGATGCCTCGCTGTCGCGGCGGCCGATGCGGCGGGTGATCGATCCGCTGACCGCGATGGGCGCGCGCATCGATTCCGGTGAGGGCGGCCTGCCACCGCTGAGAATTCACGGTGGAAATACCCTGCAAGGCATTGATTACAAAACACCTGTTGCCAGCGCCCAGGTCAAGTCGGCGGTGTTGCTGGCCGGTCTGTACGCACGCGGCGAGACCGTCGTGACCGAGCCGCATCCGACCCGCGACTATAGCGAGCGGATGCTGGCGGCATTCGGCTGGCCGATCGAGTTCGGCCCCGGTCGTGCCCGTCTCGGCGGCGGCCACCGCCTGCGTGCGACCGAGGTCGAGGTGCCGGCCGATTTCTCGTCGGCGGCCTTCTTCATCGTCGCCGCCAGCCTGGTGCCCGGTTCGGAGTTGCGCCTGCGCGCGGTCGGCATGAATCCGCGTCGTACCGGCCTGTTGGCCGCGCTGCGCCTGATGGGGGCCGATATCCGCGAGGAGTCGGTGGCCGGACGCGCCGGGGAGGCCGACGCCGAGCCGGTGGCCGACCTGGTCGTGCGGCACGCGCCGTTGCGTGGGATCGAGGTGCCCGAGGCGCTGGTGCCGGACATGATCGACGAGTTCCCGGCGTTGTTCGTCGCCGCGGCCTGCGCGCAGGGCAGGACCGTGGTCCGGGGCGCCGCCGAATTGCGGGTCAAGGAATCCGACCGCATCGCGACGATGGCGGCCGGGTTGCGGGCGCTGGGCGTGTCGATCCAGGAAACCCCGGACGGCGCGATCATCGAGGGCGGCCGCATCGGCGGCGGTCGTGTGCACAGCCACGGCGACCACCGTATCGCGATGAGCTTCGCGGTCGCGGCCCAGCTTGCGCATGGCAGCGTGACGATCGAGGACGTCGCCAACGTCGCCACCTCGTTCCCGGGCTTCGTCGAGCTGGCGAACTCGATCGGAATGGGCTTGCAGGCGGACTGAGCGCCGGGCTCAGCCGGCCGGTTCGAAGTCGACCGGGATCTCGATCGTGTCGGCGACCGGTTCGTTCTCCTCCAGTGCCGGCTCGAACTGCCAGCGGCCCACCGCTTCGCGGGCGGCCTCGTCGAGGATCAGCGAACCGCTGCTGGTCGCGACCCGGACCGCGGTCGCCTGACCGCGCGGGTCGACGACCACTTCCAGTATCACCTTGCCGCTTTCGCCGCGCTTGATCGCCTCGATCGGGAATGCCGGCGGCACCGCCGAGCCGACCACCGGCCGCGCGCGACGGTTGCGCGAGGCATTGTCCGGGTCCGCCGAAGCCGGCGTCAGCGACTGACCGTCGATCTCGGTGGCATCGATCGGTCCGATGGTGATGTCGTTGCCGGCCGCGTCGGCGACATCGTCCGGCGCCATCTTCCAGACATACAGTCCCAGCAGCAGCGCGACGATGGCCAGGCCGGCCAGCAGCAGGCGGGAGGACGAAGACGCTTGGCTCATTGACGGTTCCTCGGAATGCGGGCGCGGGACGCGACAGCGGATGTTAGCGCGTGACGGGGCAGGCGTTGAGGGGCCGCTCGCAGGCCATCGGCAGGAAACTGATACCGTCGCTGTGCTGCATCTGCGCGGTCGCTTCGAAACCCAGGCGGCGGTAGACCTCGACCGCCGATGGCGTCGAATTGACGGTGAAGCGCGCGGGGGCGCCCTGCGCCGATCCGCCGGCGCCGGTCATTGCCCGCCATAGCCGGCGAGCGATGCCCAGGCCCTGGCGGTCGCGGCGCACGAACAGATGGTAGAGGTGGGTGGTGTCGCGCATCAGGATGATCCCGCAGGCGCCGCTGCCGTCCTCGGCGAGCAGGCCGGCGAAGCGCGGCGATGCCAGCCGCTCGAACATGCCGTCGGGCCCGAGCGTGGCCAGGAAGGCGGTCGCATCCGGAGCGTCGACGACCTCGCGCGCCAGCGGCAGGACCAGGGCGCTGACCGCCATCGCGTCGCCCACCGTCGCCGGGCGTATCCGCAGCATTGGCGTCGGGCTCACCGCCGGAATTCGACCGGAACGTTGA
>NZ_VICD02000338.1 GCF_006546735.2 Marilutibacter maris | reverse complement strand
GGCCCGGCGCGGCGGCGCGGCGCGATAATGGCGTCCATCGCAGGTCCGCCCACGCGGCCACATCACCGGAGTCCGTCATGAGCCAGAGCGCCCGCAACCGTCACGATCCTTCACGCACGATCCGCGCCCCGCGCGGCAGCGAGTTGAGCTGCAAGTCGTGGCTGACCGAGGCGCCGTTCCGGATGATCCAGAACAACCTCGATCCGGAAGTCGCCGAGCGGCCCGAGGACCTGGTCGTCTACGGCGGCATCGGCCGCGCCGCGCGCGATTGGGACAGCTACGACGCGATCCTGGCGTCGCTGAAGCACCTCGACGACGACCAGACCCTGCTGGTGCAGTCGGGCAAGCCGGTCGGCATCTTCCCGACCCATCCGGATGCGCCGCGGGTGCTGATCGCCAACTCCAACCTGGTGCCGGCCTGGGCCAACTGGGAGCACTTCAACGAGCTCGATCGCAAGGGCCTGATGATGTACGGCCAGATGACCGCCGGGTCCTGGATCTACATCGGCAGCCAGGGCATCGTGCAGGGCACCTACGAGACCTTCGTCGAGATGGGGCGCCAGCACTACGGCGGCGACCTCAAGGGCAAGTGGATCCTGACCGCGGGATTGGGCGGCATGGGCGGCGCGCAGCCGCTGGCGGCCTCGCTGGCCGGCGCCTGCAGTCTGACCATCGAGTGCCAGCAGAGCCGGATCGACTTCCGCCTGCGCACCCGTTACGTCGACGAGCAGGCCAGCGACCTGGACGACGCGCTGGCGCGGATCGAGAAGTACACCGCCGCCGGCGAAGCGAAGTCGATCGCCCTGCTGGGCAACGCCGCCGAGATCCTGCCGCGGATGGTCGAGCGCGGCGTGCGCCCGGACGCGGTCACCGACCAGACCAGCGCGCACGACCCGGTCCACGGCTATCTGCCGGTCGGCTGGAGCGTCGAGCAGTGGCAGCGGATGCAGAAGGAGGACCCGGTGCGCGTGCGCGACGCGGCCAAGAAGTCGATGCGCGTCCATGTCGAGGCGATGCTGCATTTCGAGGACATGGGCATCCCGGTGTTCGACTACGGCAACAACATCCGCCAGATGGCCAAGGACGAGGGCTGCGAGAACGCGTTCGACTTCCCCGGTTTCGTGCCAGCCTATGTGCGTCCGCTGTTCTGCCGCGGCGTCGGCCCGTTCCGCTGGGTCGCGCTGTCGGGCGATCCGGAGGACATCTACAAGACCGATGCCAAGGTCAAGGAGCTGATCCCCGACGACACCCACCTGCACAACTGGCTGGACATGGCGCGGGAGCGGATCAGCTTCCAGGGCCTGCCGGCACGGATCTGCTGGGTCGGCCTGGGCCTGCGCCACAAGCTGGGTCTGGCATTCAACGAGATGGTCCGCAACGGCGAGTTGAAGGCGCCGGTGGTGATCGGTCGCGATCACCTCGACAGCGGCAGCGTCGCCAGCCCCAACCGCGAGACCGAGGCGATGATGGACGGTTCGGACGCGGTGTCCGACTGGCCGCTGCTCAACGCGATGCTCAATGTAGCCGGCGGCGCGACCTGGGTGTCGCTGCATCACGGCGGCGGCGTCGGCATGGGCTACAGCCAGCACAGCGGCGTGGTGATCGTCTGCGACGGCAGCGAGGCCGCCGACAAGCGCATTGCGCGGGTGCTGTGGAACGACCCGGGCACCGGTGTCATGCGTCATGCCGATGCCGGTTACGAGATCGCCAAGGCCTGCGCGAAGGAGCAGGGGCTGCAGCTGCCGATGGCCTGAGCGCCGCCATCGCGGCGTTTCCAGGACGGCCCGGCATGTTCCGGGCCGTCTTCGTTTGTGCGCCGTCGGCCGGGCGGCTTGCGCTCGCGCCGGAATCGGAGTAAACAGTTAATAAATTAATTAACTATTGTCATCATCATGTCCGTCGATCGTGTCTTCGAGGCCCTGGCCTCGGTCCCGCGCCGCAAGATCCTCGCCTATCTCAGCGAAGGCGAGATGACCGCGGGCGAGATCGGCGAGCGTTTCGATTTCAGCAAGCCGGCGCTGTCCGGACATCTGCGCGTGCTGGAGGAGGCGGGCCTGATCGTGCGCGAGCGGCGCGGCCAGTTCGTCTACTTCCGCCAGCAGAGCGAACGCCTGGCCAATACGCTGTTCGACTGGATGACCGAAGCCTGCCCGGTCGCGCGACCGTTGAAGCGGGAGAGCCGCGCCCGCGCGCAGGCAAAGCGTGGGCCCGCCGATGGCGGCGCTTCCGATGCGTGACTCGAAGGCCTGAGAGGAGATCGCGCATGGGCATCGCACAGGGACGTATCGATACCTTTCCGTCGGTCTCGCTGCCCTCCCGCAGCGGCGGACTGCCGGTCGAGGTGACCCTGATCGGACAGCTGGCGATCGGCGAGGGCGACCGGCTGATCGCCTCGGTGAGCGCCATGCAGGCGCGTCATCCGCGGCATGTCGATGCGCTGGACGAGCCGTCGGCGCGTCTCGGCGGCACCGACCTGTCGCGCGGCGACCCGACCGCGCTGTATTCCTTCGTCGTCGGCGAGCACGGGCATCCGTTCCACCGCCATGCCGGCCATCGCATGTTCACCGCGGTCGCCGGCAGCGGCGGCGCGCGGCTGTGCTTCTCGACCGCTTCGCAGGAGCGCATCGAGGCCGATCCGGACGGCTTCGCGCAGGCGCTGGAGTGCGTCGACGTGCCGCCGGATGCGATGTTCACCGTCCGCTTCGGCGGCGGCACCTGGCACCGTTTCGTTCCGCTCGCGTCCGGGCATCCGGCGTTGATGGCGTTGTCGTGCCACAGCAACGAGCTTGGCGGCGGGTTGTCCCCGGAACTGGAGCGCCAGGTCCGCGCCGGGGACGGCG
>NZ_VICD02000337.1 GCF_006546735.2 Marilutibacter maris | reverse complement strand
CGGCACCGCTCCGGCGACGGGTCCGCGGCGGGACTGGCGAGCGCCTGAGCGGCGTCGCCCAAATCGGATAAAGTAGCCGCCGATGAAGATCCGGGCGATCCAGCATTCCTGCCGTGGCGACACGGGTTGGCGATGGCGGCTGCAGACCACCGTCGCTCTCGCCCTGTCGCACTCCGAGGAATCGCCGCGTGAACCATCCCGCCCGTACCGCCACACCATCGCCTGAACGTTTCCAGCAGCTCGCCGCCGAGGGCCACACCCGGATCCCGGTGGTCCGCGAGGTGTTTTCCGACCTCGACACGCCGCTGTCGGTCTACCTGAAGCTGGCCGACGGCCCGCACACCTACCTGTTCGAGTCGGTCGAGGGCGGCGAACGTTTCGGCCGCTACTCGATCATCGGTCTGCCGGCGCGGCGGGTGTACGCGTTCGCCGGCAACAGCCTGTTCGTGACCGAGCACGGCGAGCTGGCCGAGCACCGCCAGGTCGAGGATCCGTTCGCCGAGGTCGAGCGCCTGCGCAGCGAGCATTCGGTGCCGCAGATCGAGGGCCTGCCCGGCTTCACCGGCGGCCTGGTCGGCTGGTTCGGTTTCGAGTGCGTCGGCTACATCGAGCCGCGCCTGGCCGGCGGCGACAAGGAGGACCAGCTCGGCACGCCCGACATCCTGCTGATGCTCAGCGAAGAGCTGGCGGTGTTCGACAACCTGCGCGGCCGGCTGTACCTGATCGTGCACGCCGACCCGCGCGAGCCGCAGGCCTACGCCAAGGCCACCCGGCGGCTCGACCAGCTCGTGCACCGGTTGCGCCACGGCGGCACCAGCTATCCGGAAACGCTGGATCCCAACGGCCTGGACGAGGCCGATTTCGTGTCCGGCTTCACCCGCGAGGGCTTCATCGCCGCGGTCGAGAGGTCGAAGGAGTACATCCGCGCCGGCGACATCTTCCAGGTCGTGCTCAGCCAGCGCCTGTCGGTGCCGTTCAAGGCGCGTCCGGTCGATGTCTACCGCGCATTGCGCGCGCTCAACCCGTCGCCGTACATGTACTTCCTCGACGTCGGCGACATGCAGGTGGTCGGCTCCTCGCCGGAGATCCTGGTGCGCCTGCAGGACGACACCGTGACCGTGCGTCCGATCGCCGGCACCCGTCCGCGTGGCGCGACCCCGGAGCAGGACGACGCGCTGGAAGCCGAGCTGCTGGCCGACCCCAAGGAGCGTGCCGAACACCTGATGCTGATCGACCTGGGCCGCAACGATGCCGGCCGGGTCTCGGAGCCGGGCACGGTGCAGATGGGCGAGCAGTTCACCATCGAGCGCTACAGCCACGTGATGCACATCGTCAGCGAGGTGACCGGGCGCCTGAAGGCCGGCATGAGCTACGCCGACGTGCTGCGCGCGACCTTCCCGGCCGGCACCGTCAGCGGCGCGCCGAAGATCCGCGCGCTGGAGATCATCCGCGAGCTGGAGCCGATCCGCCGCAACATCTACTCCGGCGCGGTCGGCTACATCGGCTGGCACGGCGACGCCGACACCGCGATCGCGATCCGTACCGCGGTCATCCAGGAAGGTCGCCTGTACGTCCAGGCGGGCGCCGGCATCGTCTACGACTCCGACCCGCAGAAGGAGTGGGAGGAGACGATGAACAAGGGCAGGGCGCTGTTCCGCGCCGTCGCCGAGGCCGCGCGCGGGCTGTGAGCCGCGCGTCGGCGGGATGCGCGGCGGACGCTCCTGGACATGATTCCTGAACGGGGCTGACGGGCCCCGCGCACCGCCGTGGCCGGCATCTCATCGCCGCGGGCGAACCGTGAGGCGCGCGCCAGTTTCGCGATCCGGCGACCTCTTTGCCGCTTCAGCAACGTTTCCTTCACAAGTGGCGGTGTTCATTGGGAGCCGGGTACCGCCCTGGGGGCATGCGAGTGACGGCCAGGAGGTGACGGCGATGAAGCCTGTCGAAGACCGATTCGTGCAAACCCGCTTCTCCAACACGTTTCCGCGCACGGTGGAGTTGCTGTGTCCGCATTGCGACCGGCCGGCGATCCTCGAGGCGTCCAGCTGGCAGGAGCACGGCCAGCAGGTCGCGGCGAGCGAGCTGGCCTGCTCGCGCTGCGAGGGCACGGTGCTGTTCGTGCAGTTGCTGCAGCCCGATGGCAGCCGCAAGCCCGACGGGCTGTACTGCCATCCGGCGCCGGGCGGACGCGAGCCGATGACCGGCCAGGCCCATCTGCGGGCCCTGTCCGGGCCGCTGGCGCGCACCTACGACTCCGCGCTGAAGCTCTACAACCATGCCGAGTGGGGTGCGTCGGCGCTGATGTTGAGACACCTGATCGCCGGGCTGACCGTGCAGCTGCTGGGCGATGAGCAGCGCGACCAGTCGCTGCCGCAGCGGCTCGACGCGCTGGCGCGCCAGCTGGACCTGTCGCGACCGCTGCAGGATGTCGCCGAACTGATGGCGCCGACCGGCACCTTCGGACGCCAGTTCGAGGACGAGGCCGCGATCGAACGGATGACCGTCGACCTGATGCTGGAGCTGGCCGAGCAGTTGATCGCCTACCTGGTGGTCATGCCCGGCACGATGGACGACCTGAAACGACGCATCGCGACCGCGCCGGTGCCGCTGCGACGGGGATCTGGCGCGGCCTGAGCCCCGTGCCACCCGACCGCGCCGTTGCGCGTGGGGTGTCCGGTCAATGCGCCGCTTCGCGCACCGCGCGGACGAAGTCGGGGTCGGGTCGCGAGCCGGTCTTTTCGGTGCGCGCGAGGATCCGACCCTGCGCATCGACCAGCACCAGCGCGCTGGTGTGGTTGAAGCCGCCGTCGGCCAGGGCCCGGTAGCGGATGTCGAGCACGCCGGCGAGCGCGCGGACCTGGTCCGGCGCCGGGCTGGCGAGGGTCCAGCGACGCGTGTCCAGCCGGTAGCGCGAAACGACCTCGCCCAGGGCCTGCGGCGTGTCGTTGCGCGGGTCCATGCTGATCAGGACGAAGCCGATCCGGTCGCGCTGCCGGTCATCCAGTTGCCGCTCGATCGCCTTCCCGCTCTCGACGATGAGCGGGCAGATGTACTGGCAGGACGTGTAGAACATCGAGATCACCCGCGGCTTGCCCTGCAGCCCGGACCAGTTGCGGCTGCGGCCGTCCTGGTCGGTCAGCCGCGCGGACAGTTGGTAGACCGACTCCGACGGCAGCGGAGGATCGGCGGCGCGGGCCGGGGCCAGCGCCGCGACCGCGACCGCGACGAGCACAATGACCGGCAGCGATCGGGTGAAGCGGTTCATGGCAGGCTCCTGACGCATCGGAAACCGAGGTTGGCGGTGGTGCTGCGGGCCGACAGCGAGGACAGCATCGCGACCCGCATCAGCACCGCGTAGTTGTCGCGGTCGCGCATCGACAGCGCGCCGGCGCCGCAGAAACGGGTGTTGTCGGGGTCGCCCTGGTTGCGGTTGTCGCTGGACACCAGCAGCGACGAGAAGTCCTCGGTCCACTCCCACACCAGGCCGTGGATGTCCTGGACGCCGTAGGCGTTGGGCGCCTGCAGGCCGACCCGCGGCAAGGCGCTGTCGGAGGGGCGGGAGTACCAGGCGAGGATGCGCTCGCGCCAGGCCGGGTCCCGTCGCGCGTCGCGCCGGGTTTCGTCGGCGGCGGCCACGTACTCCCATTCGCTCCACGTCGGCAGGCGCGCCGATTCGCTGGCGCAGTAGGCGGCGGCCGCGAACCAGCTGACCTGGGTCGCCGGCTGCCCGCCCCGGGCCTCGCCCGGCGTCAGCGGCCCCTGCCAGTGGCCGAGGTAGCGCTCGTCGACCAGGGCCTTCGCCGCGCGGTCGCGTCGCCACTGCGGGTTGGCGGCGACGAAGGCGAGGAACTCCGCATTGGTGACCGGCCGTTCGCGCATCGCGAACGGCGCCACCTCGACCGCGTCGACGATGTCCTCGTAGGCCAGCGCGCTGCGGATCGTGCCCGCCGGGACGCTCACGTACCGGCCATCGCCGGCCGCGGCGGCGAACGGGAGCAGCAGCGCCAGCAGCCAGGCCGTGCGCATGTCAGTGCCCGGCCGCGGGGCCGGCGGGCGCCGCGTCGCGGAGCCTGGCGACCTCGTCCTTGCTGATCCGGCCACCCGGGTTGCCCCAGCTGTTGAGCACGAAGGTGGAGATGTTGGCGACCTCGTCGTCGGTCAGCTGCGCCATCGGCGGCATCACCGAGTCGTAGTCGGTCCCGTTGACCTTGATCGGGCCCTGCAGACCGTGGACGATCACCCGCGCCAGGCTGGTCGGGTCGTTGGCGATGTAGTCGGATGCGGCCAGCGGCGGGAACACGCCCTTCATGCCGGCGCCGGTGGGCTGGTGGCAGGTCGAGCAGGTGCCCAGGAACAACTCCTTGCCGGCGGCGATCTGCTGCTCGACGGTCAACGCGCCGCTGCTCGCCGACTCGGCGGCACTGGCCACCGCCTGCATGTTCGGTTGCGCGCGATCGCCGATGTAGACCGCGTCCACCTCCTGTCCCGAGTAGATCGCCTTGTTCTCCGGACCCTCGGCCTTGAGGATGCCCAGCGCGCCCTTGTTGAAGGCGCGGAACAGGCTGTGATCGACCAGCACGTAGCTGCCGGGAACCTCCATGTGGAACTCCATCATCGCCGCGCCTCCGGCGGGAATCAGGGTCGTCTGCACGTTCTCCTGGAAGCGGGTGCCGCCCTCGTACCAGACCTTGTCGAAGATCTCGCCGATCACATGGAAGCTCGACACCAGGTT
The DNA here is from genome assembly GCF_006546735.2 of Marilutibacter maris. Taxonomy (GTDB): domain Bacteria; phylum Pseudomonadota; class Gammaproteobacteria; order Xanthomonadales; family Xanthomonadaceae; genus Marilutibacter; species Marilutibacter maris. Next base: position 713 of record NZ_VICD02000337.1, on the reverse strand, counting down.
CGGGCCGCCGTTGCCGACGTAGAGACGGACGGTCTCGTCGGTGTTGGCCTGCAGCGCCTTGTCGCCGGTGAGCGCGCCCTCGGCGCCGTTGAACAGCACGTAGGTGGGCCGCTCCTCGATCGCCTTCTCCATGTCGAACGGCTGCAGGCCCTTCTCGCGGTAGTTGCCGGTGGTGTAGAAGTCGCCCTGCATGACGTAGTACTCCCGGTCCACCTCGGGCAGACCGCCCGGCGGTTCGACCAGGATCAGGCCGTACATGCCGTTGGCGACGTGCATGCCGACCGGCGCGGTGGCGCAGTGATAGACGAACAGTCCGGCGTTGAGCGCCTTGAAGCTGAACTGCGTCTCGTGTCCGGGCGCGGTGAAGCTGGAAGTCGCGCCGCCGCCGGGACCGGTCACCCCGTGCAGGTCGATGTTGTGGGGCATCTTGCTGTCGGGCATGTTGCGCAGGTGGAACTCGACGGTGTCGCCCTGGCGCACGCGGATGAAGCTGCCGGGCACGGTGCCGCCGAAGGTCCAGAAGGTGTACTCGACGCCTTCGGAAATCGGCATGACCTTCTCGACCACGTCCAGCTCCACGACCACTCGCGCCGGACGATCGCGACCGGTGGCGGGCGGGACCAGCGGCGGGCTGGTCAGGACCGCCTTGACCGGCTCGCCCTGGGGAGGGCCGAAGTCGCCGCGGCGCGAGCCGCCGGTATCCTGGGCGCCGG
>NZ_VICD02000336.1 GCF_006546735.2 Marilutibacter maris | reverse complement strand
TCGGCGCGGTCGCCGTCCCGCTCTCGATGCGACCGCTCAACCAGCGTTGGGCGGCGCCGATCAGCTCGAAATCGCCCGGGTCCAGCAGCGGCGCCGAGGTACCGGCATGCTCGGCCAGCCACAACAGCACGGTCTGGCCGGCGCGTCCGAGATCGACATGCCGCTGCACCGGTCCGGCGCCCTGCCCGCGCGCGTCGCCGGCGATCGCGACCAGGGACCACAGCGATTGCACCCCGAACGCCGCCTGCAACATGCGATCGCGCATGAAGCCCAACGCCTGGTTGATGTTCTCGACGATGTCGCGCGCGGCCATCGCCGCCATCGGATCCACGCGTTGGGACAGGAACTCGACCAGCGCGTCGATCACGGTCTCCAGCACGACCCGCTCGCGGATGTCGCTGCCGTCGGCCTGGGCAACGATCGCCTCGCACAACGCCGCCATCAACCGGTCGAAGTACGGCGGCTCGACCGCGCGCGCGTAGATCGCGGCACGCTCGTCCGCGCTCAATCGTTCGCGACGGGCACGCCAGAAGTCGTTGATCATCCGCGCGACCGGGCCGATCGGCTGGGTGATCGCACCGCTGGCGAACAGCCCCGCGATCAGCTCGGCGGTCGGCAGCAGGCCGGCATCCTCGAGCTTGGCGGCAAAATACAGTGGCGCGGCCGCGCGCAGCCGCACCCGATCCAGGCCACCGGCCGGCCCCGGCGGCAGGTCGATCGCGCCCAGTTCGTCGAAGCCGGTGCCCGACAGCGCCAACGCCAGCGCCTTGCGCTCGCCCAGCACCGACATCGCCAGCGACAAGGAACGCAGCAGGCCGGCATGCTCATGGCCCGGGTAGAGGCAGACGTCGGCGGGCGGCGGGGCCAGGCGCATGCGCGTGCTCCGCTCAACCGCCGCTGCCGCCGGCACCGGCCGCGTTGCGGGTCGACGGGATGTAGTTGGGGTCGACCGGCGTCGAGTTGCCCTGGATCGCGGCGATCATCGCCGGCGAGGCCAGTTTCTCCATCGGGAAGTAGTCCGACTTGAAGTTGACCCGCACCTCGCCGGTCAGCTTGGCCTTCATCTCCTGCTTGGATTCGGACTCCTCGTCGACCGACGAGGACACCGTGGTCATGTGGGTCTGCACATTGGTGTTGGCGGTGGCCGCGCCGCCCCATCCGAAGTGCGCGCCGGCCACGGTGGTGTTGCGGTTGTAGCTGGTGTCGCGGTCGTACAGCGAGGCGGCGGCGCTGCGCTGGGCCTGGTCGGAAGCGCGGAAGTCGAACACCACCTTGGCATTGATCGCGCCGTCGGTGATCACGATCCGGTTGATTCCGAGGATCACCATCGACGACAGCAGCTGCTGGCGGCTGCGCGCCATCTGCATCCGCGCCGCCTGCGCCAGCCGCCCCTCCTGCTCGGGATCGGACAGGTCGGTGATCGGCTTGGCCATCTGCATTTCCTGGTTGACCCGGCCCATCACCTCCTGCGCGTTGTCTTCGTTGACCAGGGCCACGCGCGGGCCGCCGCCCTCGTCGAAACCGTCGCTGGCGGTCTCGATGCGGAAGTCGCCGGCGAAGCGGTCGACCAGCCAGTCGCGGGCGTTGTTCAGGCTGATGTTGTCGGAGGCGAACTGGTCGACGGTCTGCGAGACCGACTTGAGCAGCTCGCCGTAGGCGCGCATCTGCTGGATCGAGGCGTCGACGATGGCCTGGAACACGTTCTGGATCAGGCCACCGACGAAGGCGGGGAAGTCGACCGCGCCGATGTACTTGCGGAAGTTGGTGGCGCCCTGTTCGACCGAGCCGGCCTCGAAGTCGCTGCCGGCGAAGGTGCCGACCTTCTCCGATGCCTTGCGCTTGGCGGCGTCGACCTCGCCGGCCAGCGCGCGCGCCAGGCCGCCCTGCGGCGCCTCGTCCTTGGCCAGCACGCCGCGGCCCGGGGTCAACTCCTGCTTGGCCAGGCCGTCGGGGTTGGACATGTAGGAGGCCACCCGCACCATGTTGCGGGCCAGCTCCTGCTGCTCGGCCACCGGCAATTCGCGGAAGCCCGGCGAGGATTGCAGCAGGCGTCGCACCTGGGGCCGTACCGCGGCCAGGGTCTCGTCGTCCAGCCAGGCCGGGTTGTGGGCTGCGCGGGGCACGGGTTCGCTCATGGCGTGGGCTCCGTGGCGATTCAGGGTCGCGGCCGCGATCAGGGCGTGGCCGCCGGGGTGTTCGCCGGGGCCTCACCGGTCGCCGGAGCGGTCCCGGGTGGGGTCGGCTGCGGTCGTCCGGCCATGGTCTTGACCATGCCCGGCTGGGCGTTCATCTGGATCGCCGCGATCGCCTCCGGATTGGCCATCTTCTCCAGCGGCAGGTAGTCGCTCTTGAAGTTGACCTCGACCTGGCCGGCCAGGCTCGCCCGCGCCTGCAGCGAAGCGTCGTTCTGCAACTGCGAGGTGCTCATCATCTTGATGATCGGCTGTTCGGTGTACTTGTAGTTGCCCTTCGAGTACCAGCTCGCATCCTGACGGTCCTCGCCGCTGCCGCTGCCGCCCTCGTACTTGCGGTCGTACTCGCCTTCGTAGCCGCGGGTCTTGGCGATGTTGCCGTAGGCATCGCGCTGGTGATCCATCTTGGTCGCACTGTGGCGGTACTTGAGGTTGTCGCGGGCCTGGAAGTCGTACATCACCTTGGCCGAGATGCGGCCGTCGGTGACCACGATGCGGTTGATGCCGAGCATCACCAGGGTCGCCAGCAACTGTTGACGCCCGGTCGCGATCTGGGTACGCGCGGCCGGCACCAGCAACGCCTCGACCAGCTCGTCGTCGAGCCGGGTGATCGGCTTGTCCAGCGGCAGCGACTGGTTCAGGCGATCGATCGCGCGACGCTCGTCAACGTCCTGGCGCACGACCACGCGCGGCTCGTTGCTGGGCTGCTCGTCGCCGAAGGCGCCGAAGTCGCCCCAGTCGCCGGCCCCCATCTGCAACTGGAAGATGTCGGGGAACTGCTCGACCAGATGATCGCGGCCCTGGTTCTGGGTGGTGTTGTCGTCGCGGAACTGGTTGAGGCTCTTGGACACGTCCGCGACCAGCTTGGCGTAGGCCTCCATCTGCTGGATGGAGGAGGTGACGATCGAGTTGAACACGCCGTCGATCAGCCCGGTCACGAACTCGGGGAAGTTGACCGCCTGCATCAGCGCGCCGGCCTGTTGCACGCCGGTCTTCAGCGCGGTGCCGAACTCGGGCTGGTCCGACGCCGGCAGCGGCTCGCTGTCGTCGCCGGCGAGCGCGCGCACCTGCGGGCTCTGCTGGTGCGGCTTCAGGCGGATGCCGTCCGGCTCGGCGAGATAGCTACCGATCTGGACCAGCCCCTTGGCCAGCGCTTCGCGCTTGTCCGGCGCCAGATCCTGGAACGACTGTGCCTGCTCCAGCATCTGCCGCACCTTGCGGCGCACCGCATCGGTGGTTTCCCGGCTCGCGCCCGGGGCGGCCGCGGCGCCGCCGGCGGGTGCCGCCATCGCACGGGCCGAGGGGATTGTCTTGGGAAATATGGCGGACATGGCCTGTGCTCCGGATAGGGTGGATGCGGGTAACGGACCGGTGCGACCCGGTCCCGGACGCCCGTTGGCGCGGCGTGAGCCGCGATGAAGCGTTCATGGGAAGGTCCGGTCGCGGCTCACGCCGCTGCTGCCAGACCTCGCCAGGCATGACCTACTGCAGCGCCCGCGCCTCCTCCAGTTGCTCGCGCATCTCGAACTCGATCGGCCGCACGTACAGACTGATCCGCGCCGGCGAGTTCGGCGTCACCCGGATGCTCAGCACCGAGAAATGCCCGTGCTCGCCCGCGTCCATGCCGAACGCCTCCAGCCAGCGCGCCAGCGCGGCCAGCTGACGCGGCCGTTCGGCCAGGCCGAGCTTGAGCAGGTCGAGGAAGCGCGACGGCAGGTCGGGCAACGAGGCCAGCAGGATCTCCAGCTTCATCTCGACCCCGCCCGGGGTGTTGCGCATGCCGATCAGCACCCCGCCGGAGGGCAGCTCGAAGCGTCCGCCCAGGGCGACGCCGACGATCCGCATCAGGCTCGGCAACTGGTGGCCGATCCCGAGCCGGTTCATCAACGGCCCCAGCGCCGCCACCACCAGCGGGCCACGATGCAGGAAGGTCACCCGTTGGCTGCCGGCCTCGCGGTTGCAGCCGATCGAGGTGAAGATCGGCATCAGGCTCGGCATCTCGTTCATCGCCTGCCGGGTCAGTCGCGCCAGTGGCGCGGCCAGCGCGTCGATCTGGCTGGGCAGCAGCTCGTAGTAGATCTTGGTCGCGTACAAGCCGTCCTCGTCGAACGCGCTGCCGAACCAGGCCCCGTAGCTCATCCAGCCCAGGCCGCCGAAACCGCGCCATTCCTCGCTGCGCGAATCGAACCAGCGCAGCGCATCGCGGCCGAACACCGGACACACCAGCCGCCGCATCTCGCGGGTGGCTTCGTCGCGGCGCGCCACCGGCGAGGCTTCCGGGCCGAGCGGCTCGATGGTGAAGCGCAGCGTGCCCGGCTCGGCCTCGGAGAACGACGGCTCGTACGGCACCGCGCCCGGCGTCAGCGCATTGCGGGTGTAGGCGACGTCGTCCTCCGGCAGGCTGAAGGTGCGATCGATCAGCGAGTCCAGGTAGGGCAGCGGATCGCGCGTGCCCAGCGCGCGCGCCGCGCTGCTCAACGAACGTTTGACGTGGGCCGCCATCGGCCGTTTGCCGATGTGACTGATTGGCTTGTTCATGGCCTTGCTCCCATGACGGTGGGCCCCTCGATAAGGTGGCGGCGCGCTACAGCGGCGGCAACGCGCCGTTGAGGCTGTCGCCGATGCCGCCGGTCAGCGAATCCAGCGCCTCGCGCGCGAACGCCGGCATCTCGATCGGCTTGCTGGTGATGACCGGCGATTCCACCGGCTGCGCGAACTGCTCGACGTGGTCGTCCTGGACGCCGCCGACCGCCAGCCACTGCTCGCAGGCCTGCACCAGATCCCAGTCGTTGGGCTCGACCGTCGGCCGGTCGCTGCCGCGCAACTGCGGGTTGGTCAGCGCGGCCAGCGAAATCACCTCGCCGAAGCGGCCGCCCAGGCGCTGGTGGTGGTTGGCCAGCCAACGGATGATCACCGCGCCGGCGTGGGCCTGGGTACGGTAGCGGTGGGTATTGCGCGGACCGCCCAGATAGTTGGCGTTGACCTGGTCGATCACCTGCCAGATGTCGCGCGCGCCGAAAGCCGTGCGCAGCTCCGGATCGTTGAGCTTCTCCAGGTACTCGCGGATCATCGACTGCAGCTCGGTGGCGGCGAAATAGGCGATGCCGTAGCCGTGCAGCGACAGGTTCGCGGCCAGGTCGCGACCGGCCTTGCGGACCTGCTCCTGCGAGACCGCCACCGGGATATTGCTGCGCAACAGCCGGTCGACGGTGAGCTGGCGCGCGAACGAGGACACCGCCGACACGAAGCGCAGCCACAGGTCGTTGAACTCGCGGTTGGGCTGGTTGCCGTTGGGGTCGCCGCCGGGCGCGCCGAACACCCGCATGTACAGGTCGCGACGCTCGCCTTCGGTGATCCGGTCGACCGCGCGCTTGTAGTAGTTGAACAGGTAGTCGCCGGCCTTGCCGCGTCCCAGCGGCAGCAGTCCGGCCCGGAACAGTTCGACGATGCGCTCCACCACCTGCGGCAGATGCATCTCCTCCAGCATCCAGGAGAAGTAGATTGCCTGCACCGCATGCAGGTTCTCGCGGACGATCTCGACGTCGGTGCTCTCGTCCAGGTCCGGCAGCATGATCTCCATCGACGACGGCGGCGCACCGGCGACGACGCCGGTGTCCATGTCGTAGGCATTCTGGATCCGGCTGGCCAGCCAGGCATCGTTGGCGCTGACCTTCTCGGTGGCAAGGCGGCGCACCACCGCGGCGACGTTGCGGCCGCTGAGCGCGCAGATCGTCTCCGCCGGACTCGGCTCGAATGCGGCCAGGCTGGCGCGGATCGAGGCGGCAACCGAGGTATCGCTGGCCTCGGCCTTGGCCTCCTTGGCGGTCGCCAGCGCCTCCTTGGCCACGATCGCGGCCGCCTTGGCCTGCTCGGCGGCGGTGTCGGCGGCCTTGGTCGCCACGGTCAGCGCACGCTTGGCGGCGGTCACCTCCTTGCCGCCACGCGGGTTCGCGGCCTGGGCCGCCTCCAACTCGGCCTGCTTTTCCTTCACCACCCGGGCCAGCGCCTGGGCCGACTCCTTGGCCGCCTGGGCGGCGCGCTCGGCGTCGGCGGCACGGGTCGCCGCGCCCTGGGCGGCATTGATCGCGGCACGCTTGGCGGTCGCATGGTCGAGCATCTCGGTCCGGCTCTGCGGGTCGCCACCCGGGTCCACGCAACCGACGATGGCCGGGTCGACCAAGCCGGCGTCGATCTGCGACTTCAGACTGACCTCGTAGCGCTGGCCCAGATGCGCGAACACGGCGTCGAACAAGGCGCGATGACGACGGTACTCGCCCTGCGCGCTGCTGATCTTCTGCACGAAGTCCGGACGCGCGGCATCGGTGTAGCCGTCGATCTGCAACAGGCCGCAGATCGAGGCGATCTCGCGCTCGTTCTTCTCCAGCGGATCGAGCAGGTTGCCGATCATGCGCTGGCTGCCAAGCAGGCCGTACTCGTGGACGAAGGAATTGTCGCGACGCAGTTCGCTCCAGTCCCTCTGCTGATGGGTCGCGGCCACCAGGCGGTAGAACGGATCGATCACCACGTCGCTGCCGAGCTGCTTGCGGATCCGGGTCAGCTCCTCAAGCTGCTTGCTGCTCAGGCCGCCGCTGGTTTCGGCGGTCTTGTCGATGGTTTCGAGGACTTGCTGGCGGGCACGCAGCTCCTGGCGCTTCTTCAGCTCGCGCTCGCCCAGGTCGACCAGCAAAATGCGTTTCATGACTGTTCTCTCCTATCGGGAACGGAGTGGATCGAGCGGGCGCGACGTGCTCCTTGAGCGGCTGCCGCGGCGCCCACCGGTTCGCGGGACTTGCCTGAACTTCGTTTGCTCGCCATTGGGTATCTCCTCGGCAGCGGTGCATCGGTGTTGTCGTGCGTGGGCATGGCAACGGTTCCTGCGTTGATCAGGCCGCGACGGGCGCGGTCCGGGGTTCGGAAACGGGTTCGAGATCGTCGTCCGCGCTGGCGGCCTCGGCGGCGATGTCGCGATCGATGCGCCGGTCGAGCAGGCGCAGCGCCGCGGCCGCATCGAGCACGCCGCGACCGCAGCCGCCGACACCGGCACGGCCGAACGGCGTCGCGCTCTC
>NZ_VICD02000335.1 GCF_006546735.2 Marilutibacter maris | reverse complement strand
GCTACCAGTTCACTGCCGCACAGGCAGCTCAGAAAGACGCCCACGGCGATGAGGTTGATCGCTACCAGTTCACTGCCGCACAGGCAGCTCAGAAAAGATGGAATGCGAACGCATCAAAAAGTCATGCGTTCACTGCCGCACAGGCAGCTCAGAAAGATGACACCAGCGGGAGTTCGGTCAATCTCAAGTTCACTGCCGCACAGGCAGCTCAGAAAGCACCGCGAATGGCACGCCGATCACCAAGACGGTTCACTGCCGCACAGGCAGCTCAGAAAAGGCGCACGGAGCCATGGTCTCGAAGCTCGAAGTTCACTGCCGCACAGGCAGCTCAGAAAACTCGCATTGGGTCACCGCGAGCTGGCGCTGGGTTCACTGCCGCACAGGCAGCTCAGAAATTCACCAACTACATCGTCGCCCACGGCGGCGAAGTTCACTGCCGCACAGGCAGCTCAGAAATCAAGCTCGCCTCAGTCACCCGCCTGGACAACGTTCACTGCCGCACAGGCAGCTCAGAAAATGACCCAACTCACCATCGAAGCCGGCACCGCGTTCACTGCCGCACAGGCAGCTCAGAAATGCTCGTGGACATCGAGCAGGCGGTGCGCCGCGTTCACTGCCGCACAGGCAGCTCAGAAAATGAGGGCACCCATCGTCTGCAACCTGGATAGGTTCACTGCCGCACAGGCAGCTCAGAAAACCTGCTTGATCTGCTGGAGAAGCGGGATCATGTTCACTGCCGCACAGGCAGCTCAGAAAACTCGTAGGTCACGTCGAGCACCTCGTCAGGCGTTCACTGCCGCACAGGCAGCTCAGAAAGCCGAGACCATCGGCGATGTGCAGCCCGGTGAGTTCACTGCCGCACAGGCAGCTCAGAAATCCGCAGCGCGCTCGTAGCCGCGACGATCCTGGTTCACTGCCGCACAGGCAGCTCAGAAAAGTACGTATGTGGCTCCGTCCCATATCTCCAAGTTCACTGCCGCACAGGCAGCTCAGAAAAGGGTGCGCGCTGCCGGCATCTTGCTCAGCTCGTTCACTGCCGCACAGGCAGCTCAGAAAACGGTCTTGACTGGGTCGGCTTCGTCCGGAGCGTTCACTGCCGCACAGGCAGCTCAGAAAGTCGACGAACGTCTGCGCGTTCGCGAAGTAGCGTTCACTGCCGCACAGGCAGCTCAGAAAGCCGAGTCGCTCCGCCAGATGGCCCGCGAGTGGTTCACTGCCGCACAGGCAGCTCAGAAATCTCGAAATGGACTTGCATCGTGCCGCCTAGGAGTTCACTGCCGCACAGGCAGCTCAGAAAATGGACACGACGATGATCGAGGCGCGATTGAAGTTCACTGCCGCGCAGGCAGCTCAGAAAATATCGGAGGCTCCGGGGGGCAGCGGTGGTCAGTTCACTGCCGCACAGGCAGCTCAGAAAGGCTCGAGGCGGAGCAAGCGGCCTACCGGCACGTTCACTGCCGCACAGGCAGCTCAGAAAGAAGCCATCGCGCGGGCCAAGTCGATCCTTGCCGTTCACTGCCGCACAGGCAGCTCAGAAATGGAAATCGGGGAACTTCGCCCGCGCGTCCAGGTTCACTGCCGCACAGGCAGCTCAGAACGTCATCAACGAGGAAATCGGCCGCTACCAGGGAGTCACTGCCGCACAGGCATAATGGGAAGGACAACTACGGAAGTCCTTCTCAGAGGCATATATCCGTTCGCTGGTGTTGCTATGGACAAGGCCATGGCCGCGGCGGACACTGCCGGACGACATCGGCGTCGCGTGTCCGCACCCGCGGTGGCGCCGAGCGGCTTCCGGAGGCGGCATATGTTCATCCTCACCTATTCGCTGGTCTTCGCCGCGATCGCGCTGGCCCTGGCGCTGATCGCGACCGGTTTCGACCGTCGGATCGGGGTGGCCGGCGCGGCGCTGTTCGCGCTGTACCTGGGCCTGGACGACTTCGATACCGCATTGCCGACCGCGCTGGCCTCGGCGGACCTGCTCGGCGGCGGCTGGAACTGGAGCGGCAAGCTCTACAGCCTGCTGCTGGCGGCGCTGGTGATCTATGTGTTCCGGCTCGGCCCCGAGGCGGTCGGACTGACCCTGAAGCAACGCAACCTGCGCGCTTCGCTGACCGTCCTGGGCGTGCTGGTCGCGGTGGGCGTGGCGCTGGGCTTCGCGTTCCGGCCCGGTCCGCCGTCGCTGGAGACCCTGGCGTTCCAGGCGACGATGCCGGCGCTGGCCGAGGAGCTGGCCTATCGGGGCGTCGCCCCGGCGCTGCTGCTGGGCCTGTTCGGGCGCAGGGCGCCGCCGCGGCGGGTGCCGTGGGCGGTGGTGATCGTGACCGCGCTGATGTTCTCGCTGTGGCACGGGCTGGGCTATGGCCGCGACGGCTTCTCGTTCGAACCGGTATCGGCCGCCTTCACCCTGGCCGGCGGACTCGCCTACGGCTGGATGCGCTTCAACAGCGGCAGTCTGTTGTTGCCGCTGCTGGCGCACGCGGCCGGCAACACCGTATTCCAGCTCACCGGTTTCCTCTAGCGCGATGGCGTGACCTTCGGAGCTTGCAAGCGCAGCGGGAACGGTTGCAGGCTGGGCTGACACCACCGACGGAGGCTTCGTGATGAGAACGCCATGCCTGTTGTTGGGTTTTTGGCTGTGCCTGCCGCTCGCCTGGGCGCAGGACGCCTCGCCGCCGGCGCCGCCGAAATGCGACACCGCCGAGTACCGCCAGTTCGACTTCTGGGTCGGCGACTGGGAGGTGCGTGCCGACGACGAGGAGGCCGCGCTGCTGGGCCGCAACCGGATCGAGCGCAGCGCCGACGGCTGCCGCCTGCTGGAAAACTGGAGCAGTGCCCGTGGTGGCAGCGGCCAGAGCCTGAACGGTTGGGATCGCCGTTACCGGGTCTGGCGCCAGTTCTGGATCGGCAGCGACGGCGGGGTGCTGCGACTGGAAGGCGGGCTGCGCGAGGGTGCGATGGTGATGGACGGCGAGCTGAAGGGCCGCGATGGCGGCGTCCAGCGCCAGCGCATCACCTGGACCCCGCAAGCCGACGGCAGCGTGCGCCAGCACTGGGAAACCTCCGAAGACGGCGGCGCCAGCTGGAGCACCGCCTTCGTCGGGATCTACCGCCGCGCCGACGCCGCGGATTGACAGGCACATCCGTACAGGAGCATTCGTAGGAGCGGCGTGAACCGTGATAGGGCTTTCATGGAAAGGCCAATCTCGGTTTACGCCGCTCCCCCAGCTCCGACGATGGCCGCGAGCTGTAACCCAGCCCCCTGAGTCAGGGGGCGATTCGTGCCCCAGGCACGAATGGGGGTGTGGCAGCGCAACGGTGGGGCCCAAGGTTTGCGCAGCAAATTTTGGGGATTCCCGGGCGCAGCCCGGGGATCGCGGCTTACGCCGCTCCTGCGGGGGATCGTGCAAGGTGACGGCCCCGGCGGTGGCGCGGTTGACTCGGGGGCGAGGGGCACCGCGGCCACCGCCGATGGCCGTCGAGACTCAGGCGGCGGCACCTGCCATCGGGCTCATTGCGGCTGGGTGAAGTAGCCGCATCCGCGGTAGATCACGTTGCGGAGGATGAACTCGATCGTGTAGGTGGCGTTGGGCGCGTTGCGCGAGTAGGGGCACTGGCCGCCCTGCGGAATCGGCGCGATCTTGGCCGTGACGGTGGGCTTTCCGGGCAGGCTCTGCAGCTCATAGGCATCGCCCGAATAGTCCAGCACGAGCCAACCCGAGCTCTTGCTGGTGCGGGGCAACACGAGGCTGTATTCGACGCCACGGTTGGGGTCGCTGTCGTCGAGGGTGACGCTCCACCCGATCGTACCGGTGGTGACGAACAGCGGATTGGGGAAGGTGACCTGCTGGGCCGCGGCCGGGGGCGCGAACGCGACCAGGGCAAACGTGGCGGCGAGCAGCGAAGCGATGAGGCTGGAAGTGCGCATGACGGGTCCTCGCAGGGCGGCGACAGGCCGCGGACCCTGTAATGAACGCCGCTTGGGAGATTCCGTGAACGCCCGGTCAGAGCAGGCCGTCGCGCTTGACCGCGAGGTAGCGCTCGACCAGCGAGGCGGCGAGCTGGTCGCAGGTGACGTCGAGCACCATCACCCCGTGGTTGCGCAGGGTCTCGTGCGCGGCCGAGCGCTGCTGCAGGTACTGCGCGGTGGCGCCGGCGCGGATCGCATCGGGCAGGTCGTGGACCTCGCGGGCCAGGGTCCGGTCGAGCGCGACCTCGCGCAGGCTGGCGACGCAGACCAGGTGCCGTTTGCGCAGCAGCTGCACCGCGGCGAGGAGGTCGTCCATGTCCTCGTCGCGCAGGTTGGTCACCAGCATCACCAGCGAGCGGCGGCGTTGGCGCAGCGACAGCTCGGTGGCGGCGGCGAGGAAGTCGGTGGCGACCGCGGAGGGTTGCAGCGCGTAGCTGCCGCGCAGCAGGCCTTCGATCGCACCGGCCCCGCGTCGCGGCGGGACCCAGGTGCTGTCGCCACCGGCGGCGAGCAGGCCCACCGCATCGCCCTGGCGCAAGGCCAGGTAGGCGACCACCAGGGCGGCGTCGAGCACATGGTCGAAGTGGGCCATGCCGTCGGCATCGTCGAGGTCGTCGCGGGCGAGCAGGCGACGGCCGGTATCGAGCAGCAGCACCAGTTGCTGGTTGCGCTCGTCCTGGTACTCGCGCGAGATCAGCTTGTGCGAGCGCGCGGTGGCCTTCCAGTCGATCTGGCGCAGGCTGTCGCCGACCCGGTACTCGCGCATCTGATGGAAGTCGGTGCCCTCGCCGCGCCGCCGCTTGAGGTGGGCGCCGACCAGTCGCGAGGCCTGCTCGGCGGAGAACATCGCAAACTTGGCCAGCGGCGCGAAGTTCGGGAATACCCGCACCGGCTGCGGTTCGCCGGCGGTGCGCAGCTCGCGCCACAACCGCCATGGCGAGTGCAGACGCAGGTGGGTACCGTCGAATACGAAGTCGCCGCGCTCGTGCGCGCGCAGGTGATAGTCGAAGCGGGTCGACTCGCCTTCGCGCAGATCGAGGCGGCGCGGCAGCCCGTGCACCCGCCAGCCGGTGGGATGCAGGTCGTACACGTCCAGACGCTGCCGCTGCCGGGCCTCGAAGGCCAGGGTGACCGGTCGTTCGATGCCGATCGGCCAAGTGTCGGGAACGCTTCTTTCGATCTGCGGCAGGGACTGCCGCCGCAGGCGCAGCAGGTCGATCAGCGCCATCACCGCGAGCGCGGCTCCGGCATACCGCCAGCCGACCGGAGCCAGCCAGCCGATGCTGGCGGCCAGGCCGAGCGCGGCCCA
>NZ_VICD02000334.1 GCF_006546735.2 Marilutibacter maris | reverse complement strand
GCCACGGCGTCGGCTCCCGCCGCATCCCGGGCCGCCACCTCGGGGACGGCGGCTGCGAGTACGGCCACGGCGGCGCGCGCGCCGACCCGGGTGCCGCGACTGCTGCATGAGGTCCAGCCGCGCTATCCGCCGCTGGCGATGCGACGGCGGATCGAGGGCCAGGTCCGGGTCAGCTTCACCGTCGAGCCCGATGGCAGCGTGAGCTCGGTCAGATTGCTGTCGGCGCAACCGGAGGGCGTGTTCGAGGACGCGGCGATCCAGGCGGCCAGGGGCTGGCGCTTCGAACCGGGGGCGTCGAGCGTGACCATCACCCGGACGCTGAACTTCGCCCTGCCGCGCGGCGGCTGAGCACCGTCGCCGGCCGTTGTGGCCGCGCTTGGCAGCCGCGGCGGGTGGCGGCGACAATGCCGCATGGATACCGAAAGCCTGCTCGATACCGTCGAACACGAAACCGGCACCGCGCCGCAGTGGAGCGTGCTCTGGCTGCACGGCCTGGGCGCCGACGGCAACGATTTCGCCCCGATCGTTCCCGAGCTGGTCCGCAAGGACTGGCCGGCGCTGCGCTTCGTGTTCCCGCATGCGCCGGTGCGTCCGGTCACGATCAACAACGGCGTGCCGATGCGCGCCTGGTACGACATCCGCGACATGAACCTGGCCCAGCGCGCCGACGAGGCCGGGGTCGACCAGTCGGTCGCCCAGGTCGAGGCCTTGATCGCCCGCGAGGGCGAGCGCGGGGTGCCGCCCTCGCGGCTGCTGCTGGCCGGCTTCTCGCAGGGCGGCGCGGTCACCCTCGCGGCCGGTCTTCGGCGCGAGGTGCCGCTGGCCGGGCTGATCGCGCTGTCGACCTACCTGCCGATGCCGGAACGGCTGCGGCGCGAGGCCACCGCGCAGGCGGCCTCGCAACCGCTGTTCATGGCCCATGGCCAGTTCGACCCGGTGGTGCCGTTTGCCGGCGGCCAGGCCAGTGCGGGTGCGTTGCGCGAGCTGGGTTTCGAGATCGACTGGCACGTCTATCCGATGGCGCACCAGGTCTGCGCCGAGCAGATCCGCGATCTGGGCGACTGGATGTCGCGGGTATTCGCCGCCGCCGACCGCGGCTGAGTCGCGTCCGCGGGCGGAAAGGGCCGCTGGCGGTCGCGCGCCGCGTTTGTATCCGGCAGTGGCCGGGCCGTCCGCAGGGGCGGGTTCATGGTTTTCCGCGTCGACGGATGACCGTGGCCGGCGCCGGCATTACTATTCTGGTCAACCCTGGAGTGGGGCATGCAGCCGACGAGGCCCGAAACCGGGCATGATGCGGAACATCGCGCGGGGGGCGACACGGGAGACGGTGTGGGGGCGATGAAGGTGGTGATAGCCGACGACGAGCCGCTGGCGCGCGAGCGCCTGCGCGGTCTGTTGGCGAATCTTGACGGCGTCGAAGTGGTGGCCGAGGCCGGCGACGGTCACGACGCCCTGCACGCCTGCGCCGAGCACCAGCCCGATCTGATCCTGCTGGACATCGCGATGCCCGGCCTGGACGGCCTGGAAACCGCGCATCACCTGGCCGCGTTCGAGCCGCGCCCGGCGGTGGTGTTCTGCACCGCCTACGACGCGCACGCATTGTCGGCGTTCGAGGCCGAGGCGATCGACTACCTGGTCAAGCCGGTACGGGCCGAGCGCCTGGCCGCGGCGCTGGAACGCGTGCGCACCTTCGCCGCCGGTCGCCAGCAGGGCCAGGCGCGCCTGGACGGCCAGCGCCGCACCCACCTGTGCGCACGCCTGCGCGGCAGTCTGCGCTTGATCCCGATCGAGGACGTGCACTACCTGCAGGCCGAGGAGAAGTACGTCGTCGTCCATCATGTCCACGGCGAGGACCTGATCGAGGAATCCTTGAAGTCGCTGGAGGAGGAGTTCGGCGAGCGCTTCGTGCGCATCCACCGCAACTGCCTGGTCGCGCGCTACGAGATCGTCGAGCTGAGGCGCTGCCCCGACGGCCACGTGCAGGCGATCCTGCGCCACGGCACGCAGCCGCTGGAGGTCAGCCGTCGATGCGTGGCCGGCGTGCGCGAGACCCTCAAACACCTATAGCGGCCGCTTGCCGGGAATCCGTGGGCCGCGGCGTCGCCGCGGTCGTCAACAGGAGTGGGAAAGGAATGGAACTGCTGACGTTGCAACATTTCGCGGGCTGCGTGAACGAGACCTTCTCGGCCTCGTTGAACGACATGGACGTGCCCTTCGTGCTGGTCGAGGCGCGGCCTTTGCAGGAGGCGCCGGGGAATGCCTCGCGTGCGCCGTTCTCGCTGCTGTTCCGCAATGGATCCGCGTTCCTGTTCCCGCAGCAGACCTACCAGATGCGCCATCCGCGCGTCGGCGAGGTCGGCATCTTCCTGGTGCCGGTCGCGCAGGAACGCGACGGCTTCCTCTACCAGGCGGTGTTCAACTGAGCCGCGGCCGTGTCGCCGCCGCGGCTCAAGTCCCGGCGGTGGCGGGCGGCGCCCAGCGCATCCGCTGGTAGCCGGCCTCGGTCGCGGTGACGACGAAGCCCAGGCGCTGGTACAGCCGCTGCGCGCCGGTGTTGTGCGTGGCCACGTGCAACTGCATGCCGCAGCCCGCGGCGGCGGCCCGCGCCTGCGAATCGGCGATCAGCGCGGCGCCGATGCCGCGGCCGCGCGCCTCGGGCATCAGGCTGATGTCGACGATCAGGTGCTCCGGTGCCGCGCGCTGCAGGTAGTAGCGCCCGATCGGGCCGTCGACGTCCTCGATAATCAGGAAATCGCTGTCGCCGTAGTGGGCGAGGTAGTGGCGGTGCTGGAGCGCGAACTGCTGCTCCAGGAACGCCTGTTTGACGGCATCCAGCCAGGGCAGCGCGGCCATTTCCCGTGCCCGCGTCGTCGCGTACAGGCGGCAAAGCCAGGGCAGGTCGGCAGCGCTGGCGTGACGCAGCCCGAACCCGCGCCCGGTCAGGGGCGCGGGAGGCTGGACTGCACGGTCGTTGGCCGGAAAGGGCGGCAACCCCTGCGGCGCCGGCGCCGTCGTCACCGTCAGGGGAACGACGGGTAGACGCCGACCAGGGCGATGCAGAAGTTCACCCCCAGGTAGGGTTGCTGGTTGGGGTGCGGGCTGCCGTTGCCGCTGCTCATCCCGACCATGTTGGCCGCCATCTGGGTGTTCGCCGGCGGCTCGATGTAGGTCTTGGAGGCGGTGCTGGTGGCCAGGAACGACAGTCCGCCGTTGTCGACCGGAGAGTGCGAACCGCTACCCGCCGCGCTCTGCGAGAACGCGACCGCTCCGTGGCTGTGCGACGGGATCTGGCTTGTGGCCAGGGCGACGCTGTCGGTGCCGAACGGCTCGCCGAGCATGCGCGTGCTGAGGCCGGGACCGCGGCCCTGCTGGGTGCCGGCGCGGCCGGCGAAATTGGGCAGTTGGAAGGTGCTCTGGCCATTGCCGCCGTAGTTGGTGCCGATCAGCGAGAACAGCGCGGTGTTCTGCGAGATCGGCAGGGTCGCGCCGTTGCAGAACGCCCAGCCGCGCGGATTGAAGTTGAAACCGAACATCTGGATTTCGCCGATGAAGGGTTGTGTCATGGTGCTTTCCTCCGGAAAGGTGCCGCGCGCGGGTCGCGCGGCCGCGCCTGCATGGCGCTGCGGGATGTGGTGGCCGGGATCAGGTCGGGCTGGGATAAATCCCGAACATGGCGATGCAGTACTGCACCGTCAGCGTCGGCATGCAGTTCTCATGCGCCTGGTTGCCGCCGTTGAGACCGGTCATCTGCGCCGACATCGGCGCCGGCGTGTTTCCGGTGGTCGTGTTGACGTAGAAGGTGTCGCCGCTGACGGTGCCCGGCAGCAGGTTGGGGCCCGGAGTGAGCGAGGTCGCCGCGGCGGTGGTCGCCACCATCGGATGGCTGTGCGCGGGCATCTGCGTCGACAGCAGGGTGACCTGCTCGGCGCCGGACTTCTGGCCCATCGAGTAGTGGCTGAGCCCGTTGCCCTGGCCCTGGTGGATCGGCAGGCGGCCGCGCAGGTCGGGAAGCGCGAAGGTGGTCTGGCCGTCGCCGCCGTAGACGGTGCCGATCAGCGAGAACAGGGCGTCGTACTGCGAAATCGGCAGCAGGCTGCCGTCGCAGGCGTGCCAGCCGGCGGGCGTCCGTCCGAAGCTGAACATCCGGACCTCGCCAATATACGGTTGTGACATGGGTGCACTCCTATGCTGTGGACACGCGCGCTGCGCGCGCGGGTCTTGGATCCGTGGATGTCGATCAGCTGCGCGAGGGGAAGATGCCCGACAGCGCGATGCAGAAGTTGATCGTGTTGTACGGCTGCAGGTTCGCGTGCGCCTGGCTGCCGCCGGCATTGGAGACCGACTGCGAGTTCAGTGTCGCCAGTGGCCCGTTGGAGGGGCCGTAAAGCGGTAGTGCGGCGCCGGCGGCGTTGTTGCTGGTCGCGAAGATCCGGTTCGACGGAATCCGGTTGTCGCCGTTGTTGGTGGACGCGTTGACCGTGTGGTTGTGCGCGGGCAGGTTGTCGGCCTGCAGGGTGACGGTTTCCGAACCCGCCGCCTGGCCCATCTGCACGGCCGGCGGCTGCCAGGCCGGGTCCACCGACGTGGCGTAGCCGACCGGTGTGCGGCTGCGCATGTCAGGCAGTGCGAAGTTGCTGGTGCCGTTGCCGCCGAACTGTGTGCCCAGCAGCGAGAACAGCGCCTGGTTCTGGTTGATCGGTAACAGCTGTCCGTTGCATAGCGCGAAGTACTTTGGTGCAAAGTTGAAGCCGGCCATCATGATCTGACCGAGAAAGAACTCGCTCATCGCCATCTCCCCTGGAATCGATGCGCGGCGCTTCGTGCGCCGCGGCGCCTACTCTGAACGGCTGGCGTCGTCGCCACAAGAGCTGTGACGGAGGCGGCACTTCCAATTTGACCCCAAGCCCTGTTTCAATGGCGGGCGACAGGGGCGGACCGGCCACGGCGTGGCCGGTCGATGACAGGAAATGCGTTGGCAGGCATCGGGCGTGTGCGCCCATCGGTGTCATGGCAGATGCAGTATCCATCCAGGGGGCAAGGGACATGCACGATTCGATCGGGGTGAGCGTACGCGGCCGTGGCAACGGCGTCTGGTCACGAATCGCGACGGTCGGGCTGCTGTGCCTGGCGGCGATCTGGTCCTCCGCTGCGTTCGCCGCGCCCTCGGTCTACTGTCCCACCCTGAGCGCCAACGTCGCCAATGGCGGCTCGGTGGCGATCGACGTGAGCGCCTGCGACGGCCCGTTCGACGGCGGCATGAGCGGACCGATCCCACCGTTCGCGCAGCACGGCACGGTCACCATCGGCCTCAACAGCGGCGGCACCCAGTTCGTGACCTACGCCCACAGCGGCAACGCCGCGACCAGCGACCAGTTCTTCCTCGAGGACAACGACCTGGGCGTGGTGACGGTCAACATCACCATCGATCCGCCGACCTCGCCGATCACGGTGTCGCCGGCGAACCTGCCGGCCATGACCGCCGGCACCGCATTCTCGCAGGCGCTGAGTTCGGCCGGCGGCACCGCTCCGTACACCTACACCCTGCAAAGCGGCACCTTGCCGACGGGGCTGAGCCTGACTTCCGGCGGTCTCGTCAGCGGCACGCCGACCCAGCGCGGCGGCTATGCCTTCGTGGTCCGCTCGACCGACAACATCGGCCAGTTCGTCGACAAGGGTTACACCGGTACGGTGCAGAACCCGACCCTGTCGATCGCGCCGACCTCGGGTACCGCGATCCAGGGCGTCGCGTTCTCGCAGACCCTGATCGCCAGCGGCGGTGTCGCCCCGCATACCTTCGCCGTAGAGTCCGGGCTGCTGCCAGCGGGCATCAGTCTGTCGAGCGCAGGCCTGCTCAGCGGCACCACCTCGGCGGCACCGGGCAGCTACCCGCTCACGCTTCGCGTGACCGACAGCAGCAGCGGCCCGGGCGTGTATTTCGAGCTGGAGAACTACACCCTGACGGTCAGTCCGGCGCCGACCGTGAGCATCGCGGTGTCGCCGGCCTCGGTCAGCGAGGACGGTGCGGCGACCCTGGTCTACACGCTCACCCGCAGCGCCAACCTCAGCTCCTCGACGTTGGTCAACATCACCACCAGCGGCACCGCGACCGCGGGCACCGACTTCACCGGCAACACGGCCACCGTGACCATCCCGTCGGGCAGCACCACGGCCATCGCCGTCATCGATCCGACCGCCGACAGCACCGTGGAAGCCGATGAGACGGTCGTCCTGACCGTCGTTCCGGGCAGCGGCTACACCGTAGGCACGCCGTCCAGCGCCACCGGCACCATCCTCAACGACGATGCGCCGGTGGCCTCGATCGCGGTCAGCCCGGCGTCGGTCAGCGAGGACGGCGCGGGCAATCTGACCTATACCGTCAGTCTCGACCAGCCCTCGACCTCGGCGCTTGCGGTCGGCTACCTGGTGAGCGGCACCGCGACCAACGGCACCGACTACGCGACGATCACCTCGCCGGTGATCATCCCGGCCGGCAACACCAGCGCCACCGTCGTCGTCAACCCGATCGCCGATGTGACCACCGAGGCGGACGAGACCGTCGTCCTCACCCTGGCGGCCGGCGCCGGCTACACCGTCGGCGCGCCCAACAGCACCACCGGCACCATCCTCAACGACGACCTGCCGGTGTTGACGATCAACGACGTCACCTTCCCCGAGGGCGATTCGGGCACGCAGAGTGTGTCGTTCACGATCAGCCTGAGCTCGCCCGCGGGCCCGGGCGGGGTGAGCTTCGACATCGCCACCGCCGACGGCACCGCCACCGCGGGCAGCGACTACACCGCCTCCAGCCTGACCGGCGTGAACATCCCGGCCGGCGCCGCCACCCAGGTCTTCAACGTAGTCGTCAACGGCGACCTGCTCAACGAGTCCGACGAGACCTTCTTCGTCAACATCACCAATGTCGCCAATGCGATCCTCGGCGACGGCCAGGGCGTCGGCACGATCGTCAACGACGATGCGCTGCCGAGCCTGTCGATCGACGATGTCACCGTGATCGAGGGCAATGGCACGGTCAACGCCAACTTCACCGTCAGCCTGAGCGCGCCCAGCGGCCGCAACGTCACCGTCAACTACGCCACTGCCGACGGCACCGCGACCGCGCCGGGCGACTACACCAGCCTCAGCGGCGGCCTGCTGTTCAATGCCGGCACCACCGCGCTGGCGGTGTCGGTCACCGTCAACGGCGATAGCGTGCCGGAGGCGGACGAGACCTTCTTCGTCAATCTCAGCGGCGCGGTCAACGCGAGCATCGCCGACGGTCAGGGCGTGGGCACGATCAGCAACGACGACGTGCCGGTGACGGTCGGTCCGGGCAGCTTGCCCGCCGCTACTGTCGGTGTCCCCTACGCGCAGACGCTGACCGCCAGCGGCGGCAGCGGGCCCTACACCTTTGCAGTGACCGCCGGCGCGCTGCCGGCCGGCATGGCGATGTCCTCGGGCGGTGTGCTCAGCGGCACCCCGACCGCGGGCGGCAGCTTCTCCTTCACCGCCACCGCGACCGACAGCAGCCCGGTCCCGGGACCGTTCAGCGGCAGCCAGGCCTATACCCTGACCGTCGCCGCGCCGACGATCTCGCTGCCGGCGACCACGCTGGCCGGCGGCACCCTGGGCACGCCCTACAGCGACGCGATTACCCCCGCCTCCGGCGGTACCGCGCCATACACCTATGTGATCAGTTCACCTGCGCTGCCGGACGGGTTGAGCCTGGATGCGGCCAGCGGCGCGATCACCGGCACTCCGAGCGCGGTCGGCATCTTCAACTTCAACATCACAGCGGTCGATAGCAGCGGCACCGGGCCCTACACCGCGACCCAGAGCTACTCGATCGAGGTGAGCGACCAGGTACCGGTCGCCAATGCGGTTTCGGCGACCGTGCCCTACGACGCCGCGGCGACCAACGTGGCGCTGAACATCAGCGGCGGTGCGCCGGCCTCGGTGGCGGTCGCGACCGCGCCCAGCCACGGCGCCGCGGTGGTCAGCGGCACCTCGATCAGCTACCAGCCCGACCCGGGTTATGCCGGTCCGGACAGCTTCACCTACACCGCGACCAATGCCAGCGGTACCTCGGCCCCGGCAACGGTGTCGATCACGGTGAGCGATCCGGTGATCACCATCACCGCCGCCGGTACCCTGGCGGCGACCGTGGGCGCGCCCTACAGCCAGACCTTCACCTTCAATGGCGGCGCCGCACCGTGGAGCGGCTACCAGGTCACCAACCTGCCGACCGGGCTGTCGATCACCGCCACCGGCGCGGATACGGTGACCGTGTCCGGCACCCCGGCCGAGGCCGGCAGCTTCAGCCTCAACGTGTCGGCGACCGACAGCAGTACCGGCAACGGTCCGTATGCGGTCGGCGAGGCGTTCGTGCTCAGCGTGGCGGCGCCGAGCCTGGCACTGTCGCCGGCGGCGGGCACCTTCAATGCGAACTACGGCACCGCCTATTCGCAGAGCTTCGCCGCCAGCGGCGGCGTCGGCCCGTACAGCTACGCGGTCAGCGGCAGCCTGCCGGCCGGCGTGAGCCTGTCCGGCGACACCCTGTCGGGCACGCCGACGGTCACCGGCAACTTCAGCTTCATGATCGTCGCCACCGATGACGGCGCCAGCGGCACCGGCGCGCCGTTCACCGTCTCCGAGAGCTACGTCATCGCGGTCGCCACGCCGACGGTGACGCTGAGCCCGGGCACGCTGCCGGCGAGCGATCCGGGCGTCGCCTACAGCCAGACCATCACCGCCAGCGGCGGCGTCGCGCCGTACGGCTTCGCCCTCGCCAGCGGCACGTTGCCGGCCGGCCTGGCCCTGTCCAGCGGCGGCGCGCTGTCGGGCACGCCGACCGAGGTCGGCACCTTCGCGATCACCATCGAGGCGACCGACGCCAACGGCCAGACCGGCAGTCAGAGCTACAGCCTGGTGATCAACGCGCCGACGCTGGCGCTGTCGCCGGCGGCGGGCACGCTGACGCTGACCTACGGCGCCGCCTACTCGCAGGTCTTCGCCGCCAGCGGCAGCCCGGGGCCATATGGCTATGCGGTATCCGGCGCGCTGCCGGACGGTGTGAGCTTCAGCGGCGGCACCCTGTCGGGGACGCCGACCGCGCCGGGCAGCTACCCGATCACGATCACCGCGACCGACACCGCGTTGACCGGCAGCGGTGCGCCGTTCTCGATCACGCAGGCCTACACCCTGGAGGTGCCGGCGCCCGCGCTGACGATCGACCCGGCGACGCTGGCGGACACCGCCGCCGGGCAGGCCTACGCGCAGACGCTCAGCGGCAGCGGCGGCGTCGCCCCGTATGCCTTCGCCGTCACCACCGGCAGCCTGCCGGATGGGCTGGCACTGAGCGCCGACGGTGCCTTGTCCGGCACTGCGACCCGTGCCGGCAGCTTCGCCTTCACCGTGACCGTCACCGATGCCAACGGCCAGACCGGCAGCCGCGACTACACGCTGCAGGTGGCGGTGCCGACGCTGAGCCTGACCCCGGCGACGCTGACGGATGCGACGGCCGGCGTCGCCTACAGCCAGGGCTTCGTCGCCGACGGCGGTATCGCGCCCTACGTCTATGCGATCGCTTCCGGCAGCCTGCCCGATGGCCTGAGCCTGGACGGCGCCAGCGGCGCGCTCACCGGCACTCCGACCGTCGCCGGCGACTTCGATTTCTCGATCAGCGCCACCGACAGCACCGGCGGCACTCCGGCGACCGCGACCAACGCCTACACGCTGACGGTGTCCGCGCCGGTCATCACGATCAACCCGGAGACCCTGCCCACCGGTGTCGGCGGACAGTCCTATGCGCAGACCCTCGCCGCCAGCGGCGGCTCGGCGCCGTACAGCTTCGCGGTCACCGGCGGTGCGCTTCCGGGCGGGCTCACCCTGGCGGCCGACGGCGGCCTCGACGGCACCCCGGTCGCGGGCGACTTCGACTTCACCGTGACCGCGACCGATGCGCTGGGCTTCACCGGTACCCGGACCTATGCGCTGGAGATCGTCGACCGTCCGGATCCCTCGCGCGATCCGGAGGTGCGCGGATTGCTGGAGGCGCAGGCCGACTCGGCGCGCCGCTTCGCCTCGGCGCAGATGGGCAACTTCCAGCAGCGCCTGGAAAACCTGCACGACAACCGCGGCGGCGCGCAGTTGAGCAACCGCCTGAGCTTCGCGGTCAGCGAGCACTGCGTGGAGCGGATCGGACGCAAGCCGGGCGATCCCTGCGACGAACTGATGGCATCCAACGATGCCGTGGGCATGGCGGCGGGCGGCGCCGACGATGCGCAGGGCGCGGCCGGCGGCGGCACGGGCGGTTCGAGCGCGTCGCCGTTCGGCGCCTGGGTCGGCGGCGTCATCCGCTCCGGCAACCAGGACGGCCGTGGCGGCGGCGCAGGTGCCGACTTCGAGAGCGACGGCATCAGCGCCGGCGTGGACTACCGGGTCAGCCCGGCCTTCGCCTTCGGTGGCGGCATCGGCCTGGGCCGCGACGACAGCGACGTCGGCGACAACGGCAGCCGGGTGGAGGGCGACGCCTATGCGTTCGTGCTGTACGCCAGCTACCACCCCGGCGACCGCTTCTTCGTCGACGGCCTGCTGGGCTACCAGCAGCTGTCGTACGACCTGCGCCGCTACGTGACCCCGACCGGGGGCTTCGTGCGCGGTTCGCGCGACGGCAGCCAGTGGTTCGGCTCGCTGTCGGCCGGTGCGCAGTACCAGCGCGACAACTGGCAGCTGACGCCGTATGCCCGCGTCGACCTGTCGCGGGCCAACCTGGACGGCTACGTCGAGCGTGGCGACCCGATCTACAGCCTCGCCTACGGCGACATGGACGTGGACTCGACCACCGCCAACCTCGGCTTCCGCTTCGAGTCGCGGCGGCCGACGCGCTGGGGCGCGTTCGCGCCGCAGGCACGGCTGGAATACCAGTACGACTTCGACGGCGACAGCAGCGCCAGCATGCGCTACGCCGACCTGCTGACCGGACCGCTCTACCATGCCGCGCTGACCGGCTTCGACCGCAGCCGCTTCATGATCGGGCTGGGGGCGATGTTCTACCTGCCGCGCGACATGGGTCTGCGGGTCGAGTATCGCGGCCTGTTCGGCGACGGCGGCGATCGCGACAACGGCTTCATGCTGAATTTCGAGAAGGGTTACTGATCGCGGCGGCCTCGGCCGCGCGCATGCCGGAGGCCGTTGAGCGGCCTCCGGTGGCCGCCGGCCGGGGGCATCGCGGGCGTACGGAGCCGGGTTTTCCGCCGCGCTCGCCGGCTGGGCGATAATTACGCGGATGAAGACCCTGCGTATCGCCACCCGCAAGAGCCCGCTCGCCCTCTGGCAGAGCGAACACGTCGCCGCCCGCCTGCGTGCCGCCCACCCTGGACTGACCGTCGAACTGGTGCCGATGAGTACCCGTGGCGATCAGGTGCTCGACCGTTCGCTGGCCGCGATCGGCGGCAAGGGCCTGTTCCTGAAGGAACTGGAGGTGGCGATGCAGCGCGGCGAAGCCGACTGCGCGGTGCATTCGCTGAAGGACGTGCCGATGGAACTGGAGCCGGGTTTCGCGCTGCCGGCGGTGCTGGAGCGTGCCGATCCCGCCGACGCCTTCGTCAGCCCGCGCTTCGGGACCATCGACGCACTGCCGCCGGGTGCGGTGGTCGGGACCTCGTCGCTGCGGCGGCAGGCGCAGCTGCGCGCGCTGCGCCCGGACCTGCAGCTGCGCGACCTGCGCGGCAACGTCAACACCCGCCTGGCCAAGCTGGATGCGGGCGAGTACGACGCGATCGTGCTGGCCTGCGCCGGCCTGCAGCGGCTCGGCCTGGACGCGCGCATCCGCGCGCGCTTGCTGGCGCCGGTGTGGTTGCCGGCGCCGGCGCAGGGCGCGATCGCGATCGAATGCCGCAACGACGACGACGCGGTGCAGGCGGCCTGCGCGGCGCTGGAGCACGCGCCGACCCGGATCTGCGTCGAGGCCGAGCGGGCGATGAACCGTGCCCTGCACGGCAGCTGCCATGTGCCGGTGGCGGCGCTGGCGCGCCTGGACGGAAGCGATCTGGCCCTGGACGGCCTGGTCGGCGATGCCGGCAACGGCCATGCGGTGCGGGCGTCCGCGCAGACCGTGGTGGACGGCGTGGACGCGGCACGGGCGCTGGGCGTCCAGGTCGCCGAACGCCTGCTCGCGCAGGGCGCGCGCGCGCTGATCGACGCCCACTTGTGATCCCTTGATCGCAGGAGCGATTGAGTCTGTCGGGAAAGCCTCATCGCGGCTTACGCCGCTCCTACAAGATGCGGTGCTGCATGGCCCAGCCCCCTGAGTCAGGGGGCGATTCGTGCCGCAGGCACGAATGGGGGTGTGGAGACGCAACGGCGGGGCCCAAGGTTTGCATAGCAAACTTTGGGAG
>NZ_VICD02000333.1 GCF_006546735.2 Marilutibacter maris | reverse complement strand
GTGGTGACGCCTGAGGACCCGGCCGCGGCCAACGCGGTACTGATGCGGGCGATCAGCCTGGTCGGCACCCCGTACCGCTACGGCGGCAACACCCCCGACGGCGGCTTCGACTGCAGCGGCCTGGTCAACTATGTCTATCGCGACATGCTCGATCTGCGCCTGCCGCGCACCTCCAGCCAGCTGGCCGCCTACCAGGGCCCGAAGATCAGCCCGTCGCGGCTGGCCGCGGCCGACCTGGTGTTCTTCGGCAGCCGCGGCCGGGTCAGCCACGTCGGCATCTATGTCGGCGAGGGCCGTTTCGTGCATGCGCCAAGCACCGGCGGCACGGTGCGCCTGGACCATCTGGACGGCGCCTACTGGCGCGATCACTACACCGGTGCCCGCCGCGTTCTGGAATGACCGCCCCCCGGTCAACGGCGCCGGAAAACGGGACGCAGACCACACCCGCAGATCAAAACGTGACAATCAGCGCGTTATTTAACTATTTTTTTACAAATTATGAACTTCTGTGTCCCAATTCACGGGCAATATCGCTCCGATTCAATTCAGTGATCGCCGCGTGAATTTCGACGTTTCCGGACCCGACCCCGACTCCGCCCGTCCCGGTCTGACCCTCAACCGCCCCACGCGGCTCCCGCTCCGCCTCGCTCTGACCGCCCTGCTGGCGGCCGCGTCGTTGCCGACGCTGGCCCAGCAGTTGCCGACCTCGTCGCTGGCCGGGGACTCGGCCGACCTGCCCTCGGCGGTGACCCGGCCGATGCTGCCCGAGGCGATGGGCGCCTCCGATCGCGGCCTGCTGCTGGCCACCGACATCAACCGCCTGCTCGCCGCCTCCGCGCCGACCCGCGACGAGGCCGAGAACGGTCAACCGGTCGAGGACAAGGACGGCCGCGTCCGCAACCTGCTGCAGAAGGCGCTGGCCCTGCTCGGCACGCCCTATCGCTGGGGCGGCACCAGCCCCGACAAGGGCTTCGACTGCAGCGGCCTGGTCGGCTACGTGTTCCGCAACGCGCTGGGCATCGAGCTGCCGCGGGTGTCACGCGACATGGCCCGCAACGGCCAGGTCGTCGAGGACCGCGAGCAGATCACCGCCGGCGACCTGGTGTTCTTCGGCCGCCGCGGCCGCGTCGACCACGTCGGCATCTATCTCGGCGAGGGCCGCTTCGTGCACGCCCCCAGCCGCGGCAAGACGGTCAGCGTCGCCCGCCTCGACAGCGGTTACTGGAGCCGCAAGTTCATGCAGGCCCGGCGCGTCGAAGGCATCTGAACGACCACCTCCAGAGCTGATGCAAAGGCCGCCTGCGAGCGGCCTTTTCGCATTCCGCCGCCGCAACTGGAATCGCGGCACGGGCGTCAGCGCTTGCGGGCCGAGACCAGCAGCAGCATCGGCCGCTCCATTTCCTCCGCCAATGCCGGCTCGCGCTCGATCTGCCCGGGCGTGGGCGCGAACTCCTCGACCCGACTCACCTCCAGGCCTGCACCGATCAGGGTATTGAGGGTCGTGGCCAGGGTCCGGTGATGTTTCAAGACACCGCTGGCGAACCAGTCGGTGCAGCGCTCGCCTTCGCGCGCATAGCCGTCCACCGGCCAGCTCCTGCGACCGTCCTCGTCCACGATCCAACCCGGCCGCGCGGACGCCATGAAGATCGGGTGTTCGATGCTGAAGACCAGGTCGCCGCCCGGGACCAGCGCCGCCTGGAGCATGCCGACCAGGCGCCCGAAGTCGCGCACGTAATGAAAGGCCAGCGCGCTGTAGACCAGATCGAATGCCGCGGCGGGCAGGGACAGGGTCTCCAGGTCGGCCCGGCGATACTCGATGCCCCGATCGTCGGTGTCGGCCCGCGCTCGAGCGAGCATGTTCCGCGAGAGGTCGACCGCCAGTACCGACGCCGCCCCGTGCCCCCGCATCCAGCGCGAGGCCCAACCGAATCCACAGCCCAGGTCGGCGACGCGCTTGCCGGCCAGTGCCGGCAGCATCGCACGGATCGCCGGCCACTCCGGCGCGCCCTCCAGGCCATGCACCTGCCGGGGCAGGCCACTGTAGCCGTCGAAGAAGTCGGGGTCGTCGTAGATGTTCTGCGACATGGGGTCTCCACGGATGGGGGCGGGGCGGCGCGGCGGGCGGCGCCCGCTCAGCCCGCCTGCCGCGCGGCGCCGCGATAGCGCTCGACGGTCTGCTCGATGCCCTTGCTCAGCTCCATCACCTTCATCGCGTACTCGGCCAGGCGCTTGTCCTCCTCGCTGGCGGGCACCCAGCTCGGCACCGGGGTCGGCTGTCCCTCGACCCCGTCGAGGGCGACGAACACGATCACGCAATGCGTGCACAGGCGCGAGCGACCGGCCTCCTCGGCATTGACCCCGGGATCGCGCGCCATCACGTCGACCGCGAAATGCATGCTGGTGGTGCCGGTATGCACCAGTTGGGTCCGCACCGTGACCAGGTCGCTGATCCGGATCGGCGAGACGAAGCGGATGCCGCCGACCGCGACCGTCACGCTGTAGCGTCCGCTCCATCCGACCGCGGCGGCGTAGCCGGCCTGGTCGATCCACTTCATCACCACCCCGCCATGAACCTTGCCGCCATAGTTGACGTCGGTCGGTTCGGCCAGGAAGCGCAGGGTCAGTTCGCGTTGTTCACCACTCATCGTGTGCTCCGTTCGGGCGGCGGTGCCGGAACTGCGCTCGCAAGTGCCGCCGGCATCGCCGTGGGTGTCATTGCCGCCGCAGCCGCGCCGACGCCATGCACTCCCTCGCGCATCCGCTCATCGGCGAGCAGACCGGTTTCCGGGAGTCGCTCGGCGGCCAGGCCGACTGCGATCTGCTGCGGCACCACCACCAGGCCCAGCTTGGCCAGGGCATCGCGCAGCACCAGCAGCGAGCGCAGGCCGCCCAATGGGCCCGGCGACGCCGAGACGATGCCGGCGACCTTGCCGCGGAACAGCGTGGTGCCCGACGGTCCGGCCTCGGTCGGCCGCGAGATCCAGTCGAGGGTGTTCTTGACCAGGGCCGGCATCGAACCGTTGTACTCGGGCGTGCTGATCAGCAGGCCATCGTGCTCGGACATCAGGTCCTGCAGCCGATGCACCGGCTCGGGCATGCCGGCGGCCTCGATGTCGCCGTCGTAGACCGGCAGCGGATAGTCGCGCAGGTCGATCAGGCTGACCTCGGCACCGGCAGCGCGCGCACCCTCGGCCAGCACCGGAATCAGCCGACGGTTGAAGGACTCTCTTCGCAGGCTGCCGGCGAAGGCGAGCAGACGGGGCGATTCGACGGCCATGGCACGGACTCGTTTGGGCGCAGCGACGAGTATGCACATCGGCCGCGTCGGATGGGAGCGCGGCCGCGAATCCGGCGGTGGTCCTGACGCGCGCGATCGCCGACACTGTCCAGCCCGTCCACCGGAACGACCTCCGATGCCCCCACGCCATGCCCTGTTGCCGGCCGTCGCCGCCGCGCTCGTCCTGTCCGCCACCGCCGCGCATGCCGAAGAAGCCTCGACCGCGCCGCTGCCGCAGCTGGAGGCCTACACCGTGCGCGAGAGCTGGCGACAGCCGATCGAGCCGTTCCGGATCGCCGACCGCACCTGGTACATCGGCACCGCCGGGCTCAGCGCGCTGCTGGTCAGGACCGACGCCGGCGCGGTGCTGATCGACGGCGGCATGCCGCAGGCCGCCGACATGCTGCTGGCCAACATGGCCAGGCTCGGGGTCGCGCCCACCGAGGTGAAGTACATCCTGCACAGCCACGCCCACGCCGACCATGCCGGGCCACTGGCGGCGGTGCAACGCGCGACCGGAGCGACCCTGGTCAGCAACGCCGAGTCGGCGGTGCTGCTGGCGCGCGGCGGCAGCGACGACATCCACTACGGCGACGACCTGCTGTATCCGCCGGCGCAGGCCGGACGCATCGTGATGGACGGCGAGGCGGTCGAACTCGGCGGCGTGCGCTTCAGCGTGCATTTCACTCCCGCGCACACCCCCGGCTCGATGAGCTGGACCTGGACCGACCGCCGCGACGGCAGGCCGCTGCGGATCGCCTACGCCGACAGCGTCAGCGCGCCGGGCTACACCCTGCTCGACAACCCGCGCTACCCGCACATCGTCGACGACTATCGGCGCGGGTTCGCGGCGATGCGCGCCCTGCCCTGCGACCTGCTGATCACACCGCACCCCGACGGCAGCGGCTGGGCACCGCAGGATGCCGGCAACCGCCACCCCGCGCCGATGAGCTGCGCCGCCTACGCCGACCGCGCCGAGCGCGCCCTGGATGAGGCGATCGCCCGCGAGCAGCGGCCGGAGGGGCGGTGATGCCATACACCCCGATCGTCGCCACCCTCGGCTACGTGATGTCGCCGGACGGTCGCGAAGTGCTGATGGTCCACCGCAACGCGCGGCCCGAGGACCATCAGCTGGGCAAGTACAACGGGCTGGGCGGCAAGCTGGAGCCGGACGAGGACGTCGTCGCCGGCATGCGTCGCGAGATCCACGAGGAGGCCGGCATCGACTGCACCGAGCTGCAATTGCGCGGCACGATCAGCTGGCCCGGCTTCGGCAAGCACGGCGAGGACTGGCTGGGCTTCGTGTTCCGGATCAGCGCCTTCACCGGCACCCCGTTCGAGCGCAATCCGGAGGGCACCCTGGAGTGGGTCGCGCTCGAGCGCCTGCACGAACTGCCGATGTGGGAAGGCGACCGCAACTTCCTGCCGCTGGTGTTCGACGCCGACCCGCGGCCGTTCCACGGCGTGATGCCGTACCGCAACGGGCGCATGCAGTCCTGGCGCTACTCGCGGATCTGAGGCTCGCGGATCTGAGTTGTACCGTAGGAGCGGCGTGAGCCGCGATCCAAAGGGTCTGGAGGCAGCCCCATCGCGGCACGCCTAGCGCAGCTGACTGTCCTTGCTGCCGCGGCGGTTGATGCCGGCCGACTGTTCGGAGCGATCGGCGCTTTCCTGGCAGGCGATGCACAGGCGCACGCCTGGCACGGCACGCCGCCGCGCCTCGGGAATGGGCGCGTCGCATTCCTCGCAATGGCTCAGGCCCGGCCCGCTCGCCATCCGGCTGCGCGCGCGCTTGATCGCGTCCTCCACGGTCGCGTCGATCTGGTCCTGTACCGATGTATCGCTGGTCCAGCCGCCGGCCATCCGGTCCTCCCGGGTCCTGCTCTCACCCGACTATTCTCACCCGACCGATATGCGGGTGCGAGCGGAACATGTCAAGCGGCCGACCCGGCCCCGCTCTCGCCCGCACCGCGCCCGGCGGAGACCGCCTCGGGCGGCGCGTCGTCCCCATCGGCGGGCAGCCCGACGACATCGGCATCGAAGACCTCGCGGTCGAGCAGCCCGGTCTCCTTGGCGACCAGCACCGGCACCAGCATCTGTCCGGTCACGTTGGTCATCGTGCGCATCATGTCGAGCACGCGGTCGATCGCGACGACGAAGCCGATGCCCTCCAGCGGCAGTCCGGCCGCCGACAGCACCAGGGTCACCATCACGATCGCGGTGCCCGGCACCCCGGCGGTGCCGAAGCTGCCCAGCACCGAGGCGACCAGGATGGTGAAGTACTGGGTCGGCGCCAGTTCCAGACCGAAGTACTGGGCGACGAAGATCGCGGTCAGCGCGGGGTAGATCGCTCCGCAACCGTCCATCTTGATGCTCGCGCCCAGCGGCACCGCGAACGCGGCATAGTCGCGGTCGACACCGAGGTTGTGGGTGACCGAGCGGATCGCCGCCGGCATCGAGGCGAAGCTCGAGGAACTGACGAAGGCGACCTGCATGCCCGGCGCGGCGCCGCGGAAGAACTTCAGCGGGTTGAGCCCGTGCGCGGCGACCAGCCCGCCATAGACGAACACGATGTGCAGCGCGCAGGCCAGGTACAGCGCGAACACATAGGTGCCCAGCGGCAACAGCTTCTCGAACCCGTAGCTGCCGACCAGGCCGGCGATCAGGCCGAAGGTGCCGATCGGGGTGGTTTCCAGCACGAAGCGGGTCACCTGGATCATCACCTCGCTGGCCTCGCCGACCAGCCTGCGCACGCCGGCGACGCGGTCGCCGAGCTTGACTAGGGCGAAGCCGACCAGGCCCGCGAACACGATCACCTGCAGGATCCTGCCCTCGGCCAGCGCCTTGAACGGGTTGCCGGGAACCACGTCCAGCAGCACCTGGGCGACCGAGGGGATCTCGCGCACGCTGTAGTCGGCGGCGACGCTCAGGCCGCTCACGCCCTCGCCGGGCTCCAGCAGCCAGCCCACGCCCAGGCCGACGCAGACCGCCAGCGCGGCGGTGATCGCGAACCAGGCGAAGGTGCGCCCGCCCAGAGCGGCCACCGACTTCTGCCCGTGCAGCGAGGCGACCGCATTCATCACCGCGAACAGCACCAGCGGCACCGCGATCATCTTGATCAGGGTGACGTAGGCCTTGCCGAACGGGCCGAACCAGGTCTCGGCCGCCGGCCCCATCAACCAGCCGGCCAACGCGCCGAGCACGAAGCCGCCCAGCACCCGCTGCCAGAACGGAATACGGAACCAGGCGGAAAACAGGGCGGTCATCGTGGAGGGTCCGGATCGTGAGGGAGACGGCGGCGGGCGCGGCCACAAGCGACCTCGCCCGGACCGCACACGATAGGCCGGCGCGGACCGCGACGTGCGAACCCTTCGGCATGTGCAGGCAAGCAATCGTCATGAGCGCGGCGCGGGCCGTCCAGCCGGCGGACCGGCGCGGTGTCACTCGCCCCTCGACACGCCATCCCCGGCGTGGCCGCCGTCCGCGTCGCCGGCATGCCGCTGCAACCAGCGGTCCTGTTCCCACAGCGTGTGCAGCACCGACTCGCGGGCGAGGTATCGGTGATTCTCGTTGGGCAGGATCACCAGCCTTGCCGGCGCGCCCAGTGCCTGCAGGGCGGCGAAATAACGCTCGCTCTGCATCGCGCTGGTGCTGGCATTGGCGTCGGCGCCGCCGTGGATCAGCAGCAGCGGGGTCTTCATCCGGTCGGCTGACATGAACGGCGACATCGCGGTATACACCTGCGGCGCCTGCCAGTAGCTGCGCTGCTCGCGCTGGAAGCCGAAGGGAGTCAGGGTCCGGTTGTAGGCCCCGCTGCGGGCGATGCCGGCGGCGAAGTAGTCGGAATGGGTCAGCAGATTGGCCACCATGAAGGCGCCATAGGAATGCCCCATCGCCACCACCCGCTGGCGATCGACGATGCCCTGGCGGTCGAGCGCGTCGATCGCCGCGCGGGCATTGCCAAGCAGTTGTTCCAGATAGGTGTCGTTGGGCTCGACGCCCGCCTCGCCGACGATCGGGAACGAGGCCTTGTCCAGCACCGCGAATCCGCGCAGCGCCCAGTACGCCGGCGACATGTAGTCCGGCGCCACGAAACGCCGCGGATTGACCGCGACCTGGGAGGCGCTGCCGGCATCCCGGTATTCGACCGGGTAGGCCCACAGGATCAGCGGCAGGCGTGCCGATTGCCCGGGATCGAAACCCGCGGGCAGATGGAGGGTGCCGCTCAGGGCGATGCCGTCGTCGCGCGCATAGGTCAGCAGCGACCGCTTGACCGCGTTCATTGCCGCGTAGGGGTTGGCCGGCTCGGTCAGCCTGCGCAAACGTGTGCGGTCCTCCAGATCGCGGACGAAGTGCGCCGGCGGCCGCGTCGGCGACTCGATGCTGACCAGCAGCCGCGAGCGGTCGCCCCCGGCAAAACCGATGAGGCTTTCGGCCTCCTCTTCCAGCGTGGACTGGTAGAGCCGTTCGCGGACCCCGCTGGTCAGATCGATGCGATCGAGGAAGGGGTGCTGACCGTCCGGGCCGAAGCCCTCGCCGATCCGGTAGGCGCGGCCATGATCCAGGATCAACTGCGGCTCGCCGGCGCCATTGAGTTCGGTCTGGTAGAGGCCCGGATCGGCGTAACGGTCCTGCATGTCGCGGTCGTCCAGCAGCCGCGGCGCGCGCGCCGGTTCCCCGGGAGCGAACAGATAGCTGCGGGTGTTGCGGGTCTCCCACCAGGCGTCGATCGCGATCGCGTGGCGGTCGTCGCCCCACAGGGTCTCGATGTGCCGGTTCACCGTCTTTAGCAACAGCCGCGGCGAGTCCGCGAACGGGGCCGCCCACGCGAACAGCGCATCGCGATGGGCAACCTGGACGGCCGGATCGCCGTCGTCCAGCGCCTCGGTCCAGACCAGCTCCGCGGGGCGGTCCGCACGCCAGCCGATCTGACGCTTGCCGACGGTCGCCGCCATGCGTCCGCGCGGCAGATCGTCGCCGGGCGGCAGGTCGGCGACCGTCATCACCGGTTCGCCATCCGGATCCAGCAACTGCGTGCGAGCCGCGAAGCGATCGACCGGCACCCGTCGCGAATATGGCTTGCGCAGCGATTCGACCAGCAGATAGCGGCCGTCCGGCGAGAAC
This sequence comes from Marilutibacter maris, assembly GCF_006546735.2. Lineage (GTDB taxonomy): Bacteria > Pseudomonadota > Gammaproteobacteria > Xanthomonadales > Xanthomonadaceae > Marilutibacter > Marilutibacter maris. The sequence goes on along the minus strand of NZ_VICD02000333.1, from coordinate 11,560 downwards.
GCGGTGCGGCGATAGGGCGACGGACCCGCCCAGGGGCGCGGCTCGCCGCGCAGCGGCACCCGGTACAGCCGCGAAGTCGCCAGCGCGTCGAAGTTGGCGTCGTCGACCGCCGTGCGCAGCAGGTTCTGATAGGTCCGCGCGGGTGCGAGATTGCCGTCGGATACCGAGATCAGCGGCGCCGCGGGAACCTGCAGGCGCGGATCGGACAACTCGACCGTCGCTGCGGGACGCATCCTGACCAGCAGTGCCGCGCCGTCCCTGAACCAGGTCAGCGGGTTGCCGAGCACGCCGTTGGCGTTCGCCCCGGTCAGCCGCCGCGCCTGCCCGGTGTCCAGCGCCAGCACCCAGACCTCCAGCCCGCTGCCGGTGGCATGGGTGAACGCCAGCCGGGTCTCGTCGGGCGACCAGGTGAAGAACGACAGCCGTGGATGCGCCGGCAGGCCCGATACCGGGCGCGCCCGGTCCTCATCGAGCCGGCGCAATTCGATCCCGCTGAAGGTTTCCAGCCGGGTGCGTGCGTTGAGACTGTCCAGACTCGAACGGGTCACGCCATCGCCGACGTCGATGTCCAGCCCGGCCAGGCGCATCTGCGGACGCGACAAGGCCTGCAGGCTTGGCAACGCCTCCCTTCGCAGCATCACCAGCACGCGGCCCCTGCTGTCGCTCAGCACGTCCGGCAACGGCGGCGCCTCGGCCAACGCACGGATCGGTTCCGGCGGTAGGCGGTAGCCGTCGCGGTCGGGATCGGCATCCACCGCAACGCTCACGCCCGGCACCGCCAGGGCGGCCAACAGCGTCAGCAGACGGACGCGCCTCATCGGGCAGCGGGCCGGCGCGGGGCGGTCCGGAGCATGCCGCGCAGCGTGCTCTGGCAATGCCGGTAGAACGCCTCGGTGAGCGGCGTCCCCGGCACCTGGGCCGAGGTCAGGAACACGTACTCGTGCGGAATCAGCGGGGTGAAGCGCCGCACGCTGACGTCCATCCATGAAGCGTTGCGCGACAGCAGCTCGTTGACGATCGCGATTCCGACGCCTTCCGCCGCCAGTGCGCACGCGGCGCCGACATTGCGCGTCTCCATCCGCACCTTCGCGACCCGGCCGACTTCGCGGAAGGCCTGGTCGATCCGCTGACGGGTGTCGCCGCCCTGCTGGCCGATCAGGATCAGCGCTTCGTCCGCGAGGTCGCTCGCGGTAAGCGCCCGCTTGCGGCGCGCCAGCGGATGCGCGCTGGGCAATACGCATACGGTCGGGCTGCTGATCAACGGACGCATGCGGATTTCCGGATGATCGAGCGGCAGCTTGCCGAATCCGCAGTCGGCGGTGCGGGTGGCGACCAGATTCATCGTCGCCGGACGCGTGCGCGAATCGATGTTGACCCGGATCCTCGGATGCTGCTTCAGGAAACCGGCGACCAGCTTGACCAGCGGCCCCTCGGCGAAGCTCGGCGGGGCGACGATCCGCAGATGGCCGGCATTGCTGTCGTGGATGTCGCGGGCCAGCGCGGCGACCCGGTCCAGTCCCTGCAATGCGAGATCGACCTCCTCGAACAGCATCAAGGCCTGCGCGGTCGGCAGCAACCGGCCCTTGCTGCGATGGAACAGCGCGAATCCGAGCTGCTCCTCCAACTGTCCCAGCAACCGGCTCACCGCCGGCTGGCTGAGCCCCAGGCTCTGCGCCGCCGCCGTCGCCGAACCGCGCTGGATGATCTCGCGGAAGGCTTCCAGGGATCTGATGCTGTCCAGCTTCATCGGCGGTCCTCGATGGTCGGCCATTGTCCGCTGCCGAGAGCGTCAATCCCGCGAACGGGGCGCCGTTCTCACCGGCAGTATGAGCCTGGAGCGGTGCGACCGATCAAGGTGCAGGGTATTGCGCGCGATCCTCGATGTCTTCCAGCCCACCAGTGCGCCTCCGGTATTCGGGTTGAGGTCGAAATGCGGATAGTTGCTGCTGGACACGTCCAGGCGGATACGGTGGCCGATGGCGAACAGGTTGGCGGTCGCGAAGGCCTCGACCGTGATCTCCACGACCTGCCCCGGCTCCAGCAGCGACGGCCGCTCCCAGGATTCGCGATAGCGGACCCGCAGGATGCCGTCGGTGAGGTTCATCGCGAAGCCCTCCGGGTTTCCATCGCCGGGCGGGTACTCGTCGATCAGCTTGATGGTGATGTCGGTGTCCGGACAGTCCGAGGACAGGTACAGGCAGGCGCGGATCGCGCCGATCACCTCGACCGGCCGGGTCAGGGGGGCGCTGCGGAAGCTGATCACGTCGGGGCGCTCGCCCAGGTCGCGGCCGCTGCCGTCGGCACCGAAGAACTGCGGGGCCTCGCGCTGGTCGTAGGCCCCGGGCAACATCACCGTGTCGGCCGAGGTCACGGTCCCGCCGAGGGTCGGTACCGGATGCGCGGGATCGTAGTCGAACCATCTCGATGCCCGCTCGTCGCGACTGGACCGCGGGTCGAGCCCGCCCGGCGCGTGCAGATACCAGGCCCGCTCCCGGGTGTCCGGCAACGGCCAGCGATCGGCATGCAGCCAGCGGCCGCCATGACGCAACCGCCCGCGCGCATCGCGATCGCCGGGCCCGCCGCCCATGACGAACACCGATACCCGGCCCCGGTCCAGCGGATTGGGCTTGCGGGCGTCGAACAGGTGGTCGTACCAGCGCCGCCGCAGTTCGAAATACGACATCCCGAAGGCGCGGTCGAAGCTCGCATCGGGACCGAAGTCGACGTCTCCGGCATGGGTCTGGGAACGGCGGCCGTGGGTCCACGGCCCCATGATCAGGTGCACCGGCGCGCGTTTGCGCCGCGACAGGCCCAGGTAGTTGTCGATCGCGGTGCGCACGTAGGGGTCGTACCAACTGGACATGTGCACCATCGGCACGTCGGCGTAGCCGTCGTAGTGGCGTTCGCCGCACAGTGCCCGCTGCTTCCAGTAGTCGCCGAAGTCGGCCCGTTCCCACTGGTCGAACAGGTACTCCTCGTACTCCGGCGCCGCGCTCACCGGGGAATCGCCGCGTCGCCACGGCATGCGCGCGAACCATGCGCGCATGTCCTGCGCCCGCAGCGCGCGCGCGCGGACCGGGTCGGCCGCGGTCGCCGGGCTGAGCAGAGCGTGCTTCAACGCCCAGGTGGCCTGCTTGAGCTCGAACGCGCCGCCCTGGCGGATGCCGCCCTGGTAGGCATTGGAGAACCCCCCGGAGTCGACGAACTGGGCGAACAACGCGGCCGGCGCGAACGAGCCCAGCGCGGTCTGCGCATGCGCGCAATAGGACAGTCCCTGGGTCAGCACCCAGCCGTTGCTCCAGTCCTGCTCGGCCAGCCAGGCGACGGTGTCGACACCGTCCTCGCCCTCGTTGAGGTACTTGGTGAACTCGCCGCCGGAGGCGTAACGGCCGCGACAGTCCTGCATCGCCATCGCATAACCGTGGCTGGCGAACCAGCGGGCGATCGCCGGCTTGGACATCGGCGCGTCGCTGGCGGCGGTCACGTCGGAACCGGCGGTCCCGCCCTTGTCGTAGGGCGTGCGCTCGAGGATGCACGGCCATCGCCGCGCTTCGCCGTCGGGCGCCCGCGGCAGATAGAGATCGGTCGCCAGCACGACGCCGTCGCGCATGCGGATCTCGACATCGCGCAACGCCACGACCGCGAACGGCCCGAATGCCAGCGCCGCGCTGTTCTCCATCCCGTCCACGATCAGGACGCCGCCTGCAACGCGGTAGCGACGAACAGGAAGCCGATCGCCAGCACCGCAAGGAACAGGGTCAGCGGCAGCACGAACCGCAACCAGCGTCCGTAGGGCGTCTTCGCCATCGCCAGCATGGCCAGCATCAGGCCCGAGGTCGGACTGACCATCGACATCAGACCGTTGCCCAGCAGGAAGGCCAGCACCACGGTGTTGCCGGTCAACCCGGACAACTGGCCGATCGGCCACAGGATCGGCAGGCTGATCGCCGCCTTGGCCGAGGTCGAGGAGATCAGCACGTCCAGCGCCGCCTCGATGTGCATGATCATCACCGCCGACATCCACGGCGAATGCCCGTCGATCGCCCGGGTCATGCCGTTGACCACGGTGTCCAGGATCATTCCGTGCTGGAGCACCATCTGGATCGCGCCGGCCAGGCCGATCAGGACGCCGGGCAGGACCATGCCCTTCATGCCGTCGATGAAGGCGTCGGCGGCCTCGCCGGCGGCGACACCGCCGACCGCCGCGATCAGCACCGCGACCGCGATGTAGAACGCACCCAGCTCGGTGTGGTGCCAGTCCCAGGCCTGTCCGGCATAGATCATCAGCCCGACCGACACCCCGATCACCAGCAGCACCGCGCGCTTGCGCCAGCTCATCGGCTGCGCGGTGTAGTCGAACTGCGCGCGGGTGAACCCGCTGCGGCGGATCCGGTACAGCAGATAGCCGATACCGACGCTGATGAAGACCACCAGTACCGCCAGGCGCATCGCGAAGCCGCTGAAGATCGGCTCGCCGACGATGCCCTGGGCGATCGGCAGCGCGACCGGATTGCTGACCGAGGCGACGTAGCCGATCTTGGCCGCGATCAACAGCATGGCCACCGCGTACAGACGGTCCAGCCTGAGCCGGTCGGCCATCGACAGCAGCACCGGCAGCACCACCAGGTACTCCGAGATCAGGCCCATGAACGAGCTGCCGGCGGCCAGCACCAGCATCAGCACCGGAGCCAGCAGATAGACATTGCCGCGGGTGTGGTGGACCAGGTGGTCGAGGCCGGCATCCAGCGCGCCGGTCCGCTTGAACACGCCGAACATGCCGCCGACGAACATCACCATGAAGATCAGTGGTGCACTGCGGGCCAGGCCCTTGGGAATCGCGTTCAGCACGGTGGTGATGCCGGCCGGGCTGGCGGTGCCCTCCACAGCCGGCGCGGTGCCCAGCACGTGAGCCCAATCCATTGCCTTGGGCACCGGCTGGTAGGAACCCGGCACGATCTGCGGGCCTTCACGCTGGAACGTGCCGGAGTCGAGCAGATAGGTCAGCAGTGCCGCGGCCAGCAGCACCGACAGCAGCATCAGCAACGGATGCACGTCGAAGGACTTGCGTCCCTTGGCGTCCCGCCCGGCCGCCTGCCCTTGAGCCGCCTGCGCTTCGCTCGTCTGTTCTCTGGATTCACTCATCGCTCGATCCCGCCGTGTTTCGCGTCCGCCATACCCGGGGCCATTGCCACCGATCGCTGGACAACCCCGGTCGGAACGGCTCCATCGCATCCACACGACCGCCCGACCGGGATTGCGCCCAACACCCGTCGCCTCAGAACAGGAACGATGCCTTCAGGTACACGAAACGGCCTCTGGGGTTGTAGGTGCTCATGTCGAAATTCAGGTCGCGACCGTTGACGTAGGAGCGCGGCGGGTCCTTGTCGAACAGGTTCTCCACGCCCAGGGTGAAGGTCGCGGTGCCGCTCAGGATCGTATAGCTGCCCCACAGGTCATGGGTCAGTTGGGCCGGGATGCGGCCGAAGGCCGGCTCGGGCCCCTCGTCGGTCGCACCGATGTAACGCATCGACCAGTTCGCCTTCCAGCCGTCGCGCGACCAGTCCAGGCTGGTGCCGGCCTTCCAGCGCGGGAAGCTCTCGCGCGCGACGTCGGACCGGCCGGCGCGGTGGGCGGTGCGGATCTCGCCGCTGGGCAGGGTGTCGAAACGGTCGAAAGTGTCCAGGTAGGAGGCGCTGAAGGTCATCCCGAAGCTGCCCCAACCGGGGTTCGGCAACAGGTAGCGCAGGGTGGTGTCCACGCCCTTTGCGCGGAGCGAGTTCAGATTGATCGGCCCGTCGGTCAGGTTGACGATCTCGCCGCTGGACGCGCGTCGGATCGAACCGCAGCGCTGGCCGGTGTTGGCGCACAGGTTGAGCAGATTCTGCGAACCGAAGCTGGAGATCGCCTCGTCGATGCGGATGTCGTAGCCGTCCACCGACCAGGACAGCCGCTCGGCGAACGACGGCGTGTAGACGAAGCCGATGCTGCGGTTCTCAGAGGTCTCCGGTTGCAGGTCGGGATTGCCGCCGACGGTGGACGGGATCGCGCCGCCGCTGAAGTTGGCCTGGTCGTAATCCGCCGGCACGCCGGCGCAGCCGGGCTTGCCGGCGCCGCCGCCATTGCAGGGATCGTTGGCCGGAAGGTTGGTCTGGCGCAGGCCCGCGAACAGCTCGTTGATCGAAGGCGCCCGAAAGCCCTCGGCCCAGGTGGCACGGACCATCAGGTCCTTCCACGGGCGCCACACCAGGCCCAGCTTGCTGTTGGTGGTGCTGCCGAAGGTGTTGTAGTCGGAATAGCGCGTCGCCGCGGACAGCTCCAGCAGATTCGCCAGCGGCCGTTCCTTCAACAGGGGCACATTGAGTTCCAGATAGGCCTCCTTCAGATCGTAGGAGCCCGAGGTCGGCAGGCGCGGCGCCGAGGTGGTGATGCGACTGTAGCTGATGAACTGCGGGGTCCGGCTGAAGTACGCGCTCGGACGGTCGTAGCCGGACTCCTTGCGGTATTCGATGCCGGCGGCGAAGGCCAAGGGGCCGGCCGGCATCTCGAACAGGTCGCCGGTGATGTTGGCGGTGAAGTCGTGCTGCCGGGTGCCGTTCCTGTCGGTGCCATTGGCGCGGATGTAGTCGGCCATTTCCGGGGTGACCTCGCCGAAGATGTCCAGCGGCACGCAGCCGTTCGCCTGGCAACGGTCGTTCGGCCCGATCGCCAACGCCAGCTTGTCCAGATCGATCTGGTTGAGCGAGTTCCAGGTCGCCCTGTTCCGCGCATAGGTATAGAACGCGTTCCAGGCCCAGCCGTTGGCGAGGCTGCCTTCGACGCCGATCGCGAACCGGGTGGTGCCCACCTCCTGGCGGTTGATCCGCGGACCGACCGCGTCGAGCTGGCGCACGATCTCGAAGTCGGTGCCGGCGCCGGCGAATTCCACGCCGAACGGATTGTAGGGATGGTCGGCGGGAATGCTCATGCCGTCGCCGCCGCGGATCCGTGGCGCCGACGGCGAGAACCGCTGACTCGATTCGCGATGGTTGTACAGGCCCTCGGCGACCAGGGTGGTGTAATCGCCCAGGTTGAGCCGCAGCTGCCCGTACACGCCCTGGCGGTCCAGGGGACCGAGCAGGGTCGTGTCCGGGGCCTCGTTGTGCACGTCCACATCAGGACTGTTGGGACGGAACCCGCCATTGCCATCGGGCACGAACGCATCGGTGCCGAAGGCGCCGGTATCGACGCCATTGCGGAACCGGCCCGCCGGCGTGTTGCGGCTGGGTCCCTGCAGACGCGCGAACGAGAAGTCGCGGGCGCCGGCCAGGACCTCCTCGTTCGAAGCGATCGTCGCCGACACCAGGGCCGAGCCCCACTCGCCCTGCGTCCCCCACAGGAAATCCTGGCTGTAGGTGAAGCCATCTCCGTGCGTGGTCTGGCCGGCATAGCTGCTGGCCTTGACGCCATCGAAGTCCCTGTAGGTGATCAGGTTGACCACGCCGGCGATCGCATCGGCGCCATACAAAGCGGTCGCGCCATCCAGCAGTACCTCCACCCGCTCGACGGCGACCAGCGGGATCGTGTTCAGGTCGACGAAATCGCGAAACCCGCGCGTTCCCGCACCGTTGACCCAACGTCGCCCATTGACCAGGACCAGGACACGGTTGGCACCGAGGTTGCGCAGGTTGACGGTACTGGAGCCATGACTGGTTCCACCCGAGCCGGTGGAGTTGAAGCTCGACCCCACCGAGGGCAGCTCCTGCAGAAGCTCGCCAACGGAAACCGCCGCCGTGGCTTCGATCTCGGCGCGTTCCATGGTGAACACGGGGCTGGCCGCGACCTCGTCCTTGCGACGGATGCGGGTGCCGACCACCACCATCTTCTCAAGCGACGTCACCTCCTCGCTTTCGCTGGGTGGCTCGACTTCCTGCGCCGACACCATCGGTGTCGCGGACATCAAAGCTGTCGCTATTGCGCAGCTGAGCGCGCCCTTGCGAATCGAATCGGTCGAACGATCACGAACTGCGGTTTTCATCGAGTCTTCCCCTGCATGGAATCTGGTCCGCTGCGCATCCGCATGCGGCGGCGACCCGAGTAGCTCATGCTCCCGCAATATCGCGCAATCCTATCCCGATCCCGCATGGCGCCATGCACGATCCGAATAGCATGTCTGCGCTCGGGTTCCGCTCGACGCGCCAATACTCGACTCGCGCGCATGCCGCGCGTATCGCTGCCGATCGTGGTTGGGCCGACCTGTCCGCCTCGATGCGTGATTCTTTCTCGGCTATTGCCGCACCAAACCAGGAGTTGTCGCTGGATCCGTCCGTTGCTCGCAACTTCTTATCTGCAACTTCATTGAAGCAGCGTGGATCCGGATGCACTGCCCCAACACCCTGTCGCGACCAACAGCGAGCGACCGTGCGCGAGGCGACCCGCGCAACGATCCTGACCGGCGACGTTCCCGCACCGGACGACCGGTGCTATGACGCTCCCGGACTGCGCGATGCCGACCGCCTCGCGCCTTCTTCCCCCCGATGCTCCGCGCATCCGTCGTCGGACCGCTTGCGCTAGGGGAAGCGACGGATCAGGCAAGGCCCGCGACCCGCATCGGCACGGCAACGCCTGCGCTGTCACCCGCACAGGGCATAATCGCCGGCTTGTCCGTCCCCAAGAACCGCCTGCCCATGTCCAGACTGCGTTCCGCTTCCGTCCTCCTGGTTCCCGCACTGCTGGTTCCCGCGCTGCTGACCGCCTGCGCGTCGATCGCACCGGCCGGTCGCACCGACGCAGGCGGGATCGCGGTCGACGTGCCGACGATCCAGCACCCGCAACAGGAGACGCCGCAGTGGTGGTATCGCGATGGCGCCGCGCAGGCGGCCGCGCGCGGGGCCATGGCCGGCAAGGCCCGCAACGTGATCCTGTTCGTCGGCGACGGCATGAGCCTGCCGACGGTCGCCGCCGCGCGCATCCTCGACGGCCAGCGCAAGGGCGGTCCCGGCGAGGAGAACCGGCTCAGCTGGGAGCGCTTCCCGGCCACCGCGCTGAGCAAGACCTACAACACCAACGCCCAGACACCGGACTCGGCCGGCACCATGTCGGCGATGGCGACCGGAGTGAAGACCCGCGCCGGCGTGCTCAGCATCGGCCAGTCGCCGCGCCGCGGCGACTGTGCCGGCGCGCTGCAGGCCCCGATCCTGAGCCTGTGGGAGCTGGCCGAGGCCGGCGGCATGGCGACCGGCGTGGTCACCACCGCGCGGGTCACCCACGCGACCCCCGGCGCGACCTTCAGCCATTCGGCCGATCGCAACTGGGAGCACGATGCGGCCATGCCCGAATCCGCCCTCGCCGCCGGCTGCGTGGACATCGCCCGCCAGATCGTCGAAACCCCGTACGGCGACGGCCCGGAAGTGCTGATGGGCGGTGGCCGCGCGATGTTCATGCGCGAGGATCAGGCCGACCCCGAATATCCGGACCAGCACGGCAAGCGCCGCGACAGCCGCGATCTGGTCGCCCAATGGCGGCAGCGCAAGCCCGGCGGCCGCTACGTCTGGAACGCCGCCCAGCTCGCGCAGGCGCCGCTCGACGCACCGTTGCTGGCGCTGTTCCAGCCCAGCCACATGCAGTTCGAGCACGACCGCGGCAGCGATGGCGCCGGCGAACCCAGCCTGGCCGAGATGACCCGCGCCGCGATCGCCCGCCTGCAGAACGCCGATGGCGGCTATGTGCTGCTGGTCGAGGGCGGGCGCATCGACCATGCCCATCACTACGGCAACGCCTACCGCGCGTTGACCGACGCGATCGCGCTGAGCGAGGCGGTCCAGACCGCGGCCACGATGACCTCGGCCGACGACACCCTGATCCTAGTCACCGCCGACCACGCGCACACGCTGACCTTCGTCGGCTACCCCGCGCGTGGCAACCCGATCCTCGGCAAGGTGGTCGGCACCCTCGGCGAGGACGCGCCGGAGGGCGGCCGCTTCGCCCGCGATGCCACCGGCCTGCCCTACACCACCCTCAGCTACGCCAACGGCCCGGGCTACGTCGGCGCCAGCGAACTGCAGGGCGAGGGGCCCAAGCGCTTCCAGCATTCGCCCGACCATATCCGTCCGGCCACCGGCGGACGTCCCGACCTGACCCACGTCGACACCCAGGACCCGAACTACATGCAGGAGGCGCTGGTGCCGTCGAAGGACGAATCCCACGGTGGCGACGACGTCGGCATCTGGGCGCGCGGTCCCGGCAGCGACGCGGTGCGCGGTTCGGTCGAGCAGAACGCGATCTTCCACTTCATGCTGCAGGCGACGCCGCGGCTGCGCGAGACGGTCTGCGCACGCGGCGGCTGCAACGCAGACGGCGTGCCGGTGGAACTGCCGGATCCGGCCGCGTTCCGCTGATCGGACGGCGCGCCCTGCCGTAGCCCCCGGCCTTGCCCGGGCTACGGCGCCGCGCCGGTGTCGCCGGGAATCAGAACGGCTTGGCCAGCACCAGCCAAACCACCACCGCCAGCAGCAACACCGGCAGCTCGTTGAACAGCCGCAGCGCGCGCGCCGACGGCAAGGCGCGACCGCCGTCGACACCCTTCAACCAGCGCCCGGCGACAATGAAATGCGCCAGGATCAGCGCGACCAGGGCCAACTTGGCATGCAACCAGCCGCCGGTGATCCCGAAGTGCAGCCACAGCACCAGTCCGAGCACGAAGGCCAGACCGAACATGATGTGACCGAAGCGGTACAGGCGTCGGCCCATCAGCACCAGCCGCGCGCGGACCTCGGCCGACTCGCCGGCCTCGGCGATGTTCACCAGGATCCGCGGCAGGTAGAACACCGACGCCATCCAGGCGATCACGAACACGAGGTGGGCGGTCTTGGTGATGAAATAGGCGGTCATGACTGGTGACTGAGGGCTGGTTGTCGATGCGGCGGCGGCCTAGGATGCCATGTCGCCGCCCCGCAGCACCGCATGAGCAAGCAATACGACCGCCAATACTTCGATCGCTGGTACCGCGATCCGGCCCTGAAGGACGCCGCGATCGGCGGCCGCGCCCGCCTCGCCCGCAAGATCGCGCTGGCCGTCGCCACCGCCGAGTACCACCTCGAACGGCCGCTGCGCACGGTGCTCGACATCGGCTGCGGCGAAGGCGCCTGGCGCGCCCCGCTGCTCAGGCTGCGGCCGAACGCGCAGTACCTGGGCTTCGACAGCAGCGAATACGCGATCGAACGCCACGGCCGCCGCCGCAACCTGCACCTGGCCCGGTTCGGCGACTTCCAGTACCTGCGCCCCTGCGCGCCGGTCGACCTGCTGGTCTGCAGCGACGTGATGCACTACCTGGACGTGCGCGAGCTCGACCGCGGCCTGCCCGGGCTGGCCGAACTGTGCGGCGGGATCGCCTTCCTGGAGACGTTCACCCGCGAGGACCGCATCGACGGCGATACCCACGATTTCAAGCAGCGGCCGGCAGGTTTCTATCGCCAACGCTTCGGCGCCGCCGGCTTCCTCGCGCTGGGCTCGCACCTGTGGCTGTCACCGGCGCTGGCGGACGCGAGCACCGCGCTGGAAGTGGCCGCACCGGCACCGCCCCGGC
>NZ_VICD02000332.1 GCF_006546735.2 Marilutibacter maris | reverse complement strand
CACGCGCGGGCGGGTGTGGCGCTCGCCGGTGGCCTGGGGCCTGGCGCTGATGTTCGGGATGACCTCGCTGGTCACCTATTCGATGTTCACCTGGCTGCCGGCGCTGTTCGCCGCCGCCGGCGCCAGCCCGGCCTTCGGCGGCAACATGGTCGCGCTGTTCTCGACCCTGGGCCTGGCCACCGGGCTGGTGATGCCGGCAATCGCGGTGCGGATGCGCAACCCGTTCCCGGTGGTGCTCGCCTGCCTGGCCTGCTTCGCCGCCAGCTTCCTCGGCCTGCTGTGGGCGCCGATGGCGGCGCCGGTGCTGTGGGTCGCCCTGCTCGGACTGGGCCCCAGCACCTTCCCGCTGTCGCTGGTGCTGATCAACCTGCGCACCCGCACCGCCGGCGGCTCGGCCGCGCTGTCGGGCTTCACCCAGGGCGTGGGCTACACCCTCAGTTGCGCCGGCCCGGTGGTGTTCGGCGCCCTGCACGACGCCAGCCATGCCTGGGGCCTGCCGTTCGCCTTCCTTGGCCTGTGCCTGGCGGTGCTGGCGACCGGCGGCCTGCTCGCCTGCCGGCCGCGGATGCTCGAGGACACCTGGTAGCCGGGTCGCGCGGACCGGGGCGCATCGCCGCGCCCCACGCTATCCTTGGCGCCCAGACACATCCGTACACGCAAGGCCACGCCATGTCCGACACCCCGCCCGACCGCCTGTCCAACGACCCGCGCAGCAAGTTCTACGACGAGGCCCTGCTCGAACGCGGCATCGGCATCCGCTTCAACGGCATCGAGCGGCACAACGTCGAGGAGTACTGCATCAGCGAGGGCTGGGTGCGGATGGCGGTCGGCAAGGCGCTGGACCGTCGCGGCCAGCCGATGACGATGAAGTCCAGGGGCACGGTCGAGGCCTGGTTCCTGACCCCGGCCGGCGACGCGGGCGACGCCGTCGAGGGCTGAGCCGGAGCGCTTCCCGGCGCCTACTGCTTGAGCTTCCAGCCGGTGCGGAAGATCCACATGACGATCCCCAGGCAAACCGCCAGGAAGCCGAGGATCGCCGCCAGGCTGATCTCGACATTGACGTCGGAGACCCCGTAGAAGCTCCAGCGGAAGCCGCTGATCAGGTAGACCACCGGGTTGAACAGGGTGATCTTCTGCCAGACCGGCGGCAGCATGCTGATCGAATAGAACGCGCCGCCGAGGAAGGTCAGCGGCGTGACCACCATCAGCGGGATCACCTGCAGTTTCTGGAAGTCGTCGGCCCACAGCCCGATGATGAAACCGAACAGGCTGAAGCTGACCGCGGTCAGCAGCAGGAAGGCGACCATCCAGACCGGATGCGCGATCTCGTAGGGCACGAACACGCGCGCGGTGGCCAGGATCAGCAGCCCCAGCATCAACGACTTGGTCGCCGCCGCGCCGACGTAGCCGATCACCACCTCCAGCGACGACACCGGCGCCGACAGCAGCTCGTAGATGGTGCCTGCCCACTTGGGCATGTAGATGCCGAACGACGCGTTGGAGATGCTCTCGCCCAGCAGCGACAGCATGATCAGGCCCGGGATGATGAAGGCGCCGTAGCTGACGCCCTCGATGTCGCCCATCCGCGAGCCGATCGCCGCGCCGAACACGATGAAGTACAGCGACGTCGACAGCACCGGCGAGAGGATGCTCTCGCCCAGGGTGCGGAAGGTCCGCGCCATCTCGAAGCGGTAGATCGCCTTGATCGCATGGATGTTGATCGAAGCGGTGCTCATGCCTGCGCCTCCTGCGCGGTGGCCCGTTCGCGGTCCGCACCGTTGCGCGCACTGTTGCGGACCAGGCTGACGAAGATGTCCTCCAGCGAGCTCTCGCTCGAATGCAGGTCGCGGAAATCGATGCCGTGCGCGTGCAGCTGGCGCAGCAGGCCGGCGATGCCGGTTTCCTCCGACTGCACGTCGAAGGTGTAGACCAGCGACTGGCCGTCCGCCGACAACTCCAGCGGCAACCCGGCCAGCTCGGCGGGGATCGCCGCCAGCGGCTCCTGCAGGCTCAGCGTCAACTGCTTCTTGCCGAGCTTGCGCATCAGCGTGGTCTTGTCCTCGACCAGGACCAGCTCGCCGTGGTTGATCACCCCGATGCGGTCGGCCATCTCCTCGGCCTCCTCGATGTAGTGGGTGGTCAGGATGATGGTCACGCCGTCCTCGCGCAGCTTGCGCACCAGCTGCCACATGTCGTGGCGAAGCTCGACATCGACGCCGGCGGTGGGCTCGTCGAGGAACAGGATCTCCGGCTCGTGCGCGAGCGCCTTGGCGATCAGCACGCGCCGCTTCATGCCGCCGGACAGCGCCATGATCTTGCTGTCCTTCTTCTCCCACAGCGACAGCGCGCGCAACACCTTCTCCAGATGCGCCGGATCCGGCGGCCGGCCGAACAGGCCGCGGCTGAAGCGCAGCGTTGCCCACACCGTCTCGAACGCGTCGGTCGAAAGCTCCTGCGGCACCAGTCCGATCTTGCGGCGCGCGGCACGGTAGTCGCGCACCACGTCGTGGCCGTCGGCGACGACCGTGCCGCCGCTCGGATTGACGATCCCGCAGATGATGCTGATCAGGGTGGTCTTGCCGGCGCCGTTGGGGCCGAGCAGGGCGAAGATCTCGCCGCGGCGGATCTCCAGGTCGATGCCCTTGAGCGCCTGGAAGCCCGACCCGTAGGTCTTGGTCAGGCCGCTGACGGTGATGATCGGATGCATGCGTTCTCCCTGCGTGGATGGGGCGTCGACGGCGGCTGCGGCGCGACGGCCCGAACGGTCCCATACCCGGCGCCGTTCCGCGACCCCGCGCGGGCAAGAAGACGGCCAGGACCGGGATTGGCCCCGTCGAGCCCCTCGGGATTGGCACGTTAGCGCGCACGCGGCGGCGTGATAAGTCTTGGCGGGTGGATGCTCATTCCCGCGTTCGGGACAGTCTGCGCGGCCGCGGTCGCAGCGCCTGAGACGGCGCCCCGCCAGGCTTGTTCGCGGCGGCGCAGGAGCACCGCTCCAGGTCCGGCATCGATGGCTGCGACGCGTCATGCATATGCATCGCGAACCGGTTACCGTGTCGCCCTGCCCCCTCTCCCCCGAGCGAGGTTTCCGATGAAGTTCCTGGTCATGATCCACACCGACGACGACCTGGTCGCCGAGCTGCCCGAGGGCGAGTTCGACCGGCTGATGAAGGGCTGTTTCGAGAAGGCCGACGAGTTGCGCGCGGCCGGCAAGCTGCTCGACTCGCAGCAACTCGAACACGGCCGCACCGCGCGCACCCTGCGCCAGCGCGAAGGCCGGATGTCGATCACCGACGGCCCGTTCAGCGAAGCCAAGGAAGTGCTGGCCGGCTTCAACCTGATCGAGGCCGCGGACATGGACGAGGCGATGGAGATCGCCCGCCAGTTCCCGTGGTCGCAGACCGGACACATCGAGATCCGCCCGGTCCGCGACATGGACGCGGTCCGCGACCGGGTCGGCGCCTGAGGCCTTGCGCCACGCGAACGGCACTCAGGCGGCGTCGGCCTCGTAGCAGTCCTCGGCCCGGCGGGCCGCGCGTTCCAGTTGCAGGCGCAGGCGGGCGCGTTCGATCGCGATCCGCTCCTGCGGTGTGATCGCACGCCACAGGTTGGCGAGGAACTCGTCGGCGTTCGCCTGTTCCATCGCCAGCGTCGACTCGGCCACCTTCGACAACACGATGCCCTCGCCCAGCAGCGGTTGCATCGCGCGTTCCTCCTCGTCCATGTGCAACAGGCAGTCGGCGACGAAGCGGTTCCAGGCGTCGTGCAACTGCCGCCGCGCACGAACCCGGCGCGACATTGGCAGGCGTTGCAAGGCCTCGGCCGACGCGCAGATCGCCTCCATGTCGCGATCCAGGCTGTGGTGCTGCTCGTCCAGCCGTCGCGCCAGTTCCGGCGCCACCGCCTGCAGCACCGGCAGCAGGTGCGCGTCCTCCTGTTCGGCGTGGCCGCGCAACATTTCGGCGGCGCGCCTGATCGCCTCCAGCACGGCACGATCGTCGCTGTCGCCAGCTGCGGCCAGCCGGTCGGACACCGCATGGATCTCGTGACGGACCAGCTTGTGGATAACGGTAAGTGCGTTGGGTTCCATCGGGCCTCGTTCCCTGTATCGATGGCCACGGTGGCCATTGGCGGCACAGCCTAAGACCTCGACTTAAGTTGAGGTCAAGCATTGGATCGCGATTTCTGGCTGACCGGCTGCCTTCGGACCGGTCCGCTCCAGATCGGCCCGCTCCAGACCGGCCCGCTCCAGACCCGTTCCGGAACGACGGCGCATGGCGGGCGGCAGCGCCGGGTCCGCCACGCGTCCGGCCGCGACCTACAGCCTCAACTCGCCGTTCTCGACCACGGTATTGCCGTCGAAGGTCACCGTGGCGCCCTGCAAGGATACGCTGAAGCTGTGCGGCACCGAGTTGTCGCCACCGGCCCAGGTGTTGCTGCCGGTGCCCAGCGATACGGTGCCGGCCGGCACCCAGTTGCCGACCCGGCTCTCCGCCGGCAGGCTGACATTCGGATTGATGCCCAGGTCGACGAAGCCGAACTGCTTCTTGCGGTCGTCGTCGATCGCATCGTAGACCGCCTTCATCGCCGCGAAGCCCTCGCCGTCGCCGGTCACCGAGATCAGCTCGCCGCTCTCGAACGTCAGCGTCAGGTTCTCGACCGGCTTGCCCTGGTAGTAACCGTACGATTGCACCAGGGTCCCACTGGCGCTGCCCGGCACGGCCGCGGCATAGACTTCGCCGGCCGGCAGGTAGGTCATCAGCGCCGCGCCGCCCTGGCGCTTCTCCTCGGCGCTGATCGCGCCGTCGCTGACCATCACCGCGCGCCCCTTCACGCTGACACTGAGGTCGGTGCCGTTGGGATGGGTGACATGCACTTGGTCGGCGCCGGCCAACGCCGCCCTGACCGCGTCGCCGCGCTGTTGCAGCGCGGCGTAGTCGAGGTTGACGCCGGCCCAGAACATTTTCGCCAGGGCCGCCTCCGACAGCCCGTAACGCTCGGCCCGCCAGGACGTCGGATACAGGCCGTTGCCGACCTCGATGAAGCGCCCGCCGTTCTTCATGAATGCGTTCTGGACCGTTTCGTCGGCCTTGATCCGCGCCGCGATCCGGGCCGGGTCGGCTCCCTCCAGCAGGTTCTCGCTGGTGCCGTTGCTGAGCTCGATCATCACGTCGGCGTTGTTGGCCAGCATCAGTCCGGCCGCATTGGGGGTGCCGTCGAATTCGGCCGGCACGTCGAAGAACGAGCGCCGGGTCAGGCGGTCGCTGGAGTACTCGACCACCGCATAGCCGCCGGCCTTGCGCACCTGGACGGCGAGGTCCTCCAACAGCTCGGCGTCATGCGGGCGTCCGGAGATCCACACGACCTCGCCGGGCTCGACCGCGGCGGCCTGGGTGACGATGCGTTCGGCCAGCTGTTCCAGTTCGGCGGCGGAAGGCGTGGCGACCGCGTCCGCCGCCGGCGCCTCGGCCTCCATCGGCGCGGCAGTCGAATCGGGACGCTCGCTGCCGGTACCCGCCGGCTTGCAGCCGACCAGCACCGCCAGCAGCGCGATGGACAGGGAGGCGAGAGGGATCGCCGCTGATCGCGGCAGGCGCGTGGTGTTCATGATCGAACTCCCGGGGGAACGCCCTGATGGGCAGGCCCCCGAACCAACGCGCGGCCCTGGCGGCGGCGGTCACCGCCGGTCGGACGCGCGGCGCCGTGCCGACCGACGGCGGAAACGCGCCACCGCGCCGGCTATTCCGACTCCAGCCCCGCCAGGTCCAGCACCCAGCGCGGCACCTGCGGTTCGCCGGCATAGAACGCCTTCGGCCGCTTCTCGGCCATCGCCCAGCGGTGCAGCCAGCTCGGCCCCCAGCGCCCCTCGTAGCCATCCGGGCGCGCGTACGCCGGGTCGGCCATCGCCTCGTCGAGGCCGATGGTGCGGTAGCCGCGACGGCGCACCGCCGCGACCAGTTCCGCATAGGTATCGGCATTGAGGGTGTTGGCGTGCAGCAGCCAGACCTGCGGCAGTGCATAACCGAGCAGGTCGATCGACTGGCGCTCGTAGTAGTCGAGCTTGTTGAGCATGTACGGCACGTAGCCAAGCCGCAGGCGCTCCAGCGTCGCCTCGCGGGCCGCCGGGTCGGCCTGTGCGAGCACCCGTTCGTAGGCGAACGCCCAGATCCACTCGCTGTTGTCGACGGTGACCGGCGCGACCCGGTAACCGTGGCCGGCGAGGAAATCGACCACCGCGGCCTTGTCGGCCTGGCTCCGCCCGGCGCGCAGATAGGGATGGCGGAACCAGCGCGGCGCCTGGTCGCGCGCGGCCATCAGCGGCCGCAGCTGGCGCTCGCCGCGCAGGATGTCCTCCTGGAATGCCGCCACTCCGACCTCGTGCAGATCGACATGGCCCCAGGTGTGGTTACCCAGCTCGAAACCCGCGTCCAGCCAGTCCTCCAGCATCGCCAGGCGCTCGGGCCGGACCCGGCCATCCACTTCCAGCTTGGATTCGTTGACGAAGCCGACCACTGGCGCGCCGGCGAGCTTCAATTGCGCGATCAGGCGCGCATGCCGTGCCGCCAGATCGTCGTCGGCGGTATTGCCGATCCCCTGCCAGGGCAGGTCGTCGATGGTGACGGCGATGCGCCGGTCGGGCGCGGGCTCGCCGGAGGTCGTCGACGGCGCGGCGGCCTGGGCGTGAGCGCCCAGGGCCAGCGAGAAGATCAGCAGCGGCGACAGGACCGACCGCCGCCGGCCCGGCCGAAGCCGTTTCAGGAAGGATCGCATCGAAGCTTCACCGGATACGGCGATCCAGCATAACAAGCCCCGCCGGCCCCGGACGCGCGGGCGGACCACACCTGAGGCCGGCAAGGCTTCACCAGGGCAGCGGCGTGCCGTTGGCGTGCCAGAACGAACCGCTGTCGGCGTCCGACAACGTGTCCAGGCGCTCGACCAGCTGCGCGGCCGACTCGTCCGGGCTGATCTCGCCGGCGTTGTCGACCATGTCGGTGGAGACGAAGCCCGGATGCAGCAGGAACACGTCGATGCCGCGCGGCTTGAGATCGATCGCCAGCGACCTGCCGATCGCATTGACCGCCGCCTTCGACGCCCGGTAGCCGTAGTAGCCGCCGGACCCGTTGTCGGCCATCGAGCCCATCCGGCTGGTGATGATGCCGACCCGGCTGCCCTCGCCGAGCACGCCGGCCAGCACCTGCACGGTGCGCAGCGGTCCCAGCGTATTGATCTCGAACTGGCGGCGCATCGCCTCGAAGCCGTCGCCGTCGATGTCGCCGAACACCTCGCGCGACAGGATGCCGGCATTGCAGACCAGCACGTCGACGCGGGTATGTCCCAGGCGTCCGGCCAGCTCGGCCAGGGCCGCGGCGTCGGAGACATCGATGCCCGCCTCGACCTGTGCGCCGGTGGCCTCGAGCTCGGGGCTGGAATTCCGGCAGACCGCGATCACCTTGTCGCCGCGGGCGCTGAAGCGGCGGGTCAGGGCGAGGCCGATGCCGCGGTTGGCGCCGGTGATCAGGACTGTCTTCATGGTGGGTTCTTCCTTGTTGGGGTGGCCCCATCATGGAGGCCGAAAGCGACAGGTTCCACCCATCCACCCCCGGCCGTCCGCCGGCTAGATGTGTAAACCCAGTACGTTGTTCAGCGGCAGCCGGCTGATGGGTGGCTTGTGGCCCAAACTGGCGTGCGGGCGGTGCCAGTTGTAGTGAT
>NZ_VICD02000331.1 GCF_006546735.2 Marilutibacter maris | reverse complement strand
GCCGGCCGCCGGCGCCGTGGATACGCAGTGCCGTGCGCGAGGTGCTGGAGCGCGCGCCCAACTACCGCCACCTGTCCGCCGACGATCGTCGCACCCTGGCCGGCGCGATGGTCCGGGTATCGGCATTGGCCGCCGAACTGATCGACGAGGAGGGACAGGCGCAACAGGCCATCGAACGGCAGGGCGGCGATTCCACGCCTGTCGGCGTTTCGCAGGGGCCTCGACGACCGGCGCCACTGGCGCGGGCGCAGTCGCAACCGGGCTTCGCCGCCGCCGCCGATCGCGTTGCCGGCACCACCCAGGCGGTGCTCAACGCGGTCTCGTTCCCGCGCTTCGTGACCGATCTGATCAATGGCGTGTTCCGCGCGATGCTCGACTCCAGCACCCAGCAGATGCAGCAGTACGTGCAACTGCTGAACGCGGTCTCGGCCTCGGCCGAGGGCTTCGAGCGGACCCAGTTCGGTCTGGCGCAGGTGCGGCAATGGGTGGCCGACCATTTTCCCGAGTCGGTCGAATACGAGACCCCCGACCCCGACTTCGACGATCCGGAGGATCCCGTCGAGACCCGCCTGAGGCTGCGCGACGGCGCCTCGATGCCCGACGAGGAGGCGATCCGCGCGACCCTGGGCATGGAGCCGGGCGAGAGCGTCGATGCCAGCAATCCCGAGCAGCTGGTGCCGCTGGCGCGGCGCTATCTCGCCCGCCAGCGCCAGCAGATGTTGGCGACGATGGTGATGATGGGCATGCACCGGATCGTCATCGACAGTGGCCGGATCAATGCGGCGATGCGCTTCCATGTCGATACCCGCAGCGCCGCCAGCGAGGACCGCGGAAGCCAGTTCAGCCTGCAGAACCGGGTGCGCGCCGCCGGCCGTTTCGGCGCCGGTCCATGGGGCGTGAGCGCCGAGGTCGAGAACAACATCGGCTACGTCTCGACCCAGCGCAACCAGAGCACCGAGGAGATGAACACCGACCTGGAACTCAACTCCTCGGTCGAACTGAACTTCCGCAGCGACTACCTGCCGCTGAACCGGATGGCCGCGCAGGCCCAGGCCGACCGCATCCGCAACGCCTCGATCAACCCGGTCGCCGAAAGCGACCCGATCGCCGCCCGCACCGAACGCCTGCAGGCCCAGCACGAGTCCGAACGCGCCCGTCGCGAGGCGATGGACACCGCGATCGGCGAAGCCGGCCAGACCTCGATGGCGGACAGCCCGTTGGAGGTGCCCGAGCCCAATAGCGGCTCGGGAAGAAGCGGCTCGGGAGGAAGCGGCTCGGGAGGAAGCGGCTCAGGAGGAAGCGGCTCAGGAGGAAGCGGCTCGGGAGGAGGCGGCTCGGAAGGAGGCGGCTCGGAAGGAGGCGGCTCGGAAGGAGGCGGCTCGGGAGGCAGCGGCTCGGGAGGCAGCGGCTCGGGAGGCAGCGGCTCGGGAGGAGGCGGCTCGGGGGG
>NZ_VICD02000330.1 GCF_006546735.2 Marilutibacter maris | reverse complement strand
GCGCCCACCTTCGTCAGCGCTGCCGTCAGCGTGGTCTTGCCGTGGTCAACGTGGCCGATCGTGCCGACGTTCACGTGCGGCTTGGTGCGCTCGAATTTACCTTTAGCCATGGCTATCGCTTCTCGCTCTTGACGGTTTACTGAGTGGAACTGCCGGGCAAACGGCCCAGTTCAAACGAATATGGTGCTCACGACTGGAATCGAACCAGCGACCTCCTCCTTACCAAGGAGGTGCTCTACCGACTGAGCTACGTGAGCAGGTTGTCGCAGCAGGTGGCGCGTTGCAGCAATGGAGCGGGAGACGGGAATCGAACCCGCACCATCAGCTTGGAAGGCTGAGGTTCTACCATTGAACTACTCCCGCGCCGGAAAACCTGCTTGGGTACCGCACCCTCGGCTGGTAAGGCCTTGGGGTCTTGCTTTTGAAGCTGGTGGAGGGAGGTGGATGGCTGCGGTCGCTGCGCGACCTTGACCCTCCGGGCCGCGCCTCTCGGCGCGCACGATGAAGCTGTCGCTTCATCGCCGAACCAGCGGTGGCTCTCATCCACCTCTCGTTCGCTCCGGCAACCTTCCTGCCGATTTTACTGCTACCACCTTGTGAAGCTGGTGGAGGGAGGTGGATTCGAACCACCGAAGGCGTAAGCCAGCAGATTTACAGTCTGCCCCCGTTGGCCGCTTGGGTATCCCTCCAAAAGAGCCCGCAATTTTGGCGCTCGTCTCCGAGCTTGTCAATGCATTTTTTGCGATCGGGACGACATTTCTTTGTCGCCGTCGCCGGCGTCCGATCTCGGACGCACGACACGCCCTGTCGTCGATGGCTGCCGCCCACGATTCCGGGGTGATGCGCCACCGACTCCACCGAAGCGGATGCACGGGCAGCGCACAAGGATATACGCAGATCCGGCGCAAGCGAAGATGCGGAGTGTGGCCGCGACGCCCTAGCCGCCCATCGCCGCACGGGTCGCGAAGACGACGATGGCCAGCGCCAGCAGCGCGAGAGCGGCGCCCAGCGGCCACGGCAGCGAAGCCGCGCGCCCGTCCACAGCGCGCGTGGACGCGCTTCGGGCCGGCCCGATCGACGCCACGGCCAGGGCCACGCCCAGACCGACACCAAGCCATTCCAGCGCCGACAGCAATGCCGACATGGGGCTCGGCGTCACCGGAAAGACCGCCCCCAGGTCGAGCAGATAGACGCCGGCGAACACCAGTCCCGCCAGGGCCGACAGGCCATGACCACGGCCCTTGCGCGCCACCGCTACGGCGAGCACGAGGCTGCCCAGACCCAGCACGGTCAGCAGCGCGTTGAACGCCGCGAGCACGAAGGCCGGATAGGCGCTGAAATCGCGGGTCTCGACGAAGCCGCCGGGCACCATCAGGGCCAGGTTTACGGTCGAGGCGACCAGCAGGACGACAACAACGAGGCGACGGACATTCATCGGATCACGCCTTGCCAGGAGGGGAAGGACTCGTGCGCGGTGTCGGACACCGCATCGACCGAGGCCAGCATCGCGATCACCAGCCCGACCGCACGCCGGTTGAGATCGAGCACCGCCGCCTCGTCCAGGTCCTGCGCGTCCAGCGCGAACCAGCGATCGATCTCGCGGGCGACCGCGAAAGCCACGTCGGTCAACAGCGCCAGCGGCAGATCCGAACGCACCGCGCCAACCTGCTGACCGATCTCGATCGTTCGCCCGAGCCGGTCGCGCAGGGTCGCGAGCAGGTCGGCGACCGCCACCTGGGCCGCGGTCTCGCGATGGATGCCGCGCCCCAGCTCGGCCAGGCGCGGGTTGTGTTTCAGGACGCGGGTCAGCCGTCCGAACAGCGCTTCCATCTCGCGCCAGTAGGCCTCGGCCGAGTCCGGCTCCGGCAAGCCCGTATCGAGCAGGCCCGCGAGCTCACCGAGCGCACGCTCGATCACCGCGCGATACAGCTCGCCCTTGTCGGCGAAGTAGTAGTAGGCCTGCCCCTTGCTGAGACCGGCGCTGGCGAGGATCCGGTTCAGCGAAGCGGCCGCGAATCCGTGCGCCCTGAACTCGGCCTCGGCGATGTCCAGCCAGGCGCCGCGCTGGGCCGGGGAAAGTTTCTGCAGGCGCTCTCGCGCCCGATGCCTGCGACTCATGGACGACTTCGTGTGAGGGGGTACATGGCGGCCGTCTCGTCTTGAGCCGGTCCGGGCGGACGGACAATTTAGACCAGCGGTCTAAGCGGCGTCAACGCAACTGCGGCGACGGAATCGCGGACACAGGCATGCGCGCACCGGCCGCCGGCGCGCATCGATCTGTCCAGGAGGAGAAGGGTCGGCCGTGCCGGGCGCATCGACCCGGGCGTCATCGCTACCAGGGCCGCCGGTTCGAACGATGCAACCGCGGGCGCGCCGCGGGCTGGAAACCGCCCCCGCCGGAAGCGAGCGGTGGAGCAAGGACCACGGCGCCCGGATCTGGCGCGGATCAGGCGCGGCGACGTGCGGCCGCTGCTGGGGCGTGGCGGCCCGCGCTCAAATCGGTCACCGCGACTGCCGCCGCGCCCGGCCGGATCGAAGGACGATCGTGCCGGATATCGGACGGCCCCGGCGTTGAACGGGGCCGGACGTTGAACGGGTCAGACGTCGAGCGGGTCAGACGTTGAAGCGGAAGTGCAGCACGTCGCCTTCCTGGACCCGGTATTCCTTGCCTTCCAGGCGCATCCGCCCGGCCTCGCGCGCACCGGCCTCGCCCTTGTACTGGATGAAGTCGGCGTAGGCGATGGTCTCGGCGCGGATGAAGCCCTTCTCGAAATCGGTATGGATCACCGCCGCCGCCTGCGGCGCGGTCGCGCCCTTCTTCACCGTCCAGGCGCGCACTTCCTTGACCCCGGCGGTGAAGTAGGTCTGCAGACCCAGCAGGGTGTAGGCGGCGCGGATGACCCGGTTCAGGCCCGGCTCTTCCAGGCCGAGGTCGGCCAGGAAGGCGTCGCGATCGGCATCGTCGAGCTGGGCCAGCTCTTCCTCGATCGCCGCCGACACCGGCACCACCTCGGCGCCCTCGCCCGCGGCCCGCGCCCGCACCGCGTCCAGGTGCGGATTGTTCTCGAACCCGTCCTCGAGCACGTTGGCGACGTACATCACCGGCTTCAGGGTCAGCAGGAACAGGTCGCGGACCACGACCAGGTCGTCCTCGGACAGGTCCAGCGCGCGCGCCGGCCTACCGGCATCCAGCCCTTCGCGGATGCGACCGAGCACCTCGACCCGGACCTTGGCCTCCTTGTCCCCCGACTTGGCGGTGCGCTCGGCGCGTTGCAGCGCCTTCTCGACCGACTCCAGGTCGGCCAGCGCCAGCTCGGTGTCGATGGTGTCGATGTCGGAGATCGGATCGACCTTGCCGGACACGTGGACGACGTCGCCGTGCTCGAAGCAGCGCACCACGTGGGAGATCGCGTCGACTTCGCGGATGTGGGCGAGGAACTTGTTGCCCAGGCCCTCGCCCTTGGCCGCGCCGGCGACCAGGCCGGCGATGTCGACGAACTCCATCGCGGTCGGGAGCAGCTTCTGCGGCTTGACGATCTCCGCCAGCGCGTTCAGGCGCGGATCGGGAACCGGCACGACCCCGACATTGGGTTCGATCGTGCAGAACGGAAAGTTGGCCGCCGCGATCCCGGCCTTGGTCAGCGCGTTGAAAAGGGTCGACTTGCCGACGTTCGGCAGGCCGACGATGCCGCATTTGATGCCCATGTCTGGAAATCCGGACTCGTGATTCGGGATTCGGGATTCGCCGCCCACCATTCGCGGTGCGGGAATCCCGAATCCCCAATCGCCAATCCTGTCGCTAGTCCTTCTTCGTGTGCAGGCGCTTCATCGCTTCGCTGTAGTCGCCGGCGACCGCCAGCGGCAGCACGTCGATCGCGTCGTCGATGGCGCGCAGGATCAGGGTCTCGTCCTCGCCGCTGGGACGGCCCAGCACCCACGGCGTGACCTTGTCCTTGTGCCCGGGGTGGCCGATGCCGATGCGCAGGCGATGAAAGCCGCCGTGCCCGAGCAGGCGCATAGTGTCGCGCAGGCCGTTCTGGCCGCCGTGGCCACCGTCGAACTTGAGCCGGGCGGTGCCCGTCGGCAGATCCAGCTCGTCGTGGGCCAGCAGCGCCTGGGCCGGCTCGAACTTCCAGAACCGCAGTGCCGCGGTCACCGACTTGCCGGACAGGTTCATGAAGGTGGCCGGCTTCAGCAGCCACACCGGCTGGCCGCCGATCTCGACCCGGCAGGTCGAGCCGAACAGCTTGGAGTCGACGTTGAAACGACCGCCCAGGCGGTCCGCCAGGGCGTCCACAAACCAGAACCCGGCGTTGTGCCGGGTCCGGGTGTGCTCGGGACCGGGATTGCCCAGCCCGACGATGAGGCGAAGTCCCGCCATCGATACGGAAACGATGCAATCGGCGTGCGCCGACGCCCCCGCCCGTGCGGGAGCGTCGACACGGCGCGATTACTCCTCGCCCTTCTCGACCTTGGACGCCGGCACTTCGGCCGAGTCTTCCTCGGCGGCCGAATCCTCGGCCTCGACGCGACCGGCGCGGGCCACGACCACCGCCACGTCGTGCTCCTTGCCGAGCTTGAGCTCGGGGATCTCGACGCCCTTGGGCAGCTTCAGCTCGGACAGGTGGATGGTCTCGCCCAGCTTCAGCTCGCTCAGATCGACCTCGATGAACTCGGGCAGATTCTTCGGCAGGCAGCTGATCTCGATCTCGTTCAGCTCGTGGGTCACGACCACGTCGGCGGCCTTGCCGGCCGGCGACTTGTCTTCGTTGGCGAAGTGCAGCGGCACGCGGGTGCGCAGCGCCTGGCCGGCGGTGACGCGCTGGAAGTCCAGGTGCATGATCAGCTGCTTGTACGGATGGCGCTGCATGTCGCGCAGCAGGACCTTCTCCGACTTGCCGTCGATTTCCAGGTCGATGATCGACGAGTAGAACCACTCGTTCTGCTGGGCCAGCCAGGTCGGCTCGTGGTCGAGCTGGATGGACTTGGGCGCGGACTTGCCGCCGTAGACGATGGCCGGGATCACGCCGGCGTGACGAAGGCGGCGGCTCGCACCCTTCCCTTCATCGCTGCGGCTGACGGCCTTGAGGCTGTGTTCGGACATTTTGGTTACTCACTTTCACTAGCATTGATCCGCCTCGCGGCGGCTTGGATGACTCACCCGCGACCAGGTGAGCCGTTGTGCCCCGCGGCCGGAGCCACGGGGCGGATTCGATGCAACCGCGTCAGTCGACGTACAACGAGCTGACCGACTCGCCGAACGCGATGCGCCGGATCGTCTCGGCCAGCAGCTCGGCGACGCTGAGCTGGCGGATGCGGCCGGTGGCGCGGGCCGCCTCGGTCAGCGGGATGGTGTCGGTCACCACCAGCTCGTCGAGCTGCGACTTGGTCACATTGTCGATCGCCGCGCCCGACAGCACCGGGTGGGTGCAGTAGGCGACCACCTTGGTCGCGCCCTGCGCCTTGAGCGCATTGGCCGCGGCGCACAAGGTGCCGGCGGTGTCGACGATGTCGTCGACCAGCACGCAGGTCTTGCCCTCGACGTCGCCGATGATGTTCATCACCGTGGCGACGTTGGCGCGCGGGCGGCGCTTGTCGATGATCGCCAGGTCGGCGTCGTCGAGGCGCTTGGCGATCGCGCGGGCGCGGACCACGCCGCCGACGTCGGGGCTGACCACGATCAGGTTGTCGGTGCCGTGCGCGCGCCAGATGTCGGCCAGCAGCAGCGGCGAGGCGTACACGTTGTCGACCGGCAGATCGAAGAAGCCCTGGATCTGGTCCGCGTGCAGGTCGACGGTGAGCACCCGGTCGGTACCGACCGCGCTGAACATGCGCGCGGCGACCTTGGCGGTGATCGGCACGCGCGAGGAGCGCGGACGGCGATCCTGGCGGGCGTAGCCGAAGTACGGCACCACCGCGGTCACGTTGCTGGCCGAGGCGCGCTTGAGCGCATCCACCAGCACCAGCAGCTCGACCAGATTCTCCGCGCTCGGCGCGCAGGTCGGCTGGATCACGAAGACTTCCTGTCGACGTACGTTCTCCTCGATCTCGACCTGGACTTCCCCGTCGGAGAAGCGGCCGACGAGGGCCTTGCCCAGGCGGATGCCGAGTTCGCGGCAGACAGCCTGGGCGAGAGGACGGTTGGCGTTGCCACTGAACACCAGCAGGTTGCGGTCGGGTTGCACGATCGGACTCCGGCGATGTCGGCGTTCGTTTGGGAATGCTGCGTGGGCGATACGGCCCGCGCTGCCTGATGGACGAGTCCTTGGGTACGCCCCTGTCAACCAGGCTTCACGAACCGGCTCCATACCCGCGGCGATGGAATTGGCAGGGGCGGTAGGATTCGAACCTACGAATGCCAGGATCAAAACCTGGTGCCTTAGGCCTCTTGGCGACGCCCCTGTTGCTTCCGACCACCATCCCCGCGGCCCATGCCGGCGCGCGCGGAGACTTCAGGTGCTGGCTGACGATGTATAGGCCTCGAGCGCATCCAGCAACGGCGATCGCGCCGCGCCGGCCGCCGCCCAGGCATTGAGCCCGGCAGGCAGCGTCGCCAGCGCGCGTCCGGCGGGTTCGAGGCCATCGAACTCGACGAAACAGCCACTGCCCGACCCGGTCAGACGTGGCCGACCGATCCGCGACAGCGCCGCGAAGACCGCCTCGACGGCGTCTTCCCGCGCGCGCAGGACCGGTTCGAACACGTTGCCGAGCGGAACGCCCGAAACGAAGTCCGATATTGTCGCGGGCGGACAATCGCGCGTCAATTGCGGGGCGCGAAACAGCTCCGCGGTCGCCGCGTGGACGCCGGGATCGGCGAGCACGTAGCCGGCCGGAGCCAGCTCGACCGGCTGCAGGGCCTCGCCCACGCCCTCGGCCCAGGCGTTGTGGCCTCGCACGAACACCGGCACGTCAGCCCCGAGCCGCAGCCCCAGAGCTGCCAGCGCATCGACGCCCAGACCGGCGCCCCACATCGCATCCAGGGCCACCAGCACGGTCGCCGCATCGCTGGAACCGCCACCGAAGCCGCCACCCGCAGGAATGCGCTTTTCGACGACGATGTCCGCACCTTTGTCGATATTGGCGGCAGATTGCAGCAAGCCTGCCGCTCGGACAGTGAGGTCATCGGCCGCCTCGACCCCCGCCACCGAGGCGCCGTGGCGGACGATACGGCCATCGTCGCGAGGCCGCAGGCGGATCGTGTCGCCCCAGTCGAGCAGGCGGAACACGGTCTGCAACAGGTGGTAGCCGTCGTCGCGGCGACCGACGATGTGCAGGAACAGGTTCAGCTTGGCCGGGGCCGGCCAGGCGACCCAGCCGGCGGGATCCGGCCGCATGTCGAAACCTGAATCGCCGATCACCCAGGGGTTGCCACCGCGCGGGCGCTCAGTCGCCGCCACCGGTCGACTCCTCGAGGGCGCCGGCAGCGACCGCCTCCGGCATCTCGATGTCCCACTGGTCGACCACCAGCTTGACCCGGGCCTGACGGCCGTCGGCCCCGTCGCGGCGGGCATCGATCCGTCGCGGCAGCCCGGCCCCGTCGCCGGCTTCCGGCCAGCTGTACTCGATCCGCCAGCCGTCCTGCCGCAGCACCGCGAGCCGGCCGTCGGGACCGTAGGCCGCGTCGGACGGACCGCCGGCCGCGGCGCGCAGGCCCCGGGCCCAGTCGGCCAGGGCCGACACCGGCAGGTACCAGCCGGTGGTTTCGTAAAGCAGCTGACCGGCGTCGAAGCCGGTCCGCGGGCCGCCCTCCACGCCGTCCAGCATCGCACCGTCCGGGCCGCCGGCCAGTCGCCAGCTCTGGCGCGTCACCGGCGCGCTGAGACGGATATCGAAACGCGGGCCGTGCTGCTGCCATTCCAGCCGCCCGCTGCCGCCCTGGCCATTCATCGACACCGCGACCCGGCCGCTCAAGGAC
>NZ_VICD02000329.1 GCF_006546735.2 Marilutibacter maris | reverse complement strand
GCTCGGTGGTGAATCGACTCTTGCGCATGTCCGTCCTCTCGGGTTGACGGACTTTACCCAGATTCGACTGGTATGGCTCAGTGGGGGCAGGTCACAAGAAATGAACCTGACTCCGCCTTTCGTCGGTCTGCACGCGCACCGGACTCGTCAACTTCAGCAAGACAAGCGCCGTTGCCGTCGATCTTGACGTTGATCTTCGCGACTTAAAGCCCGCCGAGCACCGGAAAGGCCGGTGGCCGGGGAGGTGCCCATGTTTGAGTGCCGCGAAGCGGCGCGAGTTTGGGCACCGTGCCACCGGCCTTGAGGCGCACAGGGGACCGGGGCGGCGCAGTCGGCCCGGCGGGCGTCAGGAGCAGGCGGTTTTGGTTCCTTTTGCCAAGACAAAAGGAACCCGCCGAAAGGCGGAAGCCTTTGATCCCACTCTAAACAACAAGAACCACGTTCATTAACCCATGCAACAAATCAACCCAATCCCCTCAACCAGACAAACTACGTCGATTAAGATGTTTGCCTATATACAGCAATAGGGGTAATGGTTATATCTGAAGGACTATACGGCATTGCTGTCTTGTCCACAGCCCTAACAGCATCAAACAACTTCAGAAGAGCCATATGAATTCCTTCATCGGCCGCAGAAATACTCGAATCTTGATTCGTATTTGGCCTCAAAGAAGCAACTTGACAAAACACCCGCCAATTCTCAGCAGGACGAGACCCATACTTGATCAAGACAGACCCCATATCCTCTCGCATAAGGCTTGGATCAAGCACCCCAACAAACTTTGTATCAATGCAATCAAAGATAACACGAAGAAGAATCTTCTCTCCAATAAGCTCCTTGATCACAAGAGACAGTCCATCTTGTATATTTCTATCAATCTGCAGTTCTGATCTCGCAGCTTTCAAGGCTTTCTGATACTCCGAGCCACCTGCTTTTATACCACTCTCCAACAGACTCTGCGCGGACGTCCACGCAAAAAACTTCCCCAATTCATTAAAGTTTTCTATAAGAGACCTCATTCGAGACAGATCATTAAGCTCAACACTTGCGTCAAGCAAAATAAACTCTGTCGAAGAGAGCGATGCCTTGAGAGCCTCCGTCCCCAGCCCCTTAACTTCTATAACATCCACCTTCCTTAGGATTTTGTACTCAATCAGCTTTTCTTCAAGCTTGGTATAAATGTAATCATTCAATGATCTATTTTCGTGGGTATCGCGCCGCCATAGCTGCTCGACACCCAACTCACCAGCAGCAAGCCCAAAGACCCCCGCCTTCACATTCCCTTTGACACTCGATTCAGCAGCGAGAGACTTAGAAAAAGACTCCACCAATCCTTGTTCCAACTGGGAAACCAAGGATCTAACACGCTCGACATCGAGATAAATGAAGTCGCGAACGAAAGTCACTGACTCACCCACACTTGCTATACCCACAATTCAAACAAGTAGCACACCCATCCATGATGACGAGCGCCTTGGTGCTGCACTTGTGGCACATGGTCGCCGACGGCGGGAACGACACACCGCCGTCGCCGGTGACTTCGACGTCTTCCTCGCGCCGCTCGGCGCGGACCCGGGGTTCGGGGAACAGCTCGCCGCTGCGGTCGTCGGCGACGACCGGGGCCTCGACGACCGGCATCGCGCCGGCCGGGCTTATTTCAGAGTTTTTTTTTGAGTCCAGCGCGGCGTAGGCGGCGCGCTTCTCGGCGATCAGCTTGCGCTGGGCCTCGCTGAGCTCGGGGTCCTTGATCATGCCGATCGACTTGAGGTGGTCCTCGACGATGCTGCCCAGCTCGGCGACCAGGGACGGCATGTAGACGCCGCCGGCCTTGAAGTAGCCGCCGCGCGGGTCGAACACCGCCTTCATTTCCTCGACCAGGAAGGTCACGTCGCCGCCCTTGCGGAACACCGCGGACATGATCCGGGTCAGCGCCACGATCCACTGGAAGTGGTCCATGTTCTTGGAGTTGATGAAGATCTCGAACGGGCGACGCTGCTCGAACTCGCTGCCGGCGTTGAGCACGATGTCGTTGATCGTGACGTACAGGGCGTGCTCGAACAGCGGCGTCTTGAGCTTGTAGGTGGAGCCGATCAGGGTCTCGGGGCGCTCGATGCGCTCGTGCATCTGGATGACGTTGTCGCCGAGCGCCTCGGCCTCGGCCGCTTCGCGCTTGACCGCCTCGGCCTTGGCGGCCTCGGCCTGCTTGGCCTTGTCTTCCGGGGTGACGACGCTGTAGCCCTTGATTTTCTTGTCGATCTTGACGGCCATCGGCCCTGCTCCTGATGCGTTGTTGCGGTGGTGCGTGCCGGGGCGCGTGCTGCGATGCGCCGGGGCGGTTCTGCCTGAACCCTCCCCCGGTCGGGGGAGGGGGTTACGGCTCGGGGCTTGCTTACTTCTTCTTGGCCGCCTTTCTGGGAGCGGCCTTCTTCACGGCCTTCTTCGCTGCCGTTTTCTTCACGACCTTGCGCGCGGCCTTCTTCGGTGCGGCTTTCTTCACCGTCTTCCTGGCGGCCTTCTTCGGTGCGGCCTTCTTCACCGTCTTCCTGGCGGCTTTCTTCGGCGCGGCCTTCTTCACCGCCTTCCTGACGGCCTTCTTCGGTGCGGCCTTCTTCACCGCCTTCTTGACGGCTTTCTTCGGCGCGGCCTTCTTCACCGCCTTCCTGGCGGCCTTCTTCGGTGCGGCCTTCTTCACCGCTTTCTTCGCGGTCTTCTTGGCGGCCTTCTTCGCCGCCTTGCGGCCCTTCAGCGCGGCTGCCTCCTTCTTGGCGGCGGCGCTGGCCGCGGCCAGTTTCTTCTTGGCCGAGCCCACCGCCTTCTTGGCCGCCTTCTTCGCCTTGGCCACGGTCTTGCCGGCCGACTCGCCGGCATCCTTGGCGGTCTTCTCGGCGTTCTTGCGGGCCTTGGCGGCCGCCTTGCGTACCGACTTGACGACGTCTTCGGCCTTGTGCGCGATGCCGGACGCGGTCTCCATCGCGTTGTCCGCGACCTGCGACAGGGTCGCCGTTACTCCATTGCCGTTGCTCATGTGCCCTCCTCGCGGGCGTATCCGTTTCGATCTTGTGGTCGAGTCAACAACTGGTTGGGACTTCATGGAGCGCCTGGCGATACCGCCGCCGATGCAGGACCTGGTTGAGCGGTGCTCCAATGGCGATGCTATACCTGCCGCGCGCGCAATCAAGATGCCTGCATGCGGGGCGGGCAAGGCCTCTGGAGCCGGGTGGCGACCGCCGTTCCGCCACCCCGGGACGATCCGGCCGCCCCCGCCGTCGACCGCGTGCCGGGACACGGCCGGGACGCTCCCCGACCGCGACCGCGGACCCGGTCAGAACTTGCCGTAATAGCCTTCCTTGAGGGCGTCGAACAGGTTGGCGGCGGTGTGCATCTCGCCATCGTACTCGATCTGCTCGTTGCCCTTGACCTCGACCACCTGGCCGTCCTCCAGCTCGAAGCGGTAGGTGGTGTTCTCCAGGTCGGCCTCCTTGACCAGCACGCCCTGGAAGGCGGCGGGGTTGAAGCGGAAGGTGGTGCAGCCCTTCAGCCCCTGCTTGTGGGCGTAGGTGTAGATGTCCTTGAAGTCCTCGTACGGATAGTCGGTCGGGACGTTCGCGGTCTTGGAGATCGAGCTGTCGACCCACTTCTGGGCGGCGGCCTGGACGTCGACATGCGCCTTCGGGGTGATGTCGTCGGCGGCGATGAAGTACTCCGGCAACTTGGCCGCGGCGTCGTCGCTGAACGGCATCGCCTTGGGGTTGACCAGCTCGCGGTAGGCCAGCAGCTCGAAGGAGAACACGTCGACCTTCTCCTTCGACTTCTTGCCCTCGCGGATCACGTTGCGGCTGTAGTGATGGGCGAAGCTGGGCTCGATGCCGTTGGAGGCGTTGTTGGCCAGCGACAGCGAGATCGTGCCGGTCGGCGCGATCGAGCTGTGGTGGGTGAAGCGGCTGCCGACATCGGCCAGCTCGTCGACCAGCTGCGGAGCGGCCTCGGCCACGCGCTGCATGTAGCGGCTGTAGCGCGCGTGCAGGACCTTGCCCGGGATCTCCTGGCCGACCTTCCAGCCGTCCTTCTTCATCTCCGGACGCTTGCGCAGCATCTCGGCGGTGACCTCGAAGCGCTCCTCCATGATCGGCGCCGGGCCCTTCTCGCGGGCCAGCTCCAGACCCATCTCCCAGCCGGCGATCGCCATTTCCTTGGCGATGCGCTCGGTGAACTCGCAGGAGTCGGCCTCGCCGTACCTCATCCGCAGCATGGTCAGGGTGCTGCCCAGGCCGAGGAACCCCATGCCGTGGCGGCGTTTGCGCATGATCTCGTCGCGCTGCTGCTGCAGCGGCAAGCCGTTGATCTCGACCACGTTGTCGAGCATGCGGGTGAAGACGCGGACGACCTCCTTGTACTCGTCCCAGTCGAACTCGGCCTTGTCGGTGAACGGGTTGCGGACGAACTTGGTCAGGTTGACCGAGCCCAGCAGGCAGGCGCCGTAGGGCGGCAGCGGCTGCTCGCCGCAGGGGTTGGTCGCGCGGATGTTCTCGCACCACCAGTTGTTGTTCATCTCGTTGACGCGGTCGATCAGGATGAAGCCCGGCTCGGCGTAGTCGTACGTCGAGACCATGATCATGTCCCACAGGTGCCGCGCGCGGATGTGGCCGTAGATCTTGCAGGCGACCAGGCCGTCGTCGCGGACGATGTAGTTGCGGTGGGTCGGCCAGTCGCGCCAGACCACCTGCTCGGGGTTGTCCAGGTCGAGGTCGGTCTTTTCCTTGGTGTTCAGCGGGAACACCAGCGGCCAGTCGGCGTCGTCCTCGACCGCCTGCATGAAGCCGTCGGTGATCAGCAGCGACAGGTTGAACTGGCGCAGGCGGCCGTCCTCGCGCTTGGCGCGGATGAAGTCCTTCACGTCCGGATGGGACACGTCGAAGGTGCCCATCTGCGCGCCGCGACGGCCACCGGCCGAGGACACGGTGAAGCACATCTTGTCGTAGATATCCATGAAGGACATCGGCCCGGAGGTGTAGGCGCCGGCGCCGGCGACGAAGGCGCCGCGCGGGCGCAGGGTGCTGAACTCGTAGCCGATGCCGCAGCCGGCCTTCAGGGTCAGGCCGGCCTCGTGGACCTTCTGCAGGATGCCGTCCATCGAGTCCTCGATGGTGCCGGAGACGGTGCAGTTGATGGTGCTGGTGGCCGGCTTGTGCGCCAGCGCGCCGGCATTGGAGGTGATGCGGCCGGCCGGGATCGCCCCGCGGCGCAGCGCCCACACGAAGCGCTCGTACCAGTACTGCTGCTTCTCGCTGCCGGGCTCGGCCTCGGCCAGCGCCTTGGCGACACGCTTGTAGGTCGCGTCGATGTCCTCGTCCACCGCCTCGCCGGTCTTGGTCTTCAACCGGTATTTCTTGTCCCAGATGTCCAGGGATGCCGGCTGCAGCTGGATGTCCCTTGCCGCCGGTTTCACTGCCTCGAGGCGCACCGTACTCATGCTGTTCCTGTCTCCTCGTTCGGGCCCGATGGTGAGCCGGGCCGCGTCATTCGAATCTGATTGTGGTGACTGCGCACAACCGTCCCTGGCACCCTGCGCGGCGGCCGCCGCCGACGCGCATGCCCGCGGCAGCACTCAACGCGCCGCGGAAATTCCGTGTTGTCCTGGGCCAAATCGCCGTGTCTGCGCCACTGCATGCCCCCTTGAGACACCGCCTGGGCACCGAGTCGTTCCAAGTCGAACACGAACAGGCGTGTTCACAACCCTTGGGTTCACATGACGATCACAACCACTACATGTTGTGTCGTCCGGCGGGGTCCCAAGCTACGCGTGGCCCCGGAGCCTGTCAACGGTTTTTTGATGTCGGTCACGCAGTTTGCGCTCGTCACCCTGCATCGCCCGTGATCGCGGTCGCGCCACATGCGCGCAACCGCGCCGTCGGTCAGAATCTGCCCGCACCGCGACGACCGAAGCGATCGCGCCGCCGATGCCGACCGGCTTGCCCGGCGGGTTCCGTCGAACGGTTCCGTCGACCGGTTTCATCGACGATTTAGCGCGGATGCAGGAGACTGAACCTGAACAAGCCCACCGCCGACCATTCTCACACCATGCAGAACGCGACCAAGACACCGAAGCGACTGCTCGTCGCCCTGACCCTGGCCGCCGCCTTCGGCGGCTTCGCCGCGACCGCGATCCGTGAAGCGACCCAGACCCCGGTCCGGGCCGCGCCGGCCGCGGCC
>NZ_VICD02000328.1 GCF_006546735.2 Marilutibacter maris | reverse complement strand
TGGTCCCTGGCCCGGCTCTCCCACCCAGAAAGGAAGGAACAAGATGGCAATCCGGTGTTCTATGAGCATGATGCGACGTGGCGTGATGGTGGCGATGGCCGTCGGCGCACTGGCGGCCTGCGGCGGTTCGGAGCAGCCGGCCGCGGCCCAGGACTCCGCCCCCGATGCGGCGATGGCCGCGACCGACACCGGCGCCGAAGCGATGCCGGCGTCCGAGCCGGCGGCGCCGGCCGGATTCGACCTGGCCGCGGTGCCGGTGTCCGATCACACCCTGGGCGCGTTCCCGTTCATCGCCCTGCCGACCGGCTACGAGGCGATCAACGAGCAGACCCTGAACATCGCGCGGGTGCCGTTCTGGACCGGCGACCGGCTGGAGAACGTCGAGGGCAAGGCCTACCTGGCGACGATCCAGGAGCAGTCGGGCCACACCTATTCGGACCTGGAGCTGGAGCGCAACGTCCAGCACGTGATCGAGCAGGCCGGTGGCGTGCTGGTGACCGATTCTGCGATCGCGCCGGACCTGCTGGAGGGCGTCAGCCGCGACGTCCGCAAGAACCTGGTCGACGGCTGGGGCGACGTCTACAACAACCCGGTGCAGACCTATGTGATCCGCGGCGTCGACAAGACGGTCTGGCTGCACCTGTGCGCCGACAGCGCCGGCGCCGGCATGATCATCGTCGAGGCCAAGCCGTTCGAGGCCACCGCCAGCCTGTTGCCGGCGGATGCGCTCAAGCGCGAGATCGACGCCAACGGCAAGGTCGCGATGCAGGTCAACTTCGCGGTCGACAAGGCCGACATCCTGCCCGG
This sequence comes from Marilutibacter maris, assembly GCF_006546735.2. Classification (GTDB taxonomy): domain Bacteria; phylum Pseudomonadota; class Gammaproteobacteria; order Xanthomonadales; family Xanthomonadaceae; genus Marilutibacter; species Marilutibacter maris. Next base: position 21,508 of record NZ_VICD02000328.1, on the reverse strand, counting down.
CTCGATGCCGCAGATCGAGCAGGTCGCCAACCTGCTGAACAACGACCCGGCGCTGAAGCTGTCGATCGACGGCCACACCGACGCCACCGGCGACGCCGGCCACAACCAGGCGCTGTCCGAGGCGCGCGCCAAGTCGGTGGTCGCCGCCCTGGTCGCGCGCGGCATCGACGGCGGCCGCCTGCAGGCCCGCGGCCTGGGTCAGAGCGAGCCGGTCGCCGACAACGCCACCGAGCAGGGCCGGGCCAAGAACCGCCGGGTCGAACTGGTCAGGATCTGATCGCTCGTATCGTGCCGCCCGCGCAGCGCGGGCGGTGCCGAGCGATCCAGTGGCGGGCGGCGGAGATCGCCCGCCTTCTTGAAGGTGGAGTCGGTGAAGGTGGAACAGGGAGGTTGAGCATGAAGAAGGCCGCGTTGCCTTGTGTCCTGGTGGTCGGGCTGGTTGGCGTCGCTGCCTGGGCCTGGCCCGCCGAGTCGCGCGTGCCGGAGCCCGCACCGTGCGACTCAAGCGCGATCATCGCCGAGTATCGGCGCGCCAAGCGGGAGGAGATTCCCCCGCTGGACCGCCTGCCGGAGGCGAAGCGACAGGAGGCGATCCTCCAGTACGAGGAGTTGGTGGGGATCGTCGACGAGCGGATCGCGATCCGCTCCGGCCAGTCCTTCGAGCCGCCGGTGCGGACCGGCATCGACGCCGAAGACGCGCGCGCAATCGAGGAGCACGTGGACAAGCTGCTCGCGAGCATGCCGCGCTCCAACTGGGACGATTATCGCGACAATCTGGCGGCGGCGATTCCGGCGCTGAAGGGCGAGTCTTCGCAGACCTTTGGCCAGATGCAGGATGCGCTCAACCGAGACAAGGCGGAGATGTTCCTGCGTCTCAAGGGGTGTCCGGATGACCTGGCGAAGGACTACGGGATTGCGCCGTACCGACCATGAGCATTGCGCCGGTGCCGACTGCGATCCGCAGAGCTCAGCGCGCTGAGCTTGAAGCCAATCACCCTGCTCGCGTGACCGGGATCATGGGCGCGGCATCGATTCTGATGCGAGGCTGAATACTGTTCGCTGCGTGCAGGAAACCGGCCGTTGCGAGTTGTTATGGTCGGGCTCCGAAAGTCGGTGCCATGGCGTGGTGATGCCATGGCGGTCCGTCAAATCCAGGGGGTGCGTCCCGGTGGCCGCCCCGTCTACAGACTCCCCCATGCAAGGAGCGCATCCGTGTCCAAGACCCGTACGCCCACGCCCCCCAGGGTTCCCGCCGCCGTCCGCGTTTTTGCGTTGACCGCCGTTGCCGTCCCGTTGATCGCATTCGCCCAACAGGGCGGGCCCGGCGGCATGGCCGCGCAGATGGCCGAGATCGGCGGCATGATGCACGCCACCGCCAAGACCTGCGGCGGCTACTCCGAGCAGGAGCTGGCGACGATGAAGCAGCAGCAGAAGGCGGTGCACCTGCAGCGCGGCCTGGACGCGGCGTCGTTCGAGCAGGCCTTTGCCCGGGCCGAGACCAAGATCGCGCAGCGCTGGGCGACGATGTCGGCCGCACAGCGCGATCAGGCCTGTGCCGATATCCGCGAGCAGATCGCCGCGACCGCCGCCGCCGCGCGCTGAGACAGGCTTCCCGGTCTCTCTTTCGCTTCAAATACTTGGCTGAGATCCAGCACCGTGCGGACCGGGTCCGCGCGGTGCTTCCATACGCGTGAGTCTTGAACTTGTCACTTCGACAGTGTACGTTCAGTTTGACCTTGCGGGACGAAAGGTGACGCCCGTCGTCTTTTTTTTGTGCCGCAAGCATGAAGAATGGTAGCTACGGCTACCCCACGCCACGCCTTGGATGCCAGGTGGCGCCAGGGAATTTGTGTAACGAGATGGAGAGAATTTTCTCATGGAACTCAAGCAGCGTCGTTTTGGATCCCGTCAGCGCGGACAGGGCATGGTGGAATACATCATCATCGTCGCCCTGATCGCTATCGCGGCTATCGCCGTGTTCACCTTCTTCGGCGGCACCGTCCGCTCGCAGGTCGGTGGTATGGCCAAGGAGCTCTCGGGCCAGTCCGCCGGCTCGGCCATCGACAAGGCCCAGAAGTCCGCTGACAAGGCGGAGAAGGAAAGCAAGAACAAGGGTCTGGACAAGTACACCAACGACAACGCGCGTTGATGTCACTGCCCGTGCCCCGGCGACTGCCGGGGCACGGGCCTCGCACCGTAGATGAACGACCAGCAGGGCGTGAGCCCGGTGCTGGTCGGTGCCCGTATTCGCAGCGGAAGGAGCCGTCATGCAGCAGTTGTCGATGCCAATCATGCGCGCGCGCAAAGCCCCTCGACCGGGTGGCCGCAGGAGTGTCCGTGGCCAGGCGCTGGTGCTGTTCGTCGTGCTGGTGTCGATCCTGTGCCTGGGCCTGATCCTGGTCTTCGACACCGGTCAGTCCGTCAACAAGAAAGTGCAGCTGGTCAACAGCGCCGACGCGGCCGCCTACAGCGTCGCCGTCCAGCAGGCACGCACCCTGAATTTCGCCGCCTACATGAACCGTGGGCGGGTCGCCAACGAGGTCGCGGTCGCGCAGCTGGTCAGCATCTGGTCCTGGACCAACTACCTGCACACCCACACCGCGCTGTTCATCGAGGCGCTGAGCTGGCTCAAGTACATCCCCTATGTCGGCGCGATATTCGCGGCGATGGAAGCCGCCTACAAAGTCGTCGAGGTCGTGGTCGGCGGCGTGCGGACCGTGTATCGCCCCCTGGCCGCCACTGCGATCCAGTTGCTCGACGGGCTCAACGGACTGCTTGCCGGCGCGGCCAGGACCTTCGTCCGCTGGGGCGGCATCGAGGCCGCGCAGATCGCCAAGGACGTGCTGCAGAAGAACGACCCCACCGCCGAGATCGACGCGACCGGCTGGGTGGTGTTGGCCCAGCAGTTGCGGAACGCCGCCTCGGACGGCCCCAACAGTTTCCTGCAGAAACACGATGTGCCCGGTCGCAAACGGCGTACCGCGGGCATGGACCGCTATCGCAATGTGGTGATGGAGTCGCGCGATCATTTCAGCGCCGACCGCAGTCAGCGCAACAGCCTCTTCATCATCAGCTTCCCGGCCAACGGCGGCACCGACATGGTCGACTACGACCGCTGGGCGGCGGTGGACATCCTGCGGATGAAGATCAACCTGCCGTGGCCGTTGTCCGACATCAACATCCCGCTGGGCTGGGGTGGCGCACAGGCGGTCGAGAACACGAGCCCGCGACCGAAGTTCTTCCCCGGCATCCGCGCCGGCGGGCGTAGCGGTCGCGGCAACGGTTGGCGCGCCTACTACCACAACCGTCGTCCGACTTACCGCCAGTACGGCGGTGCGACCAACTGGATCGCCAAGCGGATGGCCGAGACCCAGCCGTCGGTGAACCTGTACAAGCCGTTCCCGTACCGCAATATCACCCAGCGCACCTATACCAAGCGCAACGACGCCTACTTCACCGGCTACCAGGGCCTGCGCGACTACGACGATGTCCGCAAGGGCTTCGCCGAGAATCCGGACGCGAACAACGACAAGGCCGGTCCGATCTTCTCGGTCTACGTCACCAGCGACCGCAGGAACGCGCGCACCAGCCAGGACATCAACGGTATCGGTGGGCCCGCCGGCAGCGACATGGAGCTGAAGAGCAACGTCAACAAGATCAGTGCGATATCGACCGCGCAGGTCTACTTCAACCGCGCACCGTACAGCGCGCTGTTCCGGCGCATGGTGCCGCGCCGCTGGAACGGTCGCCCCTCCAGCGACGATCAGCTCGAGATGGGCAATCTGTTCAGCCCGTACTGGCAGGCGCGCCTGGTCGAAACCCCGAACTCGGTCTACACCAAGGTCGGAATCGGATCGCTGGTCACGGGGCCGTGAGCATGGGGCATTGCAGGCACATCCATTCGTACCGGCGCCACGCCGGCCTGTCCGTATCGATACTCGCGGTCGCCCTGCTGGGCGTGGGCGGTTGCGCGGCGGAAGACGGCGAGGCGATGGCGGCGGTATCGGACGACATGCCCAGCGTGTACGCCGATGCCAAGGTCGAAACCCTGGCCGACGGTGGCAATGCCGGCCAGGCCGAGTACCAGGCGATGCTGCAGGCCTGCCAGCAGGCGGGCGTATCGACGGTGCCGCTGTCGGCCGACGACAGCGCGCTGCTGGGGACGGGGCGGTTGCAGTGGTGGATCACGCCCGAGCGGATCGCGCTGCGACGCGAGTACTGGAACCTCGCCAGCAGCGGCGACATCAACCAGTGCCACTTCAGCCTCGAGCACAGCGGTGTCCACGAATACATCGATGCCGAGCGGTCGGTGGCCTACGAGCTGCCGGGGATGGCGGTCGCCAGCGAGGGGCCGGGGGATCCGGACGCGCTGCTGCGCTATGCGGTCGAGGCCGTCGACGCGAATGCCGAGGCGGCGGCGAATGGGACGGGGATCGAACGGGGAGCAAGGAGCGAAGTGCAGGGGCAGGCCTGCCTGCAGTGGAAGTCCGCGCAGGGGGTGGTGTGCAAGTGGAGTGGCGGCGCCGAATGGGGATTCGATGCGTCGCCGGGGTTCTTCCAGGTCACCGACCCCTTGTCCGAGTACGAAATCATCCTCAGCCAGGAGCCGGCGGCGGGCAATGGCGCGCGCGTCACGTTGACCCGCTTCATGCTGGGCGAACCGTGGACGAAGGATGCACTGCTGCCATCGGAAGTCGAAGGACGGGAGGGATCGTGACATGAACGTGGTCTTGCGCCGTAAGGGGGCGCGCAATCGACAGCGTGGGCAGGCGATGGTCGAGGTGGCGGTGCTGTCCGCCGTCCTGGTGCCGTTGTTCCTGCTGGTGCCGACCCTCGCCAAGTACTTCCACGCCAAGCAGATGGCCCAGCAGGCCGCGCGCACGGCGGCCTGGGAAGCGACGGTCACGCGCGACTTCAAGTTCAACCAGCTCAACGGCGGTCGTGCCGCGCAACTGGCCTTCATCCGCGAGCACAACTTCGGCGATGCCGACACGGTGATCCGCTCGAACATCACCGGCAACGCGACCGGGCGGTTGAAGAACGAGATGCTCAACACCTTCTCGAACAAGGAGCTGCTGCGCGGGCAGGACATTACCCTGGAGGCCTACAAGAACGAGGCGCCGGGCGGCCTGAGCGGCCTGTTCGGCCGCATCGGTGGGCTGCTGGAGAAGTTGCCCGGCGAGTTCCCGCCGAACAAGAACGGCCTGATCACCGCCGAGGTCACGCTGAAGCCGCAGAACCTGAAGAACCGCAACGGTTCGCGTGCGAGCTATCTCGCGCCGTTCGACCGCATCGACCTGGAGTTCAAGAGCCATCACACCCTGCTTGCCGACGCCTGGAATGCGGCTGGCAACGGCCTCGACGGCCAGCCGTCGGCCGGACGCGAGCGCAGCGTGCTCAGCCAGGTCAAGACGCTTTCGCCGACCTCGGTCGCCGACAACAGTGGCGATTTCTTCGAGAAGATCGACGGCGCCGACTTCGTTCCGATCATCGGACCGATCACCCGTCTGCGCCCCGGCTATGTGCAACCGGACATCATCCCGTCCGACAAGTTGAAGAGACGCTAGGCGCATGCGCGGGTCGCATGCGTATCGCGGACGCCTGCTGGCGGCGTCCCTGCTGGCATTGGCGCTGGCGCCGCCGGTGGGCGCGTGGCCGAAGGTGCCGCTGCCGGATGGGGCCAGCGGCCAGGCGGTCAGCAAGAACATGCTCTACAACGGCGTGCCGATGCGGGCCAGCCAGGTTTCGTTTCCGATGAGCGTGGACGACGCGATCGAGTTCTATCGCCGCCAGTGGGGGAGCGAGGTCGTCGTCGATCGCCTCGACGGCAAGACCATCGTCGGCCATCTGGAGGGCAAGCACTACGTCACCGTCGAGCTCACCGGAATGGGGTCGCGCTCGCAAGGGACGGTCGGGGTGATGGAACTGCCGGACAAGCCGGTCGAGGCCGAGCTGGGCAAGGGCTTCGACAAGCCGGCCAACACCGAGGTGGTCAGCGACATCCGCTATCTGGACACGTCCAACGATGCGCGCACCCTGGTGATGAAGAACCGGCTGAGCCCGTACGTGAACATGCGCTACTACGTGCAGCGCCTGCAGATGCGGGGCTGGAAGCTGGAGCGCGATCCCGAGCAGTGCCTCGCGTCCTCGAACGAATGCGTGGTCAATCTCGCCGGATCCGGCGACGCCAGGCTGTCGCTGGCGCTGACCCGGGACCAGCCGCCCGAGACCGTCATTGTCGTGAACATCGAATGATCAGCAGCGCGGGAGCTCATCCATGAAACCCCTACGCCGTTACCACCCGACGCCGAGCCGCAAGCAGCAGCGCGGCAGCGCGCTCATCGAGTACACCATCGTTACCGGCCTGGCCGTGCTGGTGCTGGTTTCCAATCCGAATGTCGTCGCCGAAACGCTGAACGCGATCAAGAGTGTCTATGAAGCGTTCGCCTACAGCCTGTCGACAACCTTTCCACTACCGAACTTGTGAGTAAGAGGTAATCGTGGCATTGCCCAAGTTGAACAAGAACGTGCTCTTCATCGGCGGGGCCCTCCTGCTCGGTGGACTGGCGGCACTGATGAGCGTCACCTACGTCAAGGAAACCATCGACAAGGCGGTCGCCGATGCCCAGGTCGACGAGACCGAGGTGGTGGTGGCCTTCCGGGATCTGGAGATCGGAGAGGCGGTCACCGAGGACGAGATGGTGTTGCGCAGCGTGCCGACCGAGTTCGTGCCGGCCGATGCGGTCACCGCCGAGAACTATGGCGAGTACGTGGATCGCCTGGTGCGGTCGCCGGTCCGCGGCGGCGCGCCGCTCAGTGCCAGCGCGCTGGTGCCGGCCGCGCAGCAGTTCTCGCGGGTGATCCCGCTGGGCAAGGTCGGCTACACCCTGTCGGTCAACGAGAACAACTCGGTGTCGGGCATGATCGCGCCCGGCGACGCGGTCGACATCTTCTTCACCGTCGGTGCCGAGGAGGCCCAGGACGGCGGTGCCAAGCGCAACGGTTCGACCGGCGAGCGGGTGTTCCCGTTGCTGGAGAACATCATCGTGCTTGCCACCGGTGCCCGCGTCGGGGAAACGCTGGGCGAGGAGGAGAGCGAAGGCTACTCCACGATGACGCTGGAGCTGTCGCCGGACCAGGCGCAGAAGCTGACCGTCGCCGAGGAAACCGGCGACCTGAGGATCATCCTGCGCAACCTGGATGACAAGACCCCGTTCAACCTCGACGGGTTGACCGAGAACGAGCTGATGGCTTCGTTCGGGGGAATCAAGACCGATGGTGTCGAGTACATCATCGGCGGCAGCAACTAACGCCAGGGGATAGTTTGACGATGGCAAGGAATGTCTTTTTGCGGTGCGCGCTGTTCGTCGCCGCCGCGTTGGGTATGGTCGGTGTCTCGAATGCGCAGATGGCGACGCTTCCGAATCAGTTGAACATGTACGGGGGCCAGGTTCTCGTCCACACCAGCGCCCGCCCGCTGGCGCGGGTCGCGGTCGGCAACGGCGAGGTGCTGGAGGTCACCACCATCGAGAAGCGCCAGCTGGTGCTGATCGCCGGTACCGGCAAGACCGGGGAGACCACCGTCCACCTGTGGTACGAGGATGGCGGTCAGCGCTCGATCCAGGTCGTCGTCAATGCCAAGGACACCAGCGCCACGTCGGCGGCGGTGCGCCAGATGCTGGGACCCAACACCACCGCGCAGATCTCCGACGTCGCCGGCAATGTGGTCATCACCGGCGAACTGCATCCGCACGACGCGGCGCAGATCGAGGCGATCCAGACGCTGTTCCCGAACGTGATCGACCTCAGCACCACCGATCTGGTGGCGATGCAGCCGATGGTGCTGATGGACGTGCGCCTCATGGAGGTCAGCCGCGACGGCCTGCGCGAACTCGGCATCGCCTGGCAGAACCAGATCGACGGCCCGACTGGCGGCGCGATCAAGGACTTCTCGTCCTCGTTCTACCGGGTGCTGCCCGCCGGCAGCGTGTTCGATGACATCGCCGACCAGCTGCCGGCGCGCATCAACCCGATGGAGACCTATTTCGGTATCGCGACCAGCATCGCCTCGAAGATCAACCTGCTGACCAGGACCGGCAATGCCTTCGAACTGGCTGCCCCGCAGTTGAGCGCGCGCAGCGGCGGTGTCGCGACCTTCCTGGCCGGCGGCGAGATCCCGCTGCCGCTGGTGGGCTCGTTCGGCCAGACCAGCGTCGAGTTCAAGGAATACGGCATCCGCATGAACATCCAGCCGGTGGTCAACCGCAACAACGAGATCTCGGCTTCGATCATGACCGAGATCAGCAAGCTGGACCGCACGGTCTCGGTCGAGGGCATCCCCGGCCTGCTGACCCGCAAGACCGAGACCGAGTTCAACGTCAAGGACGGCCAGACCATCGTGCTGTCCGGCCTGGTCGACATCGAGGGCAGCAAGGGCTTCAGCGGCATTCCGGGCCTGGCCAACATCCCGATCCTGGGCCGCCTGTTCCGTTCCGACGAGTTCCAGAAGGGCCGCACCGACCTGGTGGTGTTCGTGACCCCGCGTGTGATAACGCCGGACCACGAGCGCAATATCGATGCGATCCAGAAGAGCGACCGCCTCCTCGAGGAGTTCGAGGAAACGATCGGCTCGGAAATCTTCGACTGAGGCCCGGATGTTCAACGTCGTCGTAGAAACGGGTAAATCAGGTCCCAGGACCGTCCGCTGCCTGCACAAGGAGTGCGGCATCGGACGTTCGGACGAGAACCTGGTGATCCTGCAGGGCTGGAGCATCGCCAAGCATCACGCCACCATTCGCGTGATCGACGAGGCGATCTACATCGAAAGCACTGGCGGACGCGCGACCGTGCGCGTCAACGGCTCCGCGATCAAGAGCCAGCATGGCCCCGTCGAGGAGACCGACCTGGTCGAGATCGGCGACTACAAGCTGCGGATCAGCTCCGAGCTGGGCAAGGCCAAGCGCGCGGCGCCCTCGGCGGGGCACAAGCCAGCCCCGGCGCCCTCGTTCAATGGGGGCGAGGCGTCGCCGCCGCCACCGGCCGCCGTCGCGGCACCGGCACCCGCGTCGGCCTCGACCGATCTGGCGACCACCGACGACGTGCCGCCCGACATCGTGGTCTGGCGCGAGCGCGTGCACGCGTCCCTGCTCAAGCAGCTGGACCTGCGCCGCATCGACGTCCACAGCCTCAGCGACGAGGAGCTCAGGACCAAGACCAGCGAGCTGATCGATGCGGTCATGGACAAGGAGTACAAAGACCTGCCGAAGGTGATCAATCGCAAGATGCTCGCCAAGCAGGTCCTGGACGAGGCGATCGGCCTCGGCCCGCTGGAGAACCTGATCGAAGACAACAGCGTGACCGAGATCATGGTCAATGCGCACGACCAGATCTACATCGAGCGCGCCGGCCGGATCGAGAAGTCGCCGGTGTACTTCACCAACGATCGCGCGGTGCTGTCGGCGATCGAGCGCATCGTCACTCCGCTGGGCCGCCGCATCGACGAAAGCTCGCCGATGGTCGACGCGCGCCTGAAGGACGGCTCGCGCGTCAACGCGATCATTCCGCCGATCGCGCTGCGCGGCCCCAGCATCAGCATCCGTAAGTTTGCCAAGCGCAAGCTCGAGGGCCGCGACCTGATCACCTTCGGCTCGCTGGACGAGTCGATGCTGGCCTTCCTCGAGATCGCGGTGCGCGAGCGCAAGAACATCGTCGTGACCGGCGGTACCGGTTCGGGCAAGACCACCCTGCTGAACATCCTGTCCAACTTCATTCCCGACCGCGACCGCATCGTCACCATCGAGGACGCGGCCGAACTCAAGCTGGTCCAGCCCAATCTGGTCGCGCTGGAAGCGCGTCCGCCGAACCTGGAAGGCAAGGGCCAGGTCACGATCCGCGACCTGGTGAAGAACGCGCTGCGAATGAGGCCGGACCGCATCGTGGTCGGCGAGTGCCGCGGTGGCGAAACCCTGGACATGCTGCAGGCGATGAACACCGGCCACGAAGGGTCGCTGACCACCGCCCATGCCAACTCGCCGCGCGACGCGATTTCGCGTGTCGAGGTGATGGTGCTGATGGCCGGCATGGACCTGCCGATGGCGGTGGTGCGCGAACAGATCTCCTCGGCGGTCGACATGATCGTCCACCAGCGCCGCTATCCCTGCGGCTCGCGAAAGGTCAGTCACATCACCGAGGTGACCGGCATCGAGAGCGGCACCATCCAGCTGCAGGACATCTTCAGCTTCAAGGTCAGCACCTTCAACGGGCGCGACGGCAAGGTCGAGGGCTATTTCACGCCCACCGGCGCGATCCCCGAGTTCATGGAAGAGCTGGCCGATCGCGGTGTGCCGATCGATCTGGACATCTTCCGGAAGGTAGAGGAGTAGGCGGCGATGATATGGATGATCGCTGGGCTGGCCTTCTGCTCGATGCTGCTGGCGGGGCTGTACTTCGCCAGCGCGGGCGACAAGTTCATGGCCCGCTACCAGGACGCGTTCATGGACCAGGCCAAGGCGAACCTGGCCGACATGTTCCTGTTCGTCGACCCCTCCAAGTTGTATACGCTGAACATCGCGATGTTCGTGGTCCTGCCGTTGCTGGCCTGGATCATCAGCGGCAACTGGGTGGTCGCCGCGGTTCTCGCCGGCCTGATCGCGGTGCTGCCGAAGAAGTTGTACGCCTTCCTCAAGCAGCGTCGCCTCAACAAGATCCAGGCGCAGCTGCCGGACGCGCTGATGATGCTGTCGGGCACGATGAAGGCCGGCCTGGGTTTCTCGCCGGCGCTGGAGGGGCTGATCAAGGACGGCTATCCACCGCTGGCGCAGGAGCTGGCGCTGGTGCTGCGTGAGCAGCGCATCGGCGTCAAGACCGACGAGGCACTCGACCACTTCGCCGAGCGGGTGCCGATCCTCGACGCCCGCCTGTTCGTGTCGGCGGTGCAGATCTCGCGCGAGGTCGGCGGCAATCTGGCCGAGAGCCTGGCGACCCTGGGCGAGACCCTGCGCCGGCGCCTGATCATGGAGAACAAGGTCAAGGCGCTGACCGCGCAGGGCCGCCTGCAGGGCATCGTGATGGCGATGCTGCCGGTCGGCATGGTCGCCTACCTGGCCTTCATGTATCCGGACACGATGGAGCCGATGTTCAATACGCCGATCGGCTACGGCGTCATCGCGATCGGTGCGGTCCTCGAGTACGTGGGCTACAAGATCTGCCTGAAAATCATGACGATCGACATATAATGCTGATTATTCTCTCCCTGATGATTTGTGCGGCGATCGTCATGGCCATGGTGGCGATCCGCGGCATCCTGCAGTCCGCGCCCAAGGCCGAGCGCGAGTACCAGGATCCGTTGCCGGCGATGCTGCGGATGATCTGGCCGCTGGTCACGATCGCGACCCACATCATCGGACCGCGGCTGAGCTCGGAATCGATGGAGAAGTCCCACCGCGCGCTGCAGAGCGCCGGCCAGGACTATCTGGTCTCGCCCGAGGAGCTGGCCGGCCTGCGAGTGGTCGGTGCCTGCATCGCGACCGCGATGTTCTTCGCGGTGTTGATGATGCTCGACCCCAGTTTCGGCAGCCTGATGCTGGCGTTCGTGCTCGGTGCCCCGATCGGCTGGCTGTACCCGTCCCTGTGGTTGAGCGATCGCCGCAAGCTGCGGGTCAAGAAGGTGATCCGCGACCTGCCGATCTTCCTCGACTTCATCACCATGTCGGTCGAAGCCGGCCTGAACATCACCGGCGCGATCGAGCAGGCGGTGCAGAAGGGCCCGCAGGGACCGCTGGGGCAGGAGTTCTCGCGCATGCTGCGCGACCTGCGCGCGGGCCTGCCGCGCTCGGAGGCCTTGCGCCGGCTGGCAGATCGCATGGACATCGCCCAGATCTCCAGCTTCACCAGTGCGTTGATCCAGGCCGACCGCGTCGGCGCAAGCCTGGGCGAAACCCTGCGCGCGCAGTCGATGCAGCGACGCGAGGAGCGCTTCCTGCGGGCGGAAAAGCTGGCCCTGGAAGCGCCGGTGAAGATGATGCTGCCGCTGGTGACCTGCTTCTTCCCGCTGGTCTTCATCGTGCTGGCCTACTTCATCTACCTGAAGATGGTGCAGGACGGGATCCTATGAAGTGCGGCCCGCTGTACAACGGAGACACGATCGTCCTGCCGAAGGTGCGGGGCGCGGTCACCTGGCTGCAGCGTCTGCGTGGTCTGCTGTTCTCGCCGGCCCTGCCGGCCGATGGCGGCGATGCGCTGTTGATCCGGCCGTGCTCGTCGATCCACACCATTGGCATGCGTTATGAGCTGGACGTGGTGTTCCTGGCCGAGGACGGACGGGTGATGTCGATCCATTCCAATATCAGACCCTGGCGCGGCTGCATGCAATTCGGCGCGCGCGACGCGCTGGAGCTGCGTGGCGGCGTCGCCGAGAAGGTCGGGCTCAAGGTGGGAGACGTGCTGCGATGGGCCGCCTGAGCGTTCGTTTGCTTCCGGTTGTCCTGTCGCTCGCGCTCGCCGCGTGTGCGTCCGCGCCGGCGCCGCGCGCCGCGACGATCGACCTGGTCGAAACCGAGCGCTTGGCCGAGCAGGCCTACCGGCAGGGCGACCATGCGCGCGCCGCCGAACTGTATGCCGACATCGTCGAGGCGATGCCCGGCGAAGCCGATTACTGGTACCGTCTGGGCAACGCCTATGCGCGCCAGGGCCTGAGCCAACAGGCGGCGCTGTCCTACCAGCAGTCGTTGGCGCTGGATTCCGGCAATGCCCGCGGTTGGCACAACATGGGCATGATGCATCTGAAGCTGGCCCACGAGGCCTTCGAGGCGGGCGAGAAACGCGGCAGCAAGCGTGCCCGTGTGCATGAGGAGAATCGCCGGTTGGCGGAGGCGACGGCGCGCGTGCTGGAGCACGGCGGCCGTGCCGTGTCCGCTCCGGCACCGGCGATGGCGACGCCCGTCACCGCAATGCCGGAGCCCGGAGCGGCGGCCACCGACGGGTCGCCTGCCGCGGCGCCGGAAGCCGTGGGCGCGGGCATCAACGAGGAGGCAGGAGGCAGCCGATGAAGCATGCAACCCTACGCCACCGCAGAGCGCCCCGGCGCGCGCGCGGACAGTCGCTGGTCGAATTCCTGATCGTCACACCGATCTTCCTGTTCCTGGTGCTGGTGATCTTCCAGCTGGTGCTGATCTACCGGGCCAAGATGACGCTCGACTATGCCGCGCTGGAAGCCGCGCGCATGGGCGCGGTCAAGGGCGCCGACAAGGGGGCGATGCAGCGTGGCCTGATCCGCGGGCTGATGCCGCTGTATGCGACCTCGGGTGGCGCCGGTGGCGCCGCCGCGGCCTGGGGCCGTGCCAAGGCGGACATCGGCCTGGGCCGGGCGGCGAAGATCGAGATCATCAGTCCGACCAAGCGTGCCTGGGACAATCACAAGGAGCGCCAGCACAATCGCCGCTACGCCCTGCCCAACGACAGCCTGGCGTTTCGCGATCGCCGTGTCGGCAGCAGCGGCATGAACGTCCAGGACGCCAACATCCTGAAGATCAAGGTCACCTATCACTACCCGCTGATCGTGCCGTTCGTCGACCGGGTGATGCGTGGCGATTCGGACTACGTGAAACCGCAGGGTTTCCTGGATCCGGCAAAGGTCAAGATGAGCAACCGCCTCGGCTTCTGGAGCCACTACCGGATTCCGATCGAGTCGTACGCGATCGTGCGGATGCAGACGCCGATATACGACAAGAACCTGCTGCCATGAGCCTGAAGGCGTCCGCCATCCGGATCGTGGTCTGCGGCCTTGCCCTCGCTTTCGCCATCGCGGCTCCTGTCCGAGCCGAGGAGGCGCTGCGGATCAAGGCGGTCATCGAGGGACAGGCCGGCCCCGGCCTTGCCGACGGCAACCGGCCGGTGCCGGTCACCATCCATCTGGCCGAAGGCAAGTCGCGGATCGACTTCAATCAGCGTGGCGCCGAGTCGATCTACATGCTGATCGACGAGCAGAGCGGGAATGGCTGGCTGGTCGACAGCGGACGCGCACAGGCACTGCCGGCCCAGGCGCGGGGATTCGCCGAACTGCGGGTCGACCCGGGTGAACCATGCAGTGGGCTGGGCGTGCAGTGCCGGCAGATTCCCGCACGGATGATCGCCGGAGTCCGCGCGCAGGGCTGGCGTTACCTGGGTGCCGGCCAGCGCGGCCCGGGCGGCACCGCCCGCGGCGAGTTCTGGGTCGATCCGGCACGCGGCCTGATCCTCGGGTACGAGGGGCACCGGGCCGGCCGCTCGCGCATGTACAAGATGCAGGCGTTGAGCGTGGTTACCGTCGAGGATGCGACGGAACTGTTCGAACTGCCGGATGCCGACGGTGGGGGTCGTGCTCGATACTAGCTGCAGGAACGGGCAGCCATTGACTTAAATTCAGGCCGGGCCGGCAATCAGGACATGCCGGTCCGGACCGGTTTCAACGAGGATCGAACAAGTGCATTGCGGATTCATGTTTTCCCGGACGGTGCTGCTGAGCGCGCTGCTTGCAACGGTAACGCTGGCCGTGCCGGGCTGCTCCGAAGGCGTTGGTGAAGGGGATGTCGTCGAGGAGGATGCCGACGCCGAGGCGGACGAGGCCGAGGAAGCGGCCACCGAGGAGGAGGCGCCGGAGTTCGACCCCGACAAGCTGCCGATGACCGATGTCCGGCTCGGCGAGTTCCCGTTCTTCCACCTGCCCGAGGGTTACCACACCAAGCCCAAGAACGAGTCCACCCAGGCGCTTGGGCAGTTCGCGTTCTGGAACGGGAACGACTACATCGGCGCCAACGGCCGCATCTACCAGGGCAACATCCAGGCCGTGGACGGCAAGGTGTTTTCCAGCCCGGAGCTGACGCTGGCGCTGGAGAAGCAGATCCTCGGCAAGGGCGGTGTCCTGATCGCCGACGGCGTCGTGCCCAGTGGCGCGCGCGCCGCGGTGCTGACCCGCGAGTTCACTGCCGAGTACAACAAGGGCCTGTGCTGGCCGACCGAACCGGTGCGGACCTACGTGGTCCGCGATGCGCGCCGTCACGTCTGGGTCCATGCCTGCACCTACGGCGACATCGGTGGCGGCTGGGTGATCGCCGAGATCCCGGTCGAGGCGCAGGAACAGGCGGCGCTGTCGGCACAGGCGCTGGCCGAGCGGTTGGAAAAGGGGGGGGAGGTCCGGCTCGGCCTGACCTACAAGGCCGGTGCGGAAGTCGCCGACGATGCCGATGCGCAGGTCGCCGAGGTGGTCCGCTACATGGACCGGAATCCGGATGCCGCGCTGACCCTGCGCGGCAGCGCCGGGCCGGGGCTGTCGGCGGGCGAGCGCGGCGCGCTGGGCCAGGCCCGCGCCCAGCACGTGTACAACGCGTTGACCGCCGCCGGTGTGGCCGGCGCGCGTCTGCAGGTCACGACCACGTCCGAGCAGGATGTGGCCGGTGTGAGCATCGCGTATGCGCCAGCCGACGAAGGCGAGCCGTAGGGCCGGTTCGATCGAATCGCACCAGGAGCCGGGGGTATCGATGCCGGTTGAAGGGGCGCGCGTGGACGCGGCGCGCGCCAAGAAAGGCAAAGGTCAGGCGCGGGTGCTGCCCATCGCCCTGCTGTTGTTCGTACTGTCGGGTTTCTCCGGGCTGATCTACCAGTCGGTGTGGTCGCAGTATCTGGGGCTGGTGCTGGGCCATGCCGCGCATGCCCAGACCCTGGTGCTGGCGATCTACATGGGCGGCATGGCGGTGGGCGCCTGGATCGCCAGCCGTCGCGGCGTGCGCTGGACGCGTCTGATCGCGTGCTATGCGGTGGTCGAGGCGGCGATCGGCGTGGCCGGGATCCTGTTCCATCCGGTGTTCGATGCCTATATCGGCTTCGTCCGCGACCAGCTGTTGCCGTGGATGCCCGGTTCCGGCACCGCCCATCTGTTCCAGTGGACAAGCGCGGCCGCGCTGATCCTGCCGCAGAGCGTGATGCTGGGCGCGACCTTCCCGCTGCTGAGCGCCGGCCTGATTCGCGCCCGGCCCGAGCGCAAGGGCGAGGTGCTGGGGGGACTGTATTTCGCCAACAGCCTGGGCGCCGCGCTGGGTGCGCTGGCCTCGACCTTCCTGATGCTGCCGATGATGGGCCTGCCGGGCACGGTGGCCGCCGCCGGCGTGCTGAACATCCTGGTCGCGGTGCTGGCCTGGGGGCTGGGCAAGCAGGTCGATCGTCCGGCGGCGATGGAAGAGGCCGCCGCGCCGGAAGCTCGGAGCGGCCGCATCGTCGACCCGCTCTTGTTGCGCGCGCTGACCTTCGGCGCCATGGCCTCCGGCGCCGCCTCGTTCGTCTACGAGATCGGCTGGGTGCGGATGCTGAACCTGGTCCTCGGCACCACCGTGCACAGTTTCGAGCTGATGCTGGCGGCCTTCATCCTCGGCCTGGCCTGCGGCAGCATGTGGATCCGCAAGCGGGCCGACCGGATCGCTCGGCCGTTGACCTACCTGGGCCACGCCCAGGTACTGATGGGGGTCGCCGCACTGTTGTCGCTGCCGGTGTTCGCCAGCAGCTTCGAGTGGATGGAGTGGATCATGGACGCGCTGCAGCGCAGCTGGAGCGGCTATGGGCTGTTCGAGCTGGCCTCCGCGTCGATCGCGATGCTGGTGATGTTTCCGGCCGCGTTCTTCGCCGGCATGACCCTGCCGCTGTTCACCCTGGTGCTGCTGCGCAACGGCGGCGGCGAGAGCGTGATCGGGCGGATCTACGCCGCCAATACCCTGGGCGCGATCATCGGTGTCGCCGGCATGGTGCACGTGGCGATTCCGCTGTTGGGCGTGCGCGGCGCGGTGGTGGCGGCGGCGTTGATCGATATCGCGATCGGCGTCGGCCTGTTCGTGCTGGCGCAGCGCGCGCACGAAGCCGGAACGGGAGCCGGGCAGGCCGCCACGCGGAGCAATCGGCGCGGGATGGCGGTGGCGATCGCAGTGGCCGCCGTCGCACTGTTCGCCGGCACCGTGTACGGACGTCCCGACCCGGTCGCCCAGGCTTCCGGCGTGTTCCGCACCGGCGCGATCTTCATCGATTCGCCGGAGGTCGAGTTCATCGAGGACGGCAAGACCTCGACCATCACCGTGCTGTCGAGCGAGAGCAATCGGATCATCTCCACCAATGGCAAGCCCGACGCGGCGATACGTTCGCTCGCGGTCGGCGCCGGGGACGACGAGCACACGATGGTGCTGCTCGGCCTGCTGCCGCTGGTCTATCACCGCGAGCCGCGCCAGATCGGCATCATCGGCTGGGGCTCGGGCATGACCACGCACACCGTGCTGGGCAGCCGGGTGCCGCGCGAAGTCGACACCATCGAGATCGAGCCGAAGATGGTCGAGGCCGCGCGCGCATTCGGTCCGCAGGTCGCGCGCGCCTACGACGATCCGCGCTCGCGGCTGTGGATCGACGATGCGCGCACCTTCTTCGCCCGCAACGGCAAGAAGTACGATGTGATCGTCTCCGAACCGTCCAACCCCTGGGTCAGCGGTGTCGCCAGCCTGTTCACCCGCGAGTTCTACGCCTTCGCCAAGCAGCATCTGAAAGAGGAAGGCGTGCTGGTGCAATGGCTGCACTCCTACGAGACCAGCGATGCGCTGATGGCGACGATGCTGGCGGCGCTGGTCGAGGAGTTTCCCGACATCGACATCTACGTCAGCAACACCACCGACCTGGTGATGGTCGCGCGCGCCGACGGCAAGCCGCTGCAGACGCATTGGAACGACCTCGACGGAGACATCCGCGCCGAGCTGGTGCGGGTCGGTCTCGACAGCCCCGGGCAGTTGCGCCTGCGCCGCATCGGTGGTGCCGACCTGATCCACGCCTATGTGCGGATGACCGGCGTGACCCCGCATTCGGACTACTACCCGACGGTATCCCACCTGGGGCCGGTCGCGCGCTACATGGACGGCAAAGCCGACCTGCTGCTGCACCTGGCGACCAATGGCATGCCGGTGCTCGACCTGCTGGAGTGCCGCAAACCGGCCGCGTTGGCGCAGGGCCTGCAGCCGGTGCCGAACGTGTGGACCAGCGAGTGGCACGGCACCGCCGCGGCGTCGGTGCGCACGATGGCCGATGGCCGCCTGGACCCGTGGCTGGCCGGCCATGAACCCTACCTCGCCCGCGCCCTGCCCGCGCTGCTGCAGACCTCGCAGTACCTGGCCGACGACCCGGCCCTGCTGATGAGCTGGAGCGAGGGCGTAGCGTCGCTGGCCAAGGGCACGATCGGACATCTGCCTGCCGAGGATCTGGAGGCGGTCTGGAACCGCCCGCAGTGGTTGCCGGAAGCGGCGGCCTCGATGCCGGAGGTGGCCGCGGTCATGGCCGCCTACGGTGCCGCCGCCCGTCGCGATCCGGCGGCGATGCGTGCCGCCGCACTCGAGGTGCTCGCGCTGCCGGACGCCGCTTTGGCGGACGACGTGCGCGACCAGATGCTGCTGATCGCGATGCTGGGCGAGATCGGCGCCGGTCGCGCGGAAGCCGTTGCCGAGCTGGACAGACGCTGGGCGCCGACCCTGCGCGAGCGTGCCGAATTGGCCCCGGTGCGGCGGTTCGTCCGCGCCTGGGTCGATGCCGGCCTGACGCCGGACTGCGCCGCGGCACCGGGACGGTCCTTGGCCGCCACCGAAGACGCGGGCGACACCGCCGATGATGGCCCGGTCGGGGCCGTCTTCCCATTGCACTCGCCGTGATCGCGATACCGATCCGATACCGGCTTTTCACCCACCCTGGCTCCAACAGCCAGATCCAACAGGAAGATCGACATGACCCATATGCGGCCCCACCCCGCCCTGCTCGCCCTCGCCATCGCCGTGCTCGCCACGGCCTGCAAGCCGGAAACCGCTCCCGAGCCGGCAGGCGCCGAGCCCGCGGCCCAGGCGGCCGAGGCCACGATGCCCGAGGCCGGCGTCGCGCCTTCCGAAGCCGCCCAGGCCGGCGAGGTCGACGGCATGGCCGCGCAGATGCAGGGCTCCGGCATGGCGATGGCGGCCCAGGTCGGCGGTTCCATGCATGCCGCGGCCGAGCTGTGCGGTCACATGAGCGCGGCCCAGCTCGAACAGGCCAAGCAGGGCCAGATGCTGGCGTTCACGCAGACCGGTGGCAGCGAAGCCGACTTCGAAGCCGCTTACGACAACGGCTACAACGAGGCGAAGGCCAAGCTCGAGGGCGTGTCCGGCGCCGAGCGTGAGCAGGCCTGTCGCGAGATGGCGGAAATGTCCGCCGCCGCCGCGGCGATGCAGCAGTAATCCGGTCCTCGGATCGCTGCCACGGTCTGCCCGCTACGCCCCGGTGGCGGCGGGCAGGCCGAAGAAGGCCCGTGCGGTGGCGGTCGCGTTGGCTGCGGTGACGGCCACGTCCTCGCCGCGGTCGCGGGCCAGTTCCTCGACGATGTGGGCCAGGTACATCGGCTCGTTGCGTCGGTGCGAGGGCGCCGGTCTGACCGTGCGCGGCAGCAGGTAGGGCGCGTCGGTCTCGATCATCAGCCGTTCGGCCGGGATCGACTTCACCAGCTCGCGCAGATGCTGGCCACGGCGCTCGTCGCACAGCCATCCGGTGATGCCGATGTACCAGTCGCGGTCGAGGCAGGCGAACAGCTCTTCGCGGCTGCCGGTGAAACAGTGCACCACCGCGCGGCCGATCCGGCCCTCGAACTCGCGCATGATCGCGACGAAGTCCGCGTGCGCGTCGCGCTGGTGCAGGAACAGCGGCTTGCCGGTGTCGGCGGCGGTCTGAAGCTGCATCTCGAACGCGCGCCGCTGCGCCGGTCGCGGCGAGAAATCGCGAAAGTAGTCCAGTCCGCACTCGCCGACCGCGACCACTTCCTCGTGCGCCAGCAGGGCGCGCATCTCGGCATCGCATTCGACGGTGTACTCGCTGGCATGGTGCGGATGCACGCCGGCGGTGGCGAACAGCTCGCCCGGATGCGCCTGGGCCAGCGCCAGTGCCTTGGGCGAGTGTTCGCGGCTGGCGCCGGTGATCACCATCTGCACCACGCCGGCCTCGCGCGCGCGCTGCATCACCGCGTCGCGGTCGTGATCGAAGGAGTCGTGGGTCAGGTTGGCGCCGATGTCGATCAATTGCATGGCAGGTGCTGTGCCGGTGATGCGGGGAGCGCGCAGTGTACCGGGCACCGGCCGGCCCGGCAGTGGCGGCCGCGGGTCGAGCCGGGTTCACAGCGGCTCGAAAGCGGCGTTCCTGTTGCCGAAGGCGGCGTGGCGCCGTCAGCAGGGGGGTCCGATGCGACTTGTGCGTTTGCTGCTGGTGCTGGGCTGGATGGCCGCGCTCGGGGTGCTTGCGGGGCCGCTGGAGGAGGATGTCCGCCACGTGGCCGCTGGCCATGATTTCCCCGAGCGTGCGTTCGAGGGGGGCAACGACGACTGGCGGATCGTGCTGAGGCGCTACGGCCCGGGCGAGGCGATCTTCGTGTTCGAACCGCCCGGCGAGGGCGATACCGCGACCGGGTCGCTGCGTTCGGTCGATCCGGAGGGCCTGATCGGCCGCATGCACGGGCAATACGGGTTGACCGGCAGCCTACGCTACCGGCACGCGACACGCCCGATGAAGGTGCTGGTCGGTCCGGCCAGGCGCGAAGCGCCATGCCGGACCGTGCGTGGCGTGCGCTATCCCCAGGCGATCCTGGTGAGCGTGGGCGCTTCCGACCCCCTGGGCGCCGACGACAGCCGGGTGCTGTACGGCTGCGGTCGCTATCTGCCCGACTGATCGCCTCGCGCCCGCCCGGGTGTTCACAACCAGGCGGCGGCCGCGTTGGAAACCGACGAGGCAAGATCGCCTCGAGTCTGGGAGCCCCCGATGCGCGTGTACAGATACCTCGCCATTGCCCTGCTGTCGGCCTGCACATTGTTGGCCGGCGGCCGCGTCGATCCGGTCGCGGCGAAGGCGCCCCGGTACGACTTTTCCATCCGGCCGTTCCAGGGCGGCAATACCGACTGGAGCATCCGCCTGGTGCGGGTCGCGCCGGGGCAGGTCGTCTACACGCTGCACTTTCCGCGCCGGGCGAGCGCCAGCGACGGCCTGCTGCGATCGGTCGAGCCGAGCATCGACGAGCCTCCGCTGAAGGGCCGCTACGGGCTCGCCAGCGATGACGGGATCAGTCCGGCGATGAAGGTGATGATCGCGCCCAGCGCGACGGGCACGCCGTGCCAGGACAATGAGGGGACCCGCTACCCGCATGCGGTCCTGGTGTTCATCGACGGTCATCCCCTGTACGGCTGCGGCGACTACGACGACTGAGGTGGACGGCGAGGCCGCGCCGTCGCCCGCGCGCCGGCGCAGCCCGTATCCTTGCGCGGGTGAAACCGAATCGCAGTTCGCCCGCCTTCCCGATCGACCCGTTGCTGCCGCGGATCCGCGACAGTCTCGCCGCGCACCCGCGACTGGTGCTGGAGGCGCCGCCGGGCGCCGGCAAGACCACCCGGGTGCCGCCGGCCCTGCTCGACGCGCCGTGGCTGCAGGGCCGCCGCATCGTGATGCTGGAGCCGCGGCG
>NZ_VICD02000327.1 GCF_006546735.2 Marilutibacter maris | reverse complement strand
CGCAGCCAGTCGCTGTAACCGCCCACATATTCGCCGACCCGCCCCTCGCCCTCCATCACCAGGGTCGAGGTCACCACGTTGTCGAGGAAGTCGCGGTCGTGGCTGACCAGCAGCAGGGTGCCCGGGTAATCGGCCAGCAATTCCTCCAGCAGTTCCAGGGTCTCGACGTCGAGGTCGTTGGTCGGCTCGTCCATCACCAGCAGGTTCGAGGGCTGCGCGAACAGCTTGGCCAGCAACAGCCGGTTGCGCTCGCCGCCGGACAGCCGGGTGATCGGGGCCCGCGCCCGCTCCGGAGTGAACAGGAAGTCCTGCAGATAGCCGATCACATGCTTGGACTTGCCGCCGATCTCGACGTGGTCGCGGCCCTCGGCGACGTTCTCCAGCGCGCTCCAGTCCTCGCGCAGGGTCGCGCGGTACTGGTCGAAATAGGCGACCTGCAGGTTGCTGCCCAGTCGCACCTCGCCGCGGGCGGGCTCGAGCTGGCCCAGCAGCAGCTTCAGCAGGGTGGTCTTGCCGCTGCCGTTGGGCCCGATCAGGCCGATCCGGTCGCCGCGCATCACCGCGGTGTCCAGGCCCTGGACCAGCGGCCGTTCGGCGAAGGCGAAACACAGCCCGCGGGCCTCGATCACCTTGCGCCCGGACGACTCGCCCTGGGCCATCGACATCTTCACGCTGCCCTGCAGCTCGCGCCGCCCGGCGCGCTCGACCCGCATCTGCTTGAGCCGGCGCACCCGCCCCTCGTCGCGGGTGCGGCGCGCCTTGATGCCCTGCCGGATCCAGGCCTCTTCCTGCGCCAGCAGCTTGTCGAAGCGGGCGTTCTCCTGCGCCTCGGCGTTCAAGCGCTCCTCGCGGCGGCGCAGGTAGTTGTTCCAGTCGCCGGGCCAACTGGTCAGCGCGCCACGGTCGATCTCGACGATCCGGGTCGCCAGCGCGCGCAGGAAGCGGCGGTCATGGGTGATGAACACCAGCGCGCCCGGCCAGTTCTTGAGGAACCCCTCCAACCAGTCGATCGCCTCGATGTCGAGGTGGTTGGTCGGCTCGTCCAGCAACAGCACGTCCGGCGAGGACACCAGCGCCCGGGCCAGCAGCACCCGCCGTTTCATGCCGCCGGACAGGCGCGCGAACACCGCATCGCCGTCCAGTTCCAGCCGCTCGAGCGTCTCGGTCACGCGCTGGTCCAGCGCCCAGCCGTCGGCGGCCTCGATCCGCGCCTGCACCCGCGCCAGCGCCTCGGTGTCGACCGGATCGGCATGGCTGAGGTGGTGGAACTCGGCCAGCCACGCGCCCAGTTCGCCCAAGCCGGCGGCGACCACGTCCCAGACGTCGCCCTCGGCGCCGGCCGGCACCTCCTGTTCGAGGCGGGCGACACGGACACCCTCGCTACGCCGCACTTCGCCGTCGTCCGGCTGCAGGGCGCCGTCGATCAGGCGCAGCAGGGTCGACTTTCCGGCGCCGTTGCGGCCGATCAGGGCGATGCGCTCGCCGGCTTCGATCGAGAGATCGACGCGCTCCAGCAGCAGCGGGCCGCCGACGCTGTAGTCGACGTCGATGAGATTGATCAGGGACATCCGCCCATTCTAGCGGGCCGGCGCGCCGCTTCGCGGCTCAGGAGCTGCAGGACAGCATCGAGCAGCCGGCGCGATCGCGGGCCCAGTCCGGACGGCGGGCGGCGAAGGCCTCGCGGCCGGGCTGTTCGTCGTAGGGCCGGCGCATCACCTCCAGCAGCTCGGTCACTCCCGCGATATCGCCCTGGTGGGCACGGTCGATCGCCTGCTGGGCGAGATAGTTGCGCAACACGTAGCGGGGGTTGGTCGCCTTCATCAAAGCGCAGCGGTGCTCGTCGGGAAGCGGGTCCTCGTCGACGCGCTTCGCGTAGGCGGCCAGCCACTGCAGCAGCGCCGGCGCCACCGCCTCGCGCTTGTCGGCGTCGTAGAACGCCGCATCCAGCGCGTCCAGCGACGGCGCCGACAGGTCCACTCCGGGCAACCCGCGGAAGAACAGGGTCATGTCGATCTCGCCGGCCTTCAGCAGCTCGCGCAGGGACTGCATCAGGGCGATGTCGTCGTCGCGGCAGGCCTCCAGTCCCAGCTTGGCCGCGGTATTGCCGCGTTCGGCGCGGTTGAATGCGTCCACGTAGCGGCGCAGCCCGTCCTGCAACGCCTCGACACCGTCGAACAACGGCGCCAATGCGCCGGCGAGACGGCCGAGGTTCCAGTAGGCGACCTGCGGCTGCTGGCCGAAGCGGTAGCGGCGATGCGTCGCGTCGGTGGTGTTCGGGGTCCAGTCCGGGTCGTAGTCGTCGATCCATCCGTAGGGCCCGTAGTCGATGGTCAGGCCGAGGATCGACATGTTGTCGGTGTTCATCACCCCGTGCACGAACCCCACCCGCATCCAGTCGGCGACCATCGCCGCGGTGCGCTCGCAGACCTCGCCGAACCAGTCGCCGTACAAGGCCTCGCCCGCGCCGGACCGGTGCCGTTCGGACAGATGCGCGAAATCGCGGCGGATGCAGAAGTCGACCAGCTGGCGCAACAGCGCCTGGTCGCCGCGCGCGGACGGCAGCTCGAAGTTGCCGAAGCGCAGGAACGAGGGCGCCACCCGGCACACGATCGCGCCCGGTTCGGCCTCCGGATGGCCGTCGTAGAACATGTCGCGCACCACCGTCTCGCCGGTCGCGACCAGGCTCAGCGCGCGCGTGGTCGGCACCCCGAGGTGATGCATCGCCTCGCTGCACAGGAACTCGCGGATCGAGGAGCGCAATACCGCGCGGCCGTCGGCGCTGCGCGAATACGGGGTCGGGCCGGCGCCCTTGAGCTGCAGCTCCCAGCGCTCGCCGGCGGCATCGAGCACCTCGCCCAGTCCGATCGCGCGGCCGTCGCCGAGCTGGCCGGCCCAGTGGCCGAACTGGTGGCCGCCGTAGTTGGCGGCGAACGGCGCCATACCGTCCAGCAGGCGATTGCCGGCCAGCACCGCCGCCGCCAGCGGGCCGTCCATGAAGGCCCCGTCCAGGCCCAGCCGCTCGGCCATCTCCGCCGACCAGGCCAGCATCCGCGGCGCCGGCACCGGGGTCGGCCGCACCGCGGACCAGGCGGCGCCTTCGACCTGGCGGGTGCCGGGTCCCTGGTCGGGATCGCCCGGCATCTCGCGGACAAAGGCGTTGTCGAAGCGTAATATCGGTGGCGAGGAGATGGGCATTCGGGGACGCGCCGGCAACGCGTTCGGTTCGAAGGGGAGCCCGACCATGATCGCACGCGCTCTGCGCCGGATCTGACGTCCCCCGAGCCGGCACGCCCCGAATTCGCATCGCCGACAACAACAGGGAGCCGCACGACAGGACGCCGGGTAACACAGCTTCGAACCAGGGGGCCACGGTCGATGGGTCTGATCTCCGCATGGCGTGGACGCAGGTGGCGTCGGCCACGGCACCGGCAATTGCCGGCCTCGGAACGCGTTCGGCTGCTCAGGTTCACATTCGCCAAATCGCGCGCCGGACTGACCCTGCTGACCTTCACCATGCCGCTGCTGTTCGCGGTGGGCTGGCTGCGCGACCTGGTGGTGCTCGGCGCGTCGGCGCGCTGGACCCTGCTGTTGCGTCTGGCGCTGGTGCTGGCCCTGCTGATCGCGGCCTGGCTGATCCGCGCTTCCGGCTTCAGCCGCCGCACGGTGGTGTTCGGAATCCTCTACACCCTGGTGTTCAGCGTCGCGATCGCGGCCACCACCGCGATCGAGCCCGCCCGACTGAGCCTGACCCACGTGGCGGTCATGCTGATGGCGGTCATCCTGCTGCCGTTCGCGCTGTCGCGGCTGGCCGCGACCGGGATCATCGCGGCGCTGGCCCTGCCGATGTGCGGGCTGCTGTGGCACCTCGGCGCGCCGCTGGCGCTGTGGGGCGCCTACGGCCTGTTCTTCGGCGCCGGTTGCGCGATCGGCCTGACCCAGCGCGCGGCCCATCTGGGCGCGTCGGCGGACATCTTCATGCACCGGCAACGATTGCTGGAACGACTGCATCGCGACTCGCTCACCGGCACCGCCAACCGCGACGGCTGGGAAGCGCGCGCCGAGCTCATGCGCCGCACCCATCAGCGCGCGGGGACGCCACTGTCGGTGGTGTATTTCGATCTCGACCACTTCAAGTCGATCAACGACCGCTACGGCCATGCCCGCGGCGACGCCCTGCTGCAGGAAGTGTCCACGGTGATGCGCGCGCAACTAAGAAAGTACGACCTGCTGGCGCGGATCGGCGGCGAGGAGTTCGTCGCCCTGCTGCCGGACCTGGACGCGGCGGCCGCGACCGGGGTCGCCGAACGCATCCGCCGGGCGGTCGCCGCGATCGACACCCCCGCGTCGGTCACGATCAGCGCCGGAGTGACCCAGGTCCGCGACGGCGAGCCCCTGGAAACCACCACCGACCGCGCCGATGCCGCCCTGCTGGCCGCCAAGCGCCTGGGACGGGATCGGGTCGAGCAGGCCTGAATCCGCCCCTGGACGGGCTCCGCCGGGCCGTTCCGGAGCGGGCCCGCCGCCCCAATCCACGCTGACCCGCGAACCGCGCGACGCACGGGATGCCACCGTCGGAGCGTAGAATGGGCGATTGGCCCTCGCGGGCAGTCCGAGGGAGCCCTCCAATGAACAACGATAGCGCGAACGACGACAGCAGCCCCCTGGGCTTCGGCGATCTCTCGCTTCCCGAGCCCCTGCTCAAGGCCCTGAGCGAGGTCGGCTACGAGTCGCCCTCGCCGATCCAGGCGGCGACCATCCCGCCGCTGCTGGAGGGCCGCGACCTGCTGG
>NZ_VICD02000034.1 GCF_006546735.2 Marilutibacter maris | reverse complement strand
TCGGCGTCGAACGGACGCTCGAGGCGGAAATCGGTCTGGGTGCGCGATGCGGTGGTCAGGCCGACGACCTGTTTCTGCGCCGCATGCAGCCGCAACCAGCTCATCGGGCCGTACATGCTGTCCATGTCGACGATGACGTAACCGGCATCCTGCTCGGACAGCAGCTGCCACGGCTTGCCGAGGCGGGCGTTGGCAGCGTTGAAGGCGGCGGTGAGCGCCGATTCGGTGTCCGGGTCCATTCCGGTCAAGCCCAGGGTCAGAGACATCGTCCAGTCCGTTTGCATGCGGGTCTCGCGATAACACGCGAGTGTTGCCAAGCCTGTGGTTCGCGTCAACGGATCGCGGCCGCTTTCAGGCAATCCGTCCAAAGCCAGGGCCGCGGTGCGCCCACCAGCGGCAAATTGGGACGCTGAGGGTCCATTTCCGGGCGTGGCGGGGGCGCTCGCCCCGGCCGCTGCGGGCGCGCTCGCGCGAGGACGACGGACTCAGGTGACCAGGCGGGTGTTCTTCGGCAGCTGGCTGCGCAGGAAGGTCATCTGGTCGGCCAGGATGTTGCGGTTGGACAGGATCAGGTGTTCGACCCAGCTCGGCCGGTAGGGTACGGCCAGCAGCGGCATGTGCGCCTGCTGGGGCGTGCGGTTGCCCTTGCGCGAGTTGCAGCTGAAGCAGGCGCTGACCACGTTCTCCCAGATGTCGCGGCCGCCCTTGGAGACCGGCTGCACGTGGTCGCGGGTCAGGTGCGGGCGGCTGAAGTGCTGGCCGCAGTACAGGCACAGGTAGCTGTCGCGCGCGAACAGGGCGGCGTTGGTCAGGGCCGGGGTCGGGTCCAGCGCGCTGGCGCGGGCGTGGCCGCGTGCGGCGATGATCGGCGGCAGGTCGAGCACGCTCTGCTCGCCGGTCAGCCGGCTGGTGCCGCCGTGCACGCGCAGGCAGGGCTCGCCCAGGGTCCAGGCAACCGCGTCGCGAGCGTACAGGCAGGCGGCGTCCTGCCAGCTCATCCAGTCCAGGACGCGGCCGCAGGCGTCGAGCGACAGCAGCCGCACCGAGTTCAGGCGTTCGATCGCGTTGCGCGGGACCGGGCGTGGGCCGGTGGCGGCGGAGCGGAGGGCAATGCCGCCCGCATGGGGCGCTGGGCTGTCCGGGTCGCGGCGAGGTGCCGGACCGGATGCTCCCCCGAGGATCAAGCGTAATGGCGCTCTATCGGTCTCCATCGGGAAACCAGCTTATACGCCTTTGTTTACGTTTTGTGTAGGCACCGCGGCAAAGTTGCCGATGCCGGGGGCTCAGTCGGCGCCGTCGAGCGGCTTGCTCATCCGCAGCAGGTCGTCTGCGTAGCCGACCGCCTCGTACAACCGCCGCGCCCGCGCGTTGCCCGGAAACACCGACAGGGTCAGCCGGGTACAGGCGTACTCGCGGGCGAAGCGTTCGGCGTGATCGAGCATGCGACGGGCATGGCCGCGCCCCTCGTGGGCCGGCAGCACCGCCAGGTCGGAGACATGGCAGGTCGGCGCGCCGCCGAAGAAGTCGGTGCCCAGCAGCAGGTGGATGAAGCCGGCCGCTGTGCCGTCGTGTTCGAGGACGAAGAAATGCGAGCCCTGCGGGCGTTCGTCCAGGTGACGGCTGATGTCGGCGCGCACACCGGCGTCGACGGTCTCGCGGCGGCGCCCGGCCGGCAGCGGGAAGGCGCTGAAGCTTTCGGCGAAGCCGAGGATGAAATCGCGATCGGCACTCGTCGCCGGCCGGATCCGTACCGCGCCGTCGGCGAGGTGGTCAGTCACCGCCGCCGCCGCCGCCGCCGCCGAAGTCGCCGCCGCAGCCGCCATCGCCGAAGACGGATCCGCCGTCGCCACTGTCGCCGCCAATGGCCGATCCATCGCCGTAATACGGATCCAGGCGCTGGTGTTCGCGTGCGTCGCCGATCGCCTGCGAGTGGGCGAAGGCGAGGCAGACGGCCGCGCCCATCACCGGGACCAGCCAGGTCAGCATCAATTGCACCAGCTGTTGCGACGGCGAGAAGGCGGCCGCGCGCAGGATCCGCGCGGTCGCCACCAGGTTAAGCACCGCCACGATCGCGGCCGCGACCAGGATCCAGCCGGGTATTCCGGTCGTCGCGGTCACTTCCATCCGCTTACTCCAACGGCAGGTCCGGCAGTCCGGCGAGGCCGCTTTCGATCGCGCTGGCGTGGGCGGCCGTCCGCGGCAGGATCCGCGCGAAGTAGAAGCGGGCGGTCTCGCGCTTGTCGTCCTTGAATGTCTGCGGCTGCGAGGAGGCCTCGGCCGCGGCGACGCTGCGCGCCCACCAGTAGGCCAGGGCGACGTAGCCGGAGTACATCAGGTAGTCGTAGGCGGCGGCGCCGACCTCGTCGGGGTTGGCGGCGGCGCGCTTGCCGATCGACAGCGTCAGCTGCTGCCATTGCGCGGCCTTCTGCATCAGTTCGGCGACGAACGGCGCCAGCGCCGCATCGTCGGCATGCGCCTCGCAGAACCCGGCGATCATCTCCAGCATCACCTTCAGTCCCGCGCCCTGCAGCTGCATGACCTTGCGGCCGAGCAGGTCCAGCGCCTGGATGCCGGTGGTGCCCTCGTACAGGGTGGTGATGCGGGCGTCGCGGGCCAGCTGCTCCATGCCGTGCTCGGCGATGTAGCCGTGGCCGCCGAAGCACTGCAGGGCGTTGTAGGTGCACTCCACGCCCCATTCGGTCAGGCAGGCCTTGACGATCGGGGTCATGAAGCCGACCAGCTCGTCGGCGCGCTTGCGCGCGGCCTCGTCGGCGCCGTGATGGGCCTCGTCGACCAGCAGCGCGCCGTGGTAGCCCATCACCCGGCCGCCCTCGACCAGCGCCTTGCAGGTCAGCAGCATGCGCCGCACGTCGGGGTGGACGATGATCGGATCGGCGGCCTTGTCGGGGAACTTCGCGCCGCTGAGCGCGCGCATCTGCAGGCGCTCGCGCGAGTAGCGCAGGGCGTTCTGCAACGCGCGGTCGGACAGGCCCAGGCCCTGCAGACCGACCGCGAGGCGGGCGGTGTTCATCATGGTGAACATGCCCATCAGGCCCTTGTTCGGCTGCCCGACCAGGTAGCCCTCGGCGCCGTCGAAGTTCATCACGCAGGTCGCCGAGCCGTGGATGCCCATCTTGTGTTCGAGGCTGCCGCAGCGCACCGCGTTCGCCTCGCCCATGTTGCCCTCGCGATCGACCTTGACCTTCGGCACCACGAACAGCGAGATGCCCTTGCTGCCGGCCGGCGCGTCGGGCAGGCGGGCCAGCACCAGGTGCACGATGTTCCCGGTCATGTCGTGCTCGCCGGCGGTGATGAAGATCTTGGTGCCGGTGATGCGGTAGCTGCCGTCGGCCTGCGGCTCGGCGCGGGTCTTGAGCAGGCCCAGGTCGGTGCCGCAATGCGGTTCGGTCAGGCACATCGTGCCGGTCCAGCGGCCCTCGACCAGCGGCCCGAGGAAGGCCTGCTTCTGCCAGTCCTCACCGTGCTGCAGCAGCGCCTCGGTGGCGCCGTGCGAGAGCAGCGGGAAGTTGCCCCAGGACAGGTTGGCGGCGTCGATCATCTCCTTCATCGGCACGCCGGCGGCATGCGGCAGGCCCTGGCCGCCGAAGTCGGTCGGCGACACCAGGCCCGGCCAGCCGCCCTCGACGTACTGCGCGTAGGCCTGGCTGAACCCGGCCGGGGTGGTCACCTGGCCGCTGTCCTTGTCGAACGTGCAGCCCTGCTGGTCGCCGACCGCGTTCAGCGGCGCCAGCACGGTCTCGCAGAAGCGCGCGCCTTCCTCGAGCACGGCGTCGAGGATGTCGCGGGTCGCATCGGAGAACCCCATCTGCTGGAACGCGGTTTCCGCGTCCAGCACGTCGAACAGGGCGAAGCGGATGTCGTCGAGCGGGGCTTTGTATGCACTCATTGCGGGTCTTTCGTCCTAGGGTGATTGTCGGGGCGGTCGGCGTCGGCGCTCAGCGCAGTACGCCGGGCAGGCCGGGCGCCGGATTCAGGCTGCTGCGGTACTCGACCTCGAACTGGCGCGACTTGCGGGCCTCCTCGGGGGTGGCGGTGACCGTGCCGTTGATCAGGTAGGGCAGGGCGCGCGCTGCCGCCAGCGCATCGGCGGCGGCCAGCTTGGCGGCGGCGGACGGCGTCATCCGCACCTCCACCACGTCGGCGGATTCCGGGCCGATGTCCAGCGCCGGGGCGGTCTGCAGGGTGCCGGCGTCGTGGCCGCCGGCCTGCAGCGCGAGCTCGACGCGGTCGAAGCGCATCGGGATGCTGCTGTAGTTCTCGATCCGCAACTGCGCGGTCCAGCTGCCGTCGGCGTTGACGGTCAGCTGCTGGATACGCGCGGCGGGCTCGGATACGCGCCGTACCGGACCGCTGGAGCAGGCGGCGAGCGTCGTCGCCAGCAGTGCGCAACCGAGCCAGTGCTTCCAACCGTTCGCCTTCATGCCACGCTTCTCCAAATGCCGCGCCAGGCGCGGCTCGATCAGGGAAGCGCGAGGATACTACGGCGCATGGTCGGGCCAAAAAAAGGGCCCGCAGCGGGTGGGCTGCGGGCCACTGGGAGATGCCCGCACCGGTGCGCGTCCGGCGGCGGGCGGTACGGGCCGTCTATCGCGGCGCTGTCTCTATCTACTGCGGTCTCTATCTAGTGCTGGTAGACGCCGTTCAGGCGGCTGGCGGCCGCGGCGAATGCGCCGCGCGTGACCGCCTGCTTCGGGTCGAAGTAGGCGCGCAGGGTCGGCTGCAGGTCGAACGGCCCCTGGGTCGCCACGAAGCGGGCGTTGATCAATTGCAGGTCGAGTGCGATCTGCACGTAGCCGCGCAGGCTGGGTGCGATCGCATCGGCGTCGTCGATCGGCAGCCGTTGACCGTCGTACAGCACGCTGAGCGACTCGACCGGCTCGCGCGCCTGGGACTGCAGCCCCAGGCTCTGCACCAGCGAGTAGGCCAGGCTGGCCCGGGTGACCTTGTCGTCGCCGCGGAACATGCCGTCCACGGTTCCCATCACGCCGGCCTGGCGATGCTCGACGTCGCGCTGGGCCGCGCCTTTCGCGGTGACCGCCTCGGCGAACGGCGACAGGTCGTCGGCGACGCCCAGGTCGCTGAAGCTGGAACTTCGGTCGGACGGGAGGCTCTGGCGGATGCCGGCGCCCATCGTCAGGTAGTCGGCCATTTCGCCGCGGGTGATCGCCTGGTCGGGACGGAAGCGTCCGTCCGCGTAGCCGTCGACCAGCCGGCGCGACACGCCATACTCGATGAAGCTCCGGGCGGGATGACCGTCGATGTCGATCAGACCGTCGTAGCCGTCGGTGCGCAGTTGCTTGACGTTGACATCCACCGGGCCCGGCGCGCCGTAGCCGTTGGTGACCTGGGCCGGGTCGAGGGCAACGCCGGATACCGAGCCGATGCCCCGCACCGACAGGGTCCAGGTCCCCGCCACGCCCGGCGCCGAGACGGCGATGTTCTCGCCCAGCACCGGCAGCGCGATCGAGGAGCCGTAGCGCTTGCCGTTGGGGTCGGTCAGCGCGATCGCGACGGTGTTTTCGCCGACGTTGGCGCGCGCGAAGATCATGGAGATGTCGGCGCCGACCTCGAAGCTTTGGGTCGCGGGCGCGCCGACCGGACTGAAGTCGAGGGTGTAGTCGGTGCTGCCGCCGGTGGACACGCGCGCGTTGGCGTTGAAGCGGCGCGCGGCATTGACGGTGCTGCCGAAATTGCCGCCGGCCATCGAGGCCTGGACCGCCGCGTGGGCGTTGACGTAGCCGGCGCCGACTTCCCACGGCGCCCGGCCCGGGATGTTGCTGGCGGTCTCCTGCAGGATCCGCTTGACGTCGCGCCAGTCCATCGACGGGTTGGCCTCCAGCATCAGCGCGACGATGCCCGACACGTGCGGCGCCGCCATCGACGTGCCGGACATGTGGGTGTAGCTCGCAGCCAGGGCCGGCCCCAGCACCTCGACATCCTGCTCGGCCGAGGTCTTGTCGATCGCGCCCAGCGACGCCCGGGTGGAGACGATGTCGACGCCGGGCGCGGTCACGGTGGGGCGGTCCTCCCATGTGTAGGTGACGCCGTCGATCTCGACCTGGCCGCCGCGGCCGTCCTCGCCGCGCGAGGAAAAGTCGGCCAGGCGTCCCTGTTTGTCGCCGGCGGCGACGGTGACCACCCAGGGCGCCTTCTTGAAGTTGCCGGTGATGGTGGCTTCGCCGGCGCCGGAGTTGCCGGCGGAGAACACCACCACCACGCCGCGGTCGGCGAGCGCCTTGGTCGCGATGTTGGTCGGGTCGTCGGGATCGAATGCGGTGCCGACGTCGCCGGTGTTGCCGAACGAGTTGGAGATGACGCGGATGTCGTACTGGGCCTGGTGGGTCAGGGCGTAGTCGAAGCCGCCAATGGTGTCGAGGACGAACAGGCCGGCGCCGGAGCCGTAGCCGATGATGCCGGCGCCTGGCGCGACGCCCTCGAATGCGCCTCCGGGCGAGGCCGCGCCGTTGCCGCCGATCGTGCCGGCGACATGGGTGCCGTGGCCGCCGCCGAGGTCGGTATTGGCCACGCCTTCCTGGTAGGTGATCGGCAGCAGGCTGCTGAGCGAGTAGAGGTTCGTCTGCGCCAGCACGTTCTGCCTGACGTGTTCGGGGAACTTCAGGTCCGGATGGGTGCCGTCGACGCCGGAATCGTTGACCACGACCCCGATGCCGCGTCCGGTCACCGGCAGGCCGCCCACGCGCAGGCTGGCGTCGTCGCGCAGGCTGTCGACCCCGGTCAGCTGGGTGGCTTCCCGGTTGTCGAGGTCGAGCGGGGCGTTCAGCCACACCGAGCGGACATCGTCCATCGCCAGCAGCGACTGCAACTGCGCCGGGGTGACCCGGGTACCGACGATCGGCAGCGCCCGCATGCTGATCCCGGCAAGCCCCAGCGCCTGCAGGCGGGTCCTCTGGCCGTCGTCGAGCGGGCCGTCGCCATGGAAGCTGACCACGACTTCGATCGTCTCGCCGGGGTCCAGCACCGGCAGGAGGCTTTCAAGCTGCGGATCGAGGCGGCGGGCCTCCGCCAGCAGCGGGGTGGCCAGGATCGCCGCGGCGAGCAGGCCGGCGCGCAGGCGCGGGTGTTGGGCAAGCGACATACGGAACCTCCGGGATGTGGGCACGGCGCGAATCGCGCTCGATCCAGCATCCGCGGAGGGCATCGGGTTGACCATCCGGTTTTGCCCCCAACCGTATTGGGGGAAGTCACTCAGCCGGACTCAGTCCAGCAGGCCCTTGCGCAGGGCGTAGCGCACCAGTTCGGCGGTGTTGCGCACGTCGAGCTTGCTCAGCACGCGGGTGCGGTGGTTCTCGGCGGTCTTGGCGCTGATCCCGAGCTGGCGCGCGATTTCCTTGGTGGTCAGGCCTTCGGCGATCAGGTGGAAGACTTCGCGCTCGCGGGCGGTCAGCCGCCCGTAAGGGTCGTCGACCGCGCGTTGCGGGTTCTGCATCTGCTCGGCCAGGGCGCGCGCGGCCTGTGGCCCGAAATAGCCGCGGCCGGCCTGCAGGCTGCGCACCGCGGCCAGCAGCTCCGAGGCGGCGCTGTCCTTGACCAGATAGCCGGAGGCGCCGGCGCGGACCGCCTGCAGGACGTATTCGTCCTCCTGGTGCATGGTCAGCACCAGCACCCGGGTCTGCGGCAACGCCTCATGCAGGCGCCGGACCACCTCGATGCCGTTCAGTCGCGCCATCGAGATGTCGGTCACCACCACATCCGGGCGGACCAGGACGGCCTTTTCGATGGTTTCCACGCCGTCGGCGGCCTGGGCGACCACCTGCACGTCGCCGTCGGCCTGCAGCATGCCGGCCAGGCTCTCGCGCACCAGGGTGTGGTCGTCGGCAATCAGTACCCGGATCGGCGTCTGCGTGTTCAAAGATGGGGGAGCGGCTGTCATCGATGATCCCTCCCGCGTACGCGACACGCTTCAGAGTGTATGCCATGGCGCGGATCGCCGGCGAAGGCGGGGCCGACGGCCGCGGTCAAAGGCCCTCCTGGCCGTCCATGGGCACGATCGCGCGCAGCCGCGCGCCGTCGCCCGGATTGGAGTGCAGCTCCAGGCGGCCGCCGTGCAGGCGCAGGCGCTCGCGGATGCCGCCCAGGCCGCTGCCGCCGGAGCCGAGCACCGCCTGCGGGTCGCAGCCGCGGCCGTCGTCGGCGACCTGCAATTGCAGATAGCGCCCGCGGGCGACCAGGCGCAGCAGCACGTGGCGGGCCCGGGCATGCTTGGCGACGTTGTTGAGCGCTTCCTGGGCGACCCGGAACAGCAGGGTCTGGAGGTCGCCGTCCAGCACCGGCAGCGGCTCGATCTCGACCGTGATCGACAGGCCGCCGGATTCGCCCTGGCTGCGCGCCAGCCAGCGCAGCGCCGGTTCCAGGCCGAGGTCGTCGAGGATCGGCGGCCGCAGCAGCCGCGACAGCTCGCGGGTGTCCTCCAGGGTGTCGCTGCACAGCGCGATCGCCGCGTCCAGGCGCGCATGCTGTTGCGCGTCCATGCCTTCGCCCAGTTGCGCCAGGCGGTGTTTGAGTGCGGTCAGGTTCTGGCCGATGCCGTCGTGCAGTTCGCGCGCCAGCCGCCGCCGCTCGTCCTCCTGCACCCGCCAGACCGAACGCGCGAGCCGCCGGAACTCGCGTTCGTTGGCCTCCAGACGCTGCAGCAGGCGCTGGTACTGGTCGCGGATCGCCGGCAGCGAGAGGCCGGTGTCGTTGCCGGACGCATCGCTCATGGGCTGTCCTCCTGGTGCTGCGGCGCCGCCGCAAGCCCGTTCCCGGCGGCGTTCTCGAAGCCTGCGCGCAATGCCTCGGGCAGGCTGTCGCGCAGCCGGGCCTGCGCGGATCGCGCCTG
Source organism: Marilutibacter maris (assembly GCF_006546735.2). Classification (GTDB taxonomy): domain Bacteria; phylum Pseudomonadota; class Gammaproteobacteria; order Xanthomonadales; family Xanthomonadaceae; genus Marilutibacter; species Marilutibacter maris. Next base: position 9 of record NZ_VICD02000034.1, on the reverse strand, counting down.
CTCGGCGGC
>NZ_VICD02000326.1 GCF_006546735.2 Marilutibacter maris | reverse complement strand
GGCCGCCGCCGAGGAAGCCAAGGAAGACGCCGGCCACTGAGCCGCGTTCCAACGCAAGCCTCCAAAAGGGCCCGCCTGCGCGGGCCCTTTCTTTTTTGCGCCGTCGGCAAGGCACCGGCCGCAACCGGGAGTAGCGGCGGCACCCACTCTCCGGACGGTGGCGAACTGGTCGCATCGGAGCCTTTGTGGTTTGATGCCGACCTCTTTCCGCCATGCCCCCGCCCATGCCCGCGATCACCTCCCAGCTCGACCCGCGCTCGCAGGACTTCCAGGACAACGCGGCCTACCACCGTGCCCTGGTCGACGAACTCGACGCCCGCCTCGCCCGCGCCGCCCAGGGCGGCGGCGACAAGGCGCGCGACAAGCACACCGAGCGCGGCAAGCTGCTGGTCCGCGACCGCATCACCGCCCTGCTCGATCCCGGCTCGCCATTCCTGGAAATCGCGCCGCTGGCCGCCGAGGAGATGTACGACGGCGCCGCGCCGGCCGCCGGCATGGTCTGCGGCATCGGCCGGGTGATGGGGCAGGAAGTGGTGGTCGTCGCCAACGACGCGACTGTCAAGGGCGGCACCTACTTCCCGATGACGGTGAAGAAGCACCTGCGCGCGCAGGAGATCGCGCGCGAGAACAACCTGCCCTGCGTGTACCTGGTCGACTCCGGCGGCGCGTTCCTGCCATTGCAGGACCAGGTGTTCCCGGACAAGGAGCACTTCGGCCGCATCTTCTACAACCAGGCGCGGATGAGCGGGGAGAACATTCCCCAGGTCGCGGTGGTGATGGGCAGCTGCACCGCCGGCGGCGCCTACGTGCCGGCGATGTGCGACGAGTCGGTGATCGTCAAGGAACAGGGCACGATCTTCCTCGGCGGTCCGCCGCTGGTGAAGGCGGCCACCGGCGAGATCGTCGATGCCGAGACCCTCGGCGGCGCCGACGTCCATACCAGCGTGTCCGGCGTGGCCGACCACTTTGCCGAGGACGACCGCCACGCGCTGCAGATCGCGCGCGACATCGTCGGCACCTTCAACCGGCGCAAGCGCGTGCCGGTGGCGAGCCGCACCGCGGTCGAGCCGCGCTACCCGGCCGAGGAGCTGTACGGGATCGTGCCCAGGGACACCCGCCGCCCGTTCGACATCCGCGAGGTGATCGCGCGGGTCACCGACGGCAGCGAGCTGCAGGAGTTCAAGGCCCGCTATGGCAAGACCCTGGTCACCGGCTTCGCCCACATCCACGGCTACCCGGTCGGCATCGTCGCCAACAACGGCATCCTGTTCGCCGAGAGCGCGCTCAAGGGCGCGCACTTCATCGAGTTGTGCAACCAGCGCGGCATCCCGCTGGTGTTCCTGCAGAACATCACCGGCTTCATGGTCGGCAAGAAGTACGAGCAGGCCGGCATCGCCAAGGACGGGGCCAAGATGGTCACCGCGGTGGCCTGCTCGCATGTGCCCAAGTTCACCGTGGTGATCGGCGGCAGCTTCGGCGCCGGCAACTACGCGATGTGCGGCCGCGCCTATGGCTCCCGCTTCCTGTGGATGTGGCCGAACGCGCGGATCAGCGTGATGGGCGGCGAACAGGCGGCCAGCGTGCTGGCGACGGTCCGCCGCGACGGCATCGAGGCGCGCGGCGGGCAATGGAGCGCGGACGAGGAAGAAAGCTTCAAGGCGCCGATCCGCGACCAGTACGAGACCCAGGGCAGCCCCTGGTACGCGACCGCGCGGCTGTGGGACGACGGCATCATCGACCCCGCCGATACCCGCCGCGTGCTCGGCCTGGGCCTGTCGGCCAGCCTCAACGCACCGATCGAGAGCGGCCCCGGCCGCGACGGCACCCGCTTCGGCGTGTTCCGGATGTAGCCGCGTCCGCGCTTGCGGCCGACCGGGTCGCGGCGCTCGTGGCATGGCAATGACGCGCCGGTGACGGTGCGATGTCGTCCGCCGGTCCTGCCGTCGCGCCCAGATGAAGCCAGGCCAACCGACGGCAACCGCTCGTCGGATGGTTGGCGGTTGTTGAGAACCCTCGCACGGAAAGGCCTGAAAAACGCGTGCTAGCGTAATCCGCTGACGTTCTTTCCGGCTTGCGCCCAAACCCCGCCAGAGGAGTTCCGCACGATGGCCATCTTCAACAGCCCCGCCTCCCCCCAGAAACGCGACAACCCGCCGCCGCCGTCGGACACGCCGGCTCCGCGCGCGGTCGAGACGCGTCCCGAGCCGTCGTTCGCCGCGCAGAACAACACCGCCGCGACCAGCCCGCGCACCACGCCGTCGGCCGGCGCGCAGCCGCAGCTGAAGGAATCGGTGATCGCTTCCGACCTGACCATCGAGGGCAAGATCGAGGGCTCCGGCCACGTGCGCCTGGCCGGCAAGTTCAAGGGCGACGTCAATGTGCAGGGCGACCTGACCATCGAGGTCGGCGCCAAGCTCAACGGTGGGGTCAAGGCCCGCAAGGTGATCATCGCCGGCGAGCTGGAAGGCAACATCGATGCCGCCGAACGGGTCGAGCTGCTCGACAGCGGCGCGATGATCGGCGACATCAAGGCCGGCACGGTCACCGTGGCCGCCGGCTCCAAGATGCGCGGCCAGGTCGAGTTCGGCTGGAGCGGCAAGGAAGGCGGCAAGTCGAACGGCCAGTCCAACGGCAAGGGATCGGCCGGGGAGAACGGCGCCGGCGCATGAGCGCGATCCGCCTAGGCACGCCTGGCGCGACGCGGACCTGCCCGCACTGCAAGACCACGATCCTCGAAAGCGCGAACGTCTGTCCCGCGTGCCAGCACCACCTGCGCTTCGATCCCGACGCCGGATCGAAGGCGCAGCGCACGGTGCCATTGCGGGTGGAAGGCACGATCCGCCCGCAGCCCAGCGACGGCGCGCTGGAGTATTCGATGGTGGTGTCGATCCGCAACGAGCGCGGCGAGGAGATCGACCGCCAGGTGATCGGCGTCGGCGCGCTCTACCCGGGCGAGGAACGCAGCTTCACCCTCGCGGTGGAGGCGCTCGAGGTCAAGGGCTACCGCGCCGGCAAGGGCCGCAGCCGCCACTGAGCGGCCCGCGCGCACGGCCCCCTGCTCCGCCGCCCGTACGACGGGCGGCCATCCGCAGCCGGTGGCCGTCGCCCTTCCCGTCACGAACGGCTCGCGGCTTACGCCGCTCCTACGAAAAGCGGTCGCCTGTCCTGTAGCCGTCTCGGTGCGACCTGCTCCGCGACGGCGTTCACGCTCGCCACGCGCGTCGTTTCCCTGTAGGAGCGGCGTAAGCCGCGATTGCCCGAGTCGGGGAACGGCCCGTTCAGTCCGCCGGGCCGCAACCGTCGCAGCCGCCACAGGCGCCGGCGGCCCCGGTGCCGGACGGTGCGATCCAGCGTCCCAGCGCGCGCATCCAGCCGGGTCGGCCCTCGCGCACCAGCGGCACCGCGCAGGCGACCCGCAGCCGGCGGGTGAACGCCGGCATCTGCCGCTGCATCACGTAGCCGGCGCTGGCCAGCACCGCCACGGCGATCAGCAGGTACTGCAGCAGCAGCCCGCGCTCCATCAGCCCGCTCCCAGCGCCGCCGCGACCTGATAGGTCAGCATCGCGGCCAAGTAGGCCAGCGCGAACAGGTAGCCGGCCGAGACCGCGACCTGCTTCCAGGAACCGGTCTCGCGCTTGATCGTCGCCAGGGTCGAGATGCACTGCGGCGCATAGATGAACCACACCAGCAGCGCCAGTGCGGTCGCCAGCGACCAGCCGTCGCTGATCACCGGCGTCAGCGCCTGGGTCGCGGCATCGTCGTCGGCCGCGGACAACGCATAGACCGTGGCAAGCGACGACACCGCCACCTCGCGCGCGGCCATGCCGGGAATCAGCGCGATGCAGATCTGCCAGTTGAAGCCCAGCGGCGCGAAGATCGCGGTCATCGCGTGGCCGATGCGGCCGGCGAAGCTGTAGTCGATCGCCGGCCCGGTCGCGCCTTCGGGCGCACCCGGGAAGTTCAGCAGGAACCACAGCAGGATGGTCAGCGACAGGATGATGCCGCCGACCCGGCGCAGGAAGATCCACGCCCGCTCCCACAGGCCGATCAGCAGATCGCGCGGATGCGGGATGCGGTAGGACGGCAGCTCCAGCAACAGCGGGTGCTCGCCCTTGTCGCGGCGCCATTTCTTCATCACCCACGACACCGCCAGCGCGCTGAGGATGCCGGCCATGTACAGCGCGAACAGGACCAGGCCCTGCAGGTTGAACAGGCCGACCTTCTGTTGCGGGATGAAGGCGCCGATCAAGAGCGCATAGACCGGCAGTCGCGCCGAGCAGGTCATCAGCGGGGCGACCAGGATCGTCGCCAGGCGATCGCGCGGATCCTGGATCGAGCGCGTGGCCATGATCCCGGGAATCGCGCAGGCGAAGCTCGACAGCAGCGGAATGAACGAGCGCCCCGACAGTCCCGCCGAGGCCATCAGCCGGTCGAGCAGGAAGGCCGCGCGCGGCAGGTAGCCGGACTCCTCCAGCGCAAGGATGAAGGCGAACAGGATCAGGATCTGCGGCAGGAACACGATCACCCCGCCGAGGCCGGCGATGATGCCGTCGGCGAGCAGGCTGGTCAGCGGCCCTTCCGGCAGGGTCGCGACGACCCATTCGCCGAGCGCGCCGGTGCCGCCGTCGATCAGGTCCATCACCGGCGTCGCCCAGGCGTAGACCGCCTGGAAGATCAGGAACATCACCGTCGCCAGCGCGACCAGTCCGAACACCGGGTGCAGCAGCCAGCGGTCCAGCGCGTCGTCGACCGCGGCGGTGCGGCGCGGCATGCTCACCGCCAGCGACAGCAGCCGCCGCGTCTCCGCGTGCAGGGCGTCGGCATCCTCGGCGGCGCCCTCGGGCATCTGCCGGTCCGGCTCGTGCGGTTCGGTGCCGAGCGCCTCGATCCTGGCGACCAGGTCGCGCGCGCCGTGGCGCTGCACCGCGACGGTCGCCACCACCGGCACCCCGAGTTCGCGCTCCAGCGCCTGCAGGTCGACCTCGATCCCGCGCCGGTGCGCGGCGTCCATCATGTTGACCGCCAGCACCATCGGCTTGCCCAGCGCGCGCACTTCCAGCGCGAAGCGCAAGTGCAGGCGCAGATTGGTCGCGTCGACCACGCAGACGATCACGTCCGGCGCCGCCTCGCCCGGATAGAAGCCGCGGCAGAGGTCGCGGGTCACCGCCTCGTCCAGACTCGCGGCATGGAAGCTGTAGGCGCCGGGCAGGTCGAGCACCGCGTAGTGGCGGCCGGACGGGCCGTGCAGGCGGCCCTCCTTGCGCTCGACGGTGACGCCGGCGTAGTTGGCGACCTTCTGGCGGCTGCCGGTCAGCTGGTTGAACAACGCGGTCTTGCCGCAGTTGGGGCTGCCGACCAGGGCCAGGCGCAGGGCGCGTGCCTCGCTCATGCCGGGTCTCCCGCCATCGCCACGCGCACGCGCGCGGCCTCGACCCGGCGCAGCGCGAAACGGGTGAAGCCGACCTGGACCAGCAGCGGTTCGGCGGTGAACGGACCGGCGGCCATCAGCTCGACGCGCTCGCCGGCGACGAAGCCCAGCTCGCGCAGACGGCGGGCAATGGCGTCGTTGGGCATCGCATCCTCAACGCTCTCGACGATGGCCGCGACGCGGCGCGGCAGTTCTGACAGCTTCAAGTCGCGCACCTGAGCAAATAGGAATTGTTCTCATTCTAGCATCGACCACGACCGATTCGCGCCACCGTGCGACACCCCCGGAAACCCTACTGCAGCGGATTTATCGGGCGTTGCCTTATCATCGACGGCTGTTCCGACCGATCCGGCAAAGCACGCGATGACCGTCCCCCTGTTGATCCTGCGCGACGGCGCAGTCGCCCGTCTGCGGCTCAACCGTCCCGAACTGCACAACGCCTTCGATGCGACCCTGATCGCCGGACTGACCGACGCCCTGCGGGCGCTGGCCGACGACGACGGCGTCCGGGTGGTGGTGCTGGAGGGCGAAGGCGCCTCGTTCTCCGCCGGCGCCGACCTGAACTGGATGCGCTCGATGGCGGCGGCCAGCGAGGACGAGAACCGCGAGGATTCGCTGGCGCTGGCGCGGCTGATGCGGAGCCTCGACGAGCTGCCGAAGCCGACCATCGCCCGCGTCCATGGCGCCGCGTTCGGCGGCGGCGTCGGCCTGATCGCCTGCTGCGACATCGCGATCGGCGCGAGCGGGGCCAAGTTCGGTCTGACCGAGGCCAAGCTGGGCCTGCTGCCGGCGGTGATCTCGCCCTACGTGATCGAGGCGATCGGGCCGCGCCAGGCGCGGCGGCTGTTCGCCACCGCCGAGATCTTCGACGCCGAACAGGCGCACCGGATCGGCCTGCTGCACGAGGTCGTCGCCGGCGAGGCCCTGGACGAGGCGGTCGAGCGCCAGATCGGGCTGCTGCTCAAGGCCGGCCCGGTCGCCACCGCGACCGCCAAGCGGCTGGTGCGCGAGGTCGCCGCCCATGCCGACCGCGACCGCCACGACACCGACAACGCCGCGCTGATCGCCCGCCTGCGGGTATCGCCGGAAGGACAGGAAGGCCTGTCCGCCTTCCTCGACAAGCGCCGACCCTCCTGGGTCTGATCCGGCGCGGCAGGCACAAGGAGAACCGCCATGATCGACCACATCGGAATCCCGGTTGCGGACTACGCCCGCAGCAAGGCGTTCTACCTCAGCACCCTGGCCAGCATCGGCGCCGCGCTGGTGATGGAGGTGCCGGCCAGCGTCACCGAAAGCGGACGGCCGACCGCCGGCTTCGGCCGCGGCAAGCCCGACTTCTGGATTTCCGAGGCCGATGCGGTGGCGGCCAGCCATGTCGCCTTCTCGGTGTCCTCGCGCGCCCAGGTCGATGCCTTCCACGCCGCCGGCCTGGCCGCCGGCGCCCGCGACAATGGCGCCCCGGGGCTGCGCACGATCTACCACCCGGACTATTACGGCGCGTTCCTGATCGACCCGGATGGCCACAACATCGAGGCCGTTTGCCACCTGCCCGAGGGCTCAGCCTGATGTCGCCGTCATCGAAGATGTTCAACAAGATCCTGATCGCCAACCGCGGCGAGATCGCCTGCCGGGTCATCCGCAGCTGCCGCCAGATGGGCATCCGCACCGTCGCGGTCTATTCCGAGGCCGACGCCGACGCCCAGCACGTGCGCCAGGCCGACGAGGCCTACTGCATCGGCGGCCCGCGTCCGGCCGACAGCTACCTGCGCGGCGACGCGATCCTGGAGGTGGCGCTGCGCAGCGGCGCGCAGGCGATCCATCCCGGCTACGGCTTCCTCAGCGAGAACGCCGACTTCGCCGATGCGGTCGAGGCCGCCGGCCTGGTGTTCATCGGCCCGAAGGCGGCGTCGATGCGCAAGATGGGCAGCAAGGCCGGCGCCAAGCAGCTGATGGAGGCGGCCGGGGTCCCGGTGGTGCCCGGCTACACCGGCGAGGACCAGTCGCCCGGACTGCTGCAGGCCGAGGCCGACCGCATCGGCTACCCGCTGATGATCAAGGCCGCCCACGGCGGCGGCGGCAAGGGCATGCGCATCGTCCGCGAGGCCGGCGAGTTCATCGCCAACCTGGAGAGCTGCCAGCGCGAGGCCGCCAATGCGTTCGGGCGCGATCGCGTGCTGCTGGAGCGCTATGTCGAGAAGCCGCGCCACATCGAGATCCAGGTGTTCGGCGACAGCCACGGCGGCGCGATGCACCTCAACGAACGCGAGTGTTCGGCCCAGCGCCGCTACCAGAAGGTGCTGGAGGAGTCGCCGTCGCCGTTCCTGAGTCCCAAACTGCGCCAGGCGATGGGCGAGGCGGCGGTGCTGGCCGCGCGCACCATCGACTACGTCAACGCCGGCACGGTCGAGTTCATCGTCGGCCAGGACGGCCGCTTCTACTTCATGGAGATCAACACCCGCCTGCAGGTCGAGCATCCGGTCACCGAGAAGGTCACCGGGCTGGACCTGGTCGAGTGGCAGCTGCGGATCGCCAGCGGCGAGGCGCTGCCGCTGACCCAGGCGCAGGTCCGCCAGGACGGCCACGCGATCGAGGTCCGGCTCTATGCCGAGGACCCGGAGGCCGGCTTCCTGCCCGGCTCCGGACGGCTGGAACGGCTGCGGCTGCCGGCGCCCGACGCGCACGTGCGGATCGACGCCGGCGTGATCGAGGGCGACACGGTGACGATCTTCTACGACCCGATGATCGCCAAGCTCATCGTCCACGACCGCGACCGCGCGACCGCCCTCGCCCGCCTGCGCGACGCATTGTCGCGGTGCGCGATCGAAGGTCCGAAGTCCAACATCGCGTTCCTGGAGCGGCTCGCCCGCCACCCGGCCGTGGTCGACGGCACCATCGACACCGGCTACCTGGACCGCCACCTGGACGAGTTCACCGGCGCCGACGAAGCCGTCGATACCGACATGCTGCTGGCCGGCGCGGTCGCGGTGCTGCTGGAGCAGGAGCAGCTCACCCGCGAACAGGCGCGCGCCTCGGCCGACCCGCATTCGCCCTGGGCGATCGCCGACGGCTGGCGGCTCGGCCACGGCAGCCGCCGCAGTCTGGCCCTGCTGCACCGCGGCCAGCGGCTGGAGCTGCACGCCCAGGGCAGCGGCGGCGACTACCGCATCGAACACGCCGGCGACAGCTATCCGATCGCCGGCGCGCGCCTGGCCGAGGGGCGACTCAGCTTCCGTATCGGAGATCGGGGGCTGCGCATGTCGGTGATCGACGACGGCCGTACCCAGGTCGTCCACGACGGCGAGCGTCGTCTGCAACTGAACCCGGTGGCGATGTACCAGGCCGACCATGCCGGCGACGCGGCCGCGGCGGACGCGCTGATCGCACCGATGCCGGGACGGGTCGTGGTGGTCCGGGTCGGCGAAGGCGACGAGGTCGAGGCGGGCCAGGAACTGATGGTGATCGAGGCGATGAAGATGGAGCTGAGCCTGAAGGCGCCTCGCGACGGCAAGGTCGCCCAGGTCCAGGCCGCGGCCGGCGACTTCGTCGATGCAGACGCGGTGCTGGTGGCGCTGGCATCATGAGCGCCATGACACCCGCCCAGGTACGCATCGTCGAGGTCGGTCCGCGCGACGGCCTGCAGAACGAGAAGGCGCTGGTCGCGACCGCCGACAAGATCGCGTTGATCGACCGGCTGTCGGCGACCGGCCTGCGCAGCATCGAGGCGACCAGCTTCGTCAGCCCCAGGTGGGTGCCGCAGCTGGCCGACGCCGCCGAGGTCTATGCCGGCATCGCCCGCCGGCCCGGCGTGCACTACCCGGTGCTGGTGCCGAACGAGAAAGGCTACGAGCGCGCGCGCGAGGTCGGGGTCGAGGAGATCGCGGTGTTCACCGCCGCCTCGGAAGCGTTCAACCGCAAGAACATCAACGCCGGCATCGACGAGTCGCTGCAGCGCTTCGCGCCGGTGATGGCGCGCGCCCGCGAGGACGGCGTGCGCGTGCGCGGCTACGTATCGACCGTGCTCGGCTGCCCGTACCAGGGCGAGGTGCCGCTCGCCGACGTGGCGCGGGTCGCCGGCGCCCTGCACGAGATGGGTTGCTACGAGGTCTCGCTGGGCGACACCATCGGCGTTGGCACGCCCGGCAAGGCGCGGGCGATGCTGCGCGCGGTCGCCGCCGAGGTGCCGATGGCGGCGCTGGCGGTGCATTTCCACGACACCTACGGCCAGGCGCTGGCGAACATCCTCGCCTGCCTGGAGGAGGGCGTCGCGGTGATCGACGCCGCGGTCTCCGGCACCGGCGGCTGCCCCTACGCCAAGGGCGCCAGCGGCAACGTCGCCACCGAGGACGTCGTCTACATGCTGCACGGCATGGGCGTGGACACCGGCATCGAGCTGGACGCGCTCGCCGACACCGGGCGCTGGCTGGCCGCCCTGCTCGGCCGCGACAGCGGCTCCAGGGTCGCGAAGGCGCTGGCGGCCTCATGACCCTGC
>NZ_VICD02000325.1 GCF_006546735.2 Marilutibacter maris | reverse complement strand
CGCATCTGCGATGCGAATCGCCCCCTGACTCAGGGGGGAACGATATCCGGCTACGCCCGGATATCTCCCAAGGTTTGCTGCGCAAACCTTGGGCCCCGCCGGTGCGCCTCCACACCCCCATTCGTGCCTGCAGCACGAATCGCCCCCTGACTCAGGGGGCTGGGCTCTGCCATACGGCATCCCGTAGGAGCGGCGTGAGCCGCGATGGGCTTTCATGGAATGGCCACGGACCGCGGCTTGCGCCCGGCTGGCCGCTGGTTCCATTCGCTCATGACGACCTGGGCAGTCGTCATCTGCGCCGGCGCCGGTTTTGGCATAGTGGCCGGACCGTCCCGCCGCATCCTCCGCCACCGCTCCCCATGCCCCGCATCCAGGTCTTCCAGCATGTCGCCGCCGAGCCCCTGGGCACGCTCGACCCGCTGATCCGCCGACGCGGGCACCGGATCCGCTTCACCAACTTCGAGCGCGACCCCGACGCCGCGCCGACCATGGACCGCTACCGCGGCCTGGTGGTGCTGGGCGGGCCGATGAACGTCGACGAGTGCGACCGCCGCGCGCATCTGCGCACCGAGCTGCGCGCGATCGAACGAATGCTCGAGCTCGGCAGGCCGGTGCTGGGCATCTGCCTGGGTGCGCAACTGCTCGCCCACGTGCTCGGCGCACCGGTCCGTCGCCACCCGGCCCCGGAGGTCGGCTGGCATCCGCTGGCGACCACCGATGCCGGCCGCGGCGACCCGGTGCTGGCCCCGCTCGGCAACGCCGCGCCGGTATTCCAGTGGCACCGCTACAGCTTCGAGGTGCCGCGCGAGGCCGTGCACCTGGCCCGCTCGCCGCTGTGCGAGCCGCAGGCCTTCCGCTTCGGCGACAACGCCTACGGCTTCCAGTTCCACCTGGAGATGGACGAGGCCCTGATCGAGCGCTGGCTGGCGAACCCGCGCTATCTCGCCGAGCTCGCCGCCGACGGCCATCCGACCGATATCGAGACGATCCGCGCGCAGACCCGCCAGCACATCGCGACGATGAAGGCGCAGTCGGAGGCGGTGTTCAACCGCTTCCTCGATCTGGTCGGACGCCCGCAGCGGCGGATCACCCTGCCCTCGCGCGAGTTCGGTTGAGCCGGCCCGGAGCCTCGCTCAGCCGAGTCCGAGCCGGCTTTCGAAGCGACGCTCGCGCCCGTCCAGCGGGTCCTCGAACCGCAGCGACCGCGCCAGCAACTGCAACGGTCGTCCGAAGTCGTCCTCCGCCGGCACTCGCAACTGCGGATACAACGGATCGTTGAGGATCGGCGCCCCCAGCGCCGCCATGTGCACGCGCAACTGGTGCTTGCGCCCGGTCACCGGGCGCAGGCGGTAGTGCCAGATGCCGCCTGCGCCGCGGTCGAGCACTTCGATGCGGGTCTCGCTATTGGGCTCGCCAGGCGCTTCGGTCATGCGGAAGAACGGCTCGCCACGCTCGATCCGCGAACGGTGCAGGCGCGGGAAGTCCCCGCCCAGGCACGGCGCCAGCGCCTCATAGACCTTGTCGATGCGGCGCTGCGGGAACAACGCCTGATAGCGCGCCCGCGTCGCCGGCTCGACCGAGAACATCACCAGCCCCGCGGTGCCGCGATCGATCCGGTGCAGCGGTACCAGGGTGTCGATCCCGGTCCGCCGTCGCAGCCGCGACAACAGGGTCTGCTCGACGAACCCGCCGGCCGGGGTGACCGGCAGGAAGTGCGGCTTGTCGGCGATCAGCAGGTGCGCGTCGAGATGGACCACGCTTTCGGCGAAGGGAATCGGCGTCTCGTCGGCCACTTCGCGGAAATAGCGGATCTCCATCCCGACCCGGTAGCGGGCATCGGCGGACAGGGCCCGCCCTTGCGCATCCAGCACCCGTCCGCGGGCGAAACGCGACTGCCAGACCTCGCGCGGGATCCGCGGGAAACGCGCGCAGACGCCGTCGAGCAGGGTCGGCCACGGCCCTGGCGGCAGTTGCAGGCGGCTGGGAAGGGGCGGAGGCGTCGCGCTCACGATCGCGCCATTATCCGCGACCGGCCGCGTCGACGCGCGCCCTCCTGGCCCGGCTCTTCGCCCCGCCGGCCCGGGCGCGCGGAACCGGTTTCCCGCTCCGGCACCGCCGATCGCGTCCGCGGCGGCTAGAATGGCGCTCCTTTGCGCATCGAGCCGGACATGGCCCTGAATTCCACCGTGGTGAAGGCGGAGCTGCAGATCAGCGACATGGATCGGCACCACTACGCCACCCACGACCTCACCCTCGCCCAGCACCCTTCGGAGACCGACCAGCGATTGATGGTGCGGGTGGTCGCGTTCGCGCTCTACGCGAACGACCGGCTGGAGTTCGGCCGCGGCCTGAGCAACGAGGACGACGCCGACCTGTGGCAGCGCGACTACACCGGCGACATCGATCTGTGGATCGACCTCGGCCAGCCCGACGAATCGCGGATCAAGAAGGCCTGCGCGCGGGCGCGCCAGGTGGTGGTGGTCAACTACAGCGGAAACGCGGCCGACATCTGGTGGAACAAGATCGCCAATTCGCTGACCCGGCTGAAGAACCTCACCGTGCTCGACCTGCGCCCGGACACGGTCGACGCGCTGGCGGCGATCGGCAAGCGCGGCATGCGCCTGCAGGCACTGATCCAGGACGGCGAGCTGCAGTTGATGAGCGACCAGGGCAGCGTCGCGCTGCGACCGGACGTCCGCCTCGCCTCCCAGTGAGCGCATGAGCGCGCGCGCCCACGACCACTACGACCTGTTGATCGTCGGCGGCGGCGCCGCCGGTCTGATGTGCGCATTGACCGCGGGCGGGCGCGGGCGGCGGGTGGCGGTCGTCGAGCACGCCAACCGGGTCGGCAAGAAGATCCTGATGTCCGGCGGCGGCCGCTGCAACTTCACCAACACCGGCACCACCCCGGCCAACTACCTGTCGGCCAACCCGCACTACTGCAAGTCGGCGCTGGCCCGCTACACCCCCTGGCACTTCATCGAGATGGTCGACCGCCATCGCATCGCCTGGCACGAGAAGGAGCTGGGCCAGCTGTTCTGCGATGTGTCGAGCAAGCTGATCGTGAAGATGCTGGTCGACGAATGCGAGGCCGTCGGCGTCCGCATCCTGACCTCCTGCGCGGTCGAGCGGATCGGACTCGACGACGACGGCCGCTACCGGCTGGCCACCTCGCAGGGCGTCCTGCGCGCGCCGCGGCTGGTGGTCGCCTGCGGCGGCCTGTCGATCCCGAGCATGGGCGCGACCGGCTTCGGCTACGAGCTGGCCCGCCAGTTCGGCCACGAGGTGCTGCCGACCCGCGCCGGCCTGGTGCCGCTGACCCTCAGCGGCAAGCACCTCGAGCGCATGCACGGACTCAGCGGGCTGTCGCTGCCGGTGACCGCCAGCTGCAACGGCCAGTCGTTCAGCAATGCGATGCTGGTGACCCACCGCGGCATCAGCGGGCCGGCGATCCTGCAGATCTCCTCGTACTGGCAGCCCGGCGATGCCCTGCACCTGGACCTGCTGCCGGGCGAGGACGCGCTGGACTGGCTGCAGCGGCAGCAGGCCGCGCGCCCCGCCGCCGAACTCCAGACCGTGCTGTCGGACGCGATGCCCAGACGCTTCGCCCAGCGCCTGTGCGAGGTCTGGCTGCCGGGCCGCAGCGGGCATCGGCCGATGCGCCAACTCGACCCGCCGCAACTGAAGGCGATCGCCGCGGTGCTGTCGGCCTGGCCGCTGGTCGCCAGCGGTACCGAGGGCTACCGCACCGCCGAGGTGACCCTGGGCGGGGTCGACACCGACGGCCTGTCCTCGCAGACGATGGAGTCGCGGCAGGTGCCGGGACTGCACTTCATCGGCGAGGTCGTCGATGTCACCGGCTGGCTGGGCGGCTACAACTTCCAGTGGGCCTGGGCCTCCGGTCACGCCGCCGGCCTGGCCGCATGACCGACGCGCCGCCGCGTCAGCATTCCGCCGGCGGCCGGATGCAGTAGCGGTTGCGCCCGGTCTTCTTGGCGCTGTACAGGGCGGCATCGGCGGACGACATCAGGGTCTTGGCGTCGATCGCACCGTAGGCATAGGCGATGCCGATGCTGGTGGAGATGTTCAGGCTCGTACCGTCGACCTCGACCGGCCGCCCCATCACCTCGACCAGCTTGTGCGCGATCGCCACCGCCGCGCCCGGAACGTCGGCATCCTCGATCACGACCACGAACTCGTCGCCGCCGAGCCGCGCCGGGAGGTCGACCGCGCGCACGTTGTCCTGCAGGCGCCGGGCGAATTCGCACAGGACCCGGTCGCCGACCTCGTGGCCGTGGGTGTCGTTGATGCCCTTGAAGTGGTCGACATCGAGATAGATCAGGGCCAGCGGCTGCCCGTGCCGCCGCAGACGTTCCAGCGCCAGCGACATGCGCTCGTCGAACTGGCGCCGATTGGCGAGACCGGTCAGGGTATCGACCCGGGCGAGGCGTTCCAGCTCGCGCCGGCTCTCTTCCAGTGCCAGTTCCGCGGTGACCCGGCCGGTGACGTCGCGGGCGGCGGAAATGATCTCGCATCCTCCCTCTCGATCCGGGCTGGGAATCGGCTGCGTCACCGCCTCGACCCAGATGTAGTGACCGTCCTTGTGACGCACGCGGTAGGTGTCCGTCCTCGCCCGGCCGGTGGCGAGTACGCTGGCCATCGCCTCGGCCTGGTATTGCCGGTCGTCCGGATGGATCAGGCTCCAGCGCGATCCGAGCATGTCGGCCGGCTCCCAGCCGAGCATGTCCCGCGCCGACGGCGAGACATACAACCGCTCGCCGTCGGTGCGCATCCTGACCACGAGATCGTGCGAGAACTCCGCCAGCAGCCGGTAGCGGTGCTCGCTGTCGCGCAGGCACGAGGTCAGGCGCTTGCGCTCGCCCATCGCCAGGACCACCGGAATGGTCATCAGGCAGCCACTGGCGACATACAGCTGCAACAGCGCGATGCGCCCGGCGGTGTCGATGCCCTCCAGCGCCCACAGCGGCCCGTATCCCATCGCCGTGGCGACGCTGGAGATCACCGCCAGCAGGGCCACGCCCACGGCGAGGCCGGCGAAACCATGCCGGAACGCTCCCTGCAACAGCGGCGGATAGGCGAGGAACAGCAGCGGATACTCCAGCAGGAACACCGCGATGACCACCAAGGCCAGCAGCGCCATGCTGCCAAGGAAGCCGCGACGCCTGCCGGACAAGGTCGCCAGGCGCAGCCCTTCGCGTTGGACCACGACCGTCGTGGTGGCAAAGATCACCATCCCGAGCACGTGCGCCGCGTACCAGCTGAACAGCTCGCCCATGAACGAACCGCCATGGGCCATGATCGCGATCGTGGCGGCCGGCAGCCCGGACACCGCGCAGGCCAGCAGGGTGCTGCCGGTGGCGATGCCGCCGAGCCTGAGCCAGTTCCTGGGATCGCCGACATCGGGCACCAGCCGCCTGACGAAGCCGGCCACGATCAGCACCTCGACGAGGCCGCACGCGCCGATGGCCGCGGCGTACGCGACCGCGTCCCCGCACAACACATGGGCCACGACACCGGCCGCGAACCCGGTCAGCACGTAGCCCGGCCACTGCCGCGTCGGCCTGGACAACAGCCAACCGGTCAGGATGCCGTTGCCGATCCAGACCACCGACAGCTCGCCGGGCGCGCGCACCAGCGTCAGCGACAACCACGCGCTCGCGCCAACCAGCAGCGCCAACAGCGGATGGTCCAGCCAGAACGCCTTCCGTGTCATTGGATGGTCCATGACAGCCTCGCTCCGTTGACCGATTTCGCCCGCGGAAGTTCCTGAATCGGAGAGGCCACGGTTGTCACGCAGGCGCGACGGTTACGTCTGCCATGGTGCCCGCCACGCCCGTTACACCATGTCAAAACATCGCCGCGACGGCGCGACCACGGTCACAAACACGCACATCGACGGGAGCGCCGCACTAGCCGCGATCGGCCGTGGTCTCGTCCTGCGCCGTCTCGACCGGCGCCAGTCGCAGGTGCTGGAAATCGAAACTGAAATCGGTCAGCGGCGACACCGCCTCCATCCTCGCCTCGCGGACCTTGCCGTCCGGGTCCAGCGCGAAACTGACGAAGGCGTCGGCGTTCAGCCAGCGCTCGTCCCAGCGCACGATGAAGGTGTCGTGCTGCCAGTGTTCGAGGGTGCCGCGCAGGGCCGGGGTGCGGGTGAAGCGCATCCGCAACCGCTCGCCGTCGCGTTCGATCGCGACATCGCCGTACCAGGGGTCGCGGTAGGTTGCGGCATAGTCCGCCACTGGCAACGACGGCTTCGAGCGGGCGTCGCGCGCGGCGACGTGCTTGTCCCAGTCCTCGTCGGCCTTGCCGCGGCTGGCGGCCAGCGCGGCGGCGAAGGCCGCGTTCCAGTCGTGCTCCGTCGGGCTCTCCGCCGGCGCGCCCAGCATCGCGTCCAGCGCCCGCAGGGTGACCGCCTGGAAGGCGCCGCCGACCTCGGCATTGGTCAGCACGACGATGCCGATCCCGCGTTCGGGCACCAGGGTCAGTCGCGAGACCATGCCGGGCCAGCCGCCGGTATGCCAGACCAGTTTCTCGCCGCGGTAGTCGCTGAGGTTCCAGCCCTCGCCATAGCCGGAGAAGTTCGGCATCGCCGGTGCAAGCTCCGGTACCGGCGCCTTGCCGACCGCGCGCGGCGTCACCACCGTCCACATCGCCTGCTGGCGCTTCTCGCTGAACAAGCGCCGGGTCTCGCCGGCGGCGTCGTGGTAGCTGCCGCCGGCCAGTTGCATCCGCATCCAGCGGGTCATGTCGTGGACGCTGGAATACAGGCCGCCGGCGCCGGAGACGTTCGCCCAGGCCATTCGCGGCGCCGGCTGCAGGTCCTTGAAGTCGGCCTTGGCGTAGCCGGTGGCGATCTCGTCGTCGGCGCGCAGCGTGTCGCTGTTGAACCGGGTCGACGCCATGCCCAGCGGATCGAGGATGCGTTGCTGCAGGAACTGCGCGTAGGACTGCCCGCTGGCCGCCTCGATCACCAGTTGGGCGACGCCGTAGAGGATGTTGTCGTAGGCGTACTGGCCGCGGAAGCTGCCGTCGATCGGCACATGGCGCAGGCGTCGCGCGACCTCCTCGGTGCTGTAGTCGGTGGTCGGCCAGTACAGCAGGTCGCCGGCGCCGAGTCCCAGGCCACTGCGGTGCACGAGCAGGTCGCGTACGCGCATCTCGCCGGTGATGTAGTCGTCGGACATCCGGAACCACGGCAGGTGGTCGATCACCCGGTCGTCGAGCGAGAGCCTGCCCTCGTCGGCCAGGATCGACAACGAGGCGCTGGTGAAGGCCTTGGTGTTGGAGGCGATCGCGAACAGGGTGCGCGGCCCCACCGGCGCGCGGGTCTGCAGGTCGCGCAGGCCATAGCCGCGCTCCAGCACCACCTCGCCGTCCCTGACGATCGCCACCGCGATGCCGGGCACGTCGAAGGTCTCCCGGGTGGTTTCGACGAAGGCGTCGAAACCGGCCAGCTCCGCGGGCTCAGCCGCGGCCGCCGCCTGCATGGCCTCCTGTGCCCGCGCGGACGGCGCCGCCGCGAGCATGCCGGTCGAGGCGAGTGCGAGCACCAGCAGCGCGCCTCGCGACCAGCCTGCGGTCCGGTCCACGGCTGCGGAGCTCATGGCGGCAGGACTCACGGCGGCAGGGTCAGTGGCGGCACGATTGCGATTACCTGCTCGGTCCACGCTCCACCTCGTTCGAATGCACAAGCCGCCGACGATACCGCAAGTCCGCGCGCACGCCGGAGGGCCGGAAGTCGCGTGGCATCATGTGCGCCCGCCTCTCACCCGGCGATCACCGCACGCGCCCGCCCGATGTCCGTCGTCCCGACCTCCCTGCCCGGTCTCGCCGTGATCGGCGGCGGCCCCGCCGGCCTGATGGCGGCCGAAGTCGCGCGCGCGGCCGGCCTGGAGGTCGATCTGTTCGAAGCCAAGGGATCGGTCGGACGCAAGTTCCTGATCGCCGGCAAGGGCGGCCTGAACCTGACCCACGGCGAGCCGCGCCCCGGCTTCGATGCGCGCTATCGCGAACGCGCGGCCGCGGTCGGCCACTGGCTCGACGATTTCGATGCCGACGCGCTGCGCGCCTGGGCGCGCGAGCTGGGCGTGGACACCTATGTCGGCAGCTCCGGACGGGTGTTCCCGGACGACCGCAAGGCCGCGCCGCTGCTGCGCGGCTGGGTCCGGCGGCTGCGCGAACAGGGGGTGCGCTTCCATGTCCAGCACCGCTGGCGGGGCTGGGACGAGGCCGGCGCACTGCGGTTCGACACCCCCGATGGCGCGATCGCCACCCACGCGCGTGCGACCGTGCTCGCGCTGGGCGGCGGCAGTTGGCCGCAACTGGGTGCGGACGGGGCCTGGGTCGACGTGCTGCGTGCGCGCGGCATCGACATCGCCACGCTGGAACCGGCCAACTGCGGCTTCGACATCGGCTGGAGCGCGCACCTGGCCCGCCACGCCGGCGCACCGCTGAAACCGGTGATCGCGCACTGGCGCGACGCCGACGGCGAACACGCCCTGCAAGGCGAATGCGTGCTCACCGCGACCGGCATCGAAGGCAGCCTGATCTATGCGCTGTCGGCCGGGCTGCGACAGGCCATCGTCCGCGACGGCCAGGCCCTGCTCGAACTCGACCTCGCCGCCGGCCGCAGCCGCGACCGGCTGCGCGACGACCTCGCCCGCCCCCGTGGCAAGCGCAGCCGCGGCGAACACCTGCGCCGCGCCAGCGGGCTGTCGGCGGCCAAGGCGGCGCTGGTGATCGAGCATCTCGGTCCCAACGCGCTCGACGATGCCGCGCAGGTCGCGACAACGATCAAGCGCCTGCCGCTGCGGCTGCTGCGTCCGCGTCCGATCGCCGAGGCGATCAGCAGTGCCGGTGGCGTGCGCCTGCAGGCGCTGGACGAGGCGCTGATGCTGCGCGACCTGCCCGGCGTGTTCTGCGCCGGCGAGATGCTCGACTGGGAAGCGCCGACCGGCGGCTACCTGCTGCAGGCCTGCTTCGCCAGCGGCCTGCGCGCCGGACGCGGCGCCCGCGACTGGCTCCGTCGGCGCTGACCGCCCCCTGCCGGCGACCGCGGGTCGGGCGCGCCGCCGATATTTCACCTGATGGTTGACATTCGCCGGGCACGCGAATATCGTCAACCACATGGTTAACGATAACTCCCCCCAACTGGATGCCCTGTTCCAGGCGCTGTCCGACCCGACCCGGCGATCGATGCTGCAGGCGCTGGCGCGGCAACCGCTCAAGGTCGGCGAACTGGCGGCGCCGTTCCGGATGTCGCTGGCCGCCGCCTCCAAGCACATCAAGGTGCTCGAAGGGGCCGGCCTGATCCGCCGCGAGGTCGAGGGACGCACCCACACCTGCCATCTCAAGGCGGCGCCCATGCACGCCGGCCTGGAATGGATCCGCCACTACGAACGCTTCTGGAACAGCCGCCTGGATGCCCTGGAAGCCCTGCTCGAGGCGGACGATGCCGCCCCCTCCATCGCCCCCCCCACCCCCACCCCGCCCGCCTCTCCCAAACGGCGCAAGCGCAAGAACAAGGAGTGAGTCCATGCACACCGACAACGACGCCCTCGGCACCCTGGTCGCGGCCGACACCATCCGCCTGCAACGCACCCTGCCCGGCCCGATCGAGCGGGTCTGGCGCTACCTGACCGAGCCGGAGCTGCGCAGGCAATGGCTGGCCGACGGCGCGTTCGGCGCGCCCGGCGATCGCCATGAACTGGTGTTCCGCAACAACACGCTGACCGAAAACGACGCCGCGCCGCCGGCCAAGTACGCCGGCATCGCCGACGAGGCCCGCAGTCGCGGTCGCGTGATCGAATGCCGGCCGCCCGAGCGGCTGGTCATCAGTTGGGACGAGGACGACGCCGGTCTGGGCTCCGAGGTCGCCTTCGAACTGGAGCCGCGCGGCAGCGAGGTCGAACTGGTCCTGACCCATCGCCGCCTGCCGGGCCGCGACGCCATGCTCAGCGTCGCCAGCGGCTGGCACGCCCACCTGCGGGTGCTGATCGCACGTCTTGGCGAGCAGACGCCGCCCGGGCTGTGGGCCAGCTTCAATCAACTCGAAGCCGAGTACGAGCGCCTGATACCAAAGGCCGCGGCCTGAATCCGGACACCGTCGTCGCGCAGGTCCGGGCAGCCCCGACCTGCGCGCGCGCGGCGATGCGATACTGGCCGGCCCGCCGTGACGAGCCGTGCCCATGCTGCGCTCCGCCCTCCTCGCCTGCCTGCTGCTGTCCCTCGCCGCCTGCCGCGATCCCGGCCCGCCTGCCGGCGGCTCGGTCGCCGAGCTGCAGCGCATCGACATCCGCGAGGGCGACGGCGCCGTGGCCAAATCCGGCATGGACGTCACCGTCCACTACAGCGGTTGGAACTACGACCAGAGCCGGCCGGACCTGCGCGGCGAGAAGTTCGACAGCTCGCTGGACCGCGATGAGCCGTTCACCTTCCTGCTCGGTGCCGGGCGGGTGATCCGCGGTTGGGACGAGGGCGTGGCCGGCATGCGCGTGGGCGGCAAGCGCGAATTGCGGATTCCGTCGAACCTGGCCTACGGCAGCCGCGGCGCCGGCGGGGTGATCCCGCCCAACGGCTCGCTGGTGTTCGAGGTCGAGCTGCTGGACGTGCGCGAGCACGAGGCCGGCGCCCGCTGAGCGCGACCAGCGGCACCGTGCGGGCTTGAAAGGTCCGGCCGCGGGCCCATCTACCGACCTGTCCGCGCAATATCGTGCACAGGAGAGAGCCCCGCGATGAGCATCGAAACCCACAAGGAGACCCTTGGATTCCAGACCGAGGTCAAGCAGCTGCTGCAGCTGATGATCCATTCGCTGTACTCGAACCAGGAAATCTTCCTGCGCGAACTGGTCTCCAACGCCTCCGATGCGATCGACAACCTGCGCTTCCAGGCGATCGCCAGGCCCGAGCTGCTGGAGGGCCAGGGCGAGCCACGCATCCGCATCAGCACCGACAAGGACGCCGGCACCGTCACCATCGAGGACAACGGCATCGGCATGAGCCGCGACGAGGTCGTCGCCAACCTCGGCACCATCGCCCGCTCCGGCACCGCCGAGCTGCTGCGCGGGATGACCGGCGAGCAGAAGAAGGACTCGCAGCTGATCGGCCAGTTCGGCGTCGGCTTCTATTCCTCGTTCATCGTCGCCGACCGGGTCGAGGTGTTCACCCGCCGCGCCGGCCTGGCAGCCGGCGAGGGCGTGCACTGGAGCTCGACCGGCGAGGGCGAGTTCGAGGTCGCCAGTATCGACAAGGCCGAGCCGGGCACCCGCATCGTCCTGCATCTGAAGGAAGGCGCGGGCGAGTTCGCCGACGACTGGCGCCTGCGCGGCATCATCAAGCGCTACGCCGACCATATCGGCGCCGCGATCGAGATGCCCAGGCAGGCCGCCGACGAGGCCGGCGAAGACGACAACGCCGGCACCGGATGGGAAAGCGTCAACGACGCCAGCGCGCTGTGGACCCGGCCGCGCAACGAGATCGGCGACGACGAGTACCGCGCCTTCTACCAGCACATCGCCCACGACTTCGAGGACCCGCTGGCCTGGAGCCACAACAAGGTCGAGGGCAATCTCGAGTACACCTCGCTGCTGTACGTGCCCGGCCGCGCCGGTTTCGACCTCTATCACCGTGACGCCAACCACGGCCTCAAACTGTACGTGCAGCGCGTCTTCATCACCGACCGCGCCGACCAGTTCCTGCCCAACTACCTGCGCTTCGTCCGTGGCGTCGTCGATTCCGGCGACCTGTCGCTGAACGTTTCGCGCGAGATCCTGCAGAACAGCCCGGCGGTCGCTTCGATGAAGACCGCCCTGACCCGGCGCGTGCTCGACATGCTCGCGAAACTGGCCACCGACGACACCGACAAGTACGCGAAGTTCTGGGCACAGTTCGGCGAGGTGCTGAAGGAAGGCCCGGCCGAGGACGCCGGCAACCGCGAGAAGATCGCCGCGCTGTTCCGCTTCGCCTCCACCCACGACGACAGCGGCAAGCCCTCGGTGTCGCTGGCCGACTACCTCGGCCGCATGCACGACGGCCAGGACAAGATCTACTACCTGGTCGGCGAGAGCCATACCCAGTTGCGCAACAACCCGCACCTGGAGGTGTTCCGCAAGAAGGGCGTCGAGGTGCTGCTGCTCAGCGACCGCATCGACGAATGGATGATGGGATATCTGCAGGAGTTCGACGGCAAGGGCTTCGTCGACGTCGGCCGCGGAGACCTCGACCTGGGCAAGCTCGACAGCAGCGAGGACAAGGCCCGCCAGGAAGAGATCGCCAAGGCCAGCGAAGGCCTGGTCGAACGGATCAAGGGCGCGCTCGGCGAGCAGGTTTCGCAGGTGCGCGTGTCGCATCGGCTGACCGAGTCGCCGGCGGTGCTGGCGGTGGGCGAACACGACATCGGCGCGCAGATGCGCCATCTGCTGGAGGCCAGCGGCCAGGCGGTGCCGGAGTCGAAGCCGGTATTCGAGTTCAACCCCGAACACCCGCTGATCCAGCGCCTGGACCGGGAGGCGGCGGGCGAACGTTTCGACGCGCTCAGCCACATCCTGTTCGAGCAGGCGTCGCTGGCCGCCGGTCATGGCCTCAAGGATCCGGCCGGCTACGTCGGCCGCCTCAACAAGCTGCTGATCGAACTGGCCGGCTGACGCGACACATGGGGGCGTCCCGCCCCCATGCGCGCGACTACTCGTCCCGCAGGAGCGGCCTGAGCCGCGACGAGGCTCGCCCGCCAGGGCCCCTCGCGGCTTACGCCGCTCCTACAGGGGAACGATATCCGGCTGCGCCCGGATATCTCCCAAGGTTTGCTGCGCAAACCTTGGGCCCCGCCGATGCGCCGCCACACCCCCATTCGTGCCTGCGGCACCACGTGCCTACTTCTGATTCGTGCCTGTGGCACGAATCGCCCCCTGACTCAGGGGGGAACGATATCCGGCTGCGCCCGGATATCTCCCAAGGTTGGCTGCGCAAACCTCGAGCCCCGCCGATGCGCCGCCACACCCCC
>NZ_VICD02000324.1 GCF_006546735.2 Marilutibacter maris | reverse complement strand
CGCCCTGGCCACCGCGATCGCCGGCGACTGGCGCGACCCGGCCAACACCGCCCGCGACCGCTACCGCCACCCTGCCCAGACGCTCGCTTTCTTCGGCATCGCCCCGGACCAGACCGTCATCGAGATCACCCCGGGCGGCGGCTGGTACGCGCAGATCCTCGCACCCTACCTGCGCGACAACGGCCAGTACGTCGCCGCGGTCTGGGACGACGCGATCGAAGGCCAGCCCGACTACCGCTACCGCCTCAACAAGGAATTGCGCGCGATGTTCGCCGGCAACGCCGCGGCCTACGGCACGCCGGAGGTGCGCGTGTTCGATCCCAAGGCGCCGGCGTTCGGCGCGGCCGGCTCCGCCGATGCGGTGCTGACCTTCCGCAACGCCCACAACTGGGTCGCCGCCGGTGACGGCGCCGCCTACTTCGAGGCGTTCTTCGACGTGCTCAAGCCCGGCGGTACCCTCGGCGTGGTCGATCACCGCGCCAAGCCCGGCACCGACGCGGAAACGATGAAGAAGTCCGGCTACCTGACCGAGGACGTGGTGATCGAACTGGCCACCGCGGCCGGCTTCAACCTGGCCGAGAAGAGCGAGGTCAACGCCAACCCCGCCGACACCGCCGACCACCCGAACGGGGTGTGGACGCTGCCGCCGAGCAACCGCCACGACGAGGCCGACGACGCCAAGTACCAGGCGATCGGCGAGAGCGACCGCATGACCCTGCGCTTCGTCAAACCGGCTGCGCCCTGATCGGGCCATTCAATCCTGGGCCGGCGGCGGCAATAATGGTCGCCGCCGGCACCGGACGACACCGTCACGGTGCCGGAACACCCTTTCTCCATGCATAAGGACATCGAGTGCACAAGCTCACCCTGACCGCCATCGCCGCCGGCCTGATGATGGCCACCACCGCCGCCCATGCCGCCGACCCGACCCTGACCGTGGGCCGGCTCACCAACGGCGCCCTGACCGAGGCCAGCCGCCCCAGCGACGGCGGTGGCCGCAGCCAGGACTACACCGTGCGGCTGGCCGCCGGCCAGCTGGTCGCGATCAGCGCCAAGTCGGACGACATGGATCCGGTGCTGATGCTGTTCGCGCCGGACGGCAGCCGCCTGGCCGAGAACGACGACCGCGCCGACGGCGACACCAACGCGCTGATCGTCGCCTCCACCACCGAGGCCGGCGAATACCGCGTCCGCATCAACTCGCTGGGCAGCGGCGACAGCTCGCTCGGCGAGTACACGATCAAGGCCAGCGTCGTCAGCGACGACTGAGCGACCGAGTCCGCACCGGCGCGGCCCCGCGCCGGTCGCGGCCCGCGCACCGATCGAACCGCCGTGCTGGTCGCGTTCAACAAGCCGTTCAACGTGCTGTGCCAGTTCACCGATCGCAGTGGATCGCAGGGTGGATCACCGGCACGGCGCACCTTGGCCGGCTTCGGGCTGCCGGCGGACATCTATCCCGCCGGCCGCCTCGACTACGACAGCGAAGGCCTGTTGCTGCTGACCGACGACGGCCGCCTCGCCCACCGCCTGACCGATCCGCGCCACAAGCAGCCCAAGACCTACTGGGTGCAGGTGGAAGGCGATCCGGACGATGCCCAGTTGCGCGCGCTGCGCGACGGCGTCGTGCTCAAGGACGGGCCGACCCGACCGGCGCGGATACGCCGGATCGAAACCCCGCCACTGTGGCCGCGCGATCCGCCGGTGCGCTTCCGCAAGACCGTGCCCGACACGTGGCTGGAACTGACGATCGGCGAGGGCCGCAATCGCCAGGTCCGGCGGATGACCGCGGCGGTCGGCCTGCCGACGCTGCGGCTGGTGCGGGTGGCGATCGGTGCGGTCCGCCTGGACGGTCTGGCGCCGGGCCAGTGGCGCCTGCAGCCACGCGGATAGACCATCGAAAAACCGACGCGATACCGGCGGTATCGTCCTGTGCAGGTTTACAGGATGTACGGCGAGGCAAGGCCCTCGGTTTCTGCTAACGTGCAAAGCTGTTGAGGAATGGATCGACGCGTGTCTGGGGAAACCGCGCGACCCTGGGGCCACACCGCATGACCACACCTGCCAACAGCCAGGGCCAGATCCTGGTGGTGGACGACCAGGCCGCCAACCTGCGCGTCGTCGGCACCCTGCTGACCCGTCAGGGCTACGCCGTGACCACCGCCTCCAGCGGCGACGAGGCGCTCGCCCGTTGCCGGGAGTCGGACTTCGACCTGATCCTGCTCGACGTGATGATGCCGAGCATGGACGGCTTCGAGGCGCTGACCGCCCTGCGCGGGGCGATGGACAACGCCCGCGTGCCGGTGATCTTCGTCACCGCCGCGCACGACCGCGACCTGCTGCTGCGCGCCTTCGATGCCGGCGTGGTCGACTACGTGACCAAGCCGTTCCTACCGGAGGAACTGCTGGCGCGGGTCAACGCGCACATCGGCCTGAAGCTGACCGTCGACCGCCTGGAACGGGTCGCGCGCGAGCGCGAGGAACTGGTCAGCCTGGTCGCGCACGACCTCAAGAACCCGCTGACCAGCGCGCTGTTTGCCAGCGAGCTGCTGCTGGAGGACCAGTGCAAGCCCGAGCGGGTGCCGCGGTATCTGAAGATCATCCACGAGAGCGCGACCGACGCGCTGGGCTACATCCACCACTACCTGGAAAGCCGCCACGAGACCCGGCGCGGCAACGGCAATGCCCGCGCCAGCGTTTCCGCGACCCTGCACTGGTTGCTGCAGCGCTACGAGGTGCAGCTGGAAGCCACCGGCATCGAGGCCGAGCTGCACCTGCCGCCGCGCGACGCGCTGGTCGCCATCGACGAACGGGTGCTGCGCCAGGTCACCGAGAACCTGGTCACCAACGCGATCAAGTACGCCCCCGGCGCGCCGCTGACGATCAGCGCGCGGATGGGCGCGCCCGGCTATTGGCAGATCGTGGTTTCCGACCGCGGCCCGGGCATTGCGCCGGCTCAGCAACGCGACCTGTTCAAGCCGTTCACCCGCCTGACCGAGGAAGAGGACGGCATCTCCAGCGGTCTGGGCCTGTCGCTGGCGCGGCAGATCATCTCCGAGGCCGGCGGCCAGCTGTGGTACGAACCGCGCCGGCGCGGCGGCGCCCGCTTCATCGTCGAGCTGCCCGAAGCCGGCAACGGCGGCGCCGACAACGCCGCCACCCGCCCCGACCCCGGCCACACCCCGGCGGTCGACCACGAATAGCCGGCGATACCCCGCTCAGTCGGCGCTGGGCGTCAACGCCGACGCGGTCTCCGGAGCGTGCCCGGCGCGACCGGCGTCGACCCGCTGCGCACGGCCTTCGAGGGCATGCTCGTAAAGGGCATGCTCGTCGAAGTCGGGCCCTTCGAGCGCCCGTGCCCGATCCGCGCGCAGCTGTTTTCTGCGCCGATGCGCCGCGTACCAGAGCAGGCCTGCACCGGCCACCGTGGCGATCGCGACCGCCGGATGGCGACGGGCGAAACCGCCGACCACGCGCGCGCCGGTGCGCAGCGCGCCGATCTTGAGTCCGGCCTCGAGCCACTTGGCCGCATCGCTGCGGCGCAGGGTATCGCCGACCTCGCCGGCCCAGTGCTGGGCGTTCTGGGCGGCATGACGGGCCTGTTCGACGGTCTTGTTCATCCTCAAATCCGTTGCGGGGGCAAGGCCGACAGTGTGCACGCAACAGTGTCGAACGGTTGTGAGCGGTTGCCCGCCCGCGGCCGAATGCCGATCATGGCGGCGTTCCCCGTCGCTCCGAGCCACCGATGATCCATGTCCTGCCCCAGGTCCTGAATGCCGCCGAGATGCAGGCGGTGCGCGAGCTGATCCCGCAGATCGGTTTCAACGACGGCCGCATCACCAACCCGGGCTCGGAAGTGAAGCGCAACCTGCAGGCGCCGCAGGAGGATCCGGCCAACGCCCGCATCGCGCAGATCGTCCGCGACGCCCTGGTCCGCAACACCGACCTGCGCAGCTACGCGCAGCCACGGACGATGGCGCGGACCACGGTGGTCCGCTACGAGCCGGGCATGACCTACGGCTGGCACGTCGACGAAGCGCTGTTTCCGTCGCAGCCGCCGATCCGCAGCGACCTGTCCTGCACGATCTTCCTCAACGACCCGGCCGACTACGACGGCGGCGCGCTGACGATCCAGCTCGGCGAGCAGGAGCTGGCGTACAAGCTCGATGCCGGCAGCGCGATCCTCTACCCGTCCACCACCATCCACCAGGTCGCGCCGATCACCCGCGGCGTGCGCATCGCCGCGATCACCTGGCTGCACAGCTGGATCGCCGACTCCCACCGCCGCGAGCTGATGGTGCAGCTCGACGAGGCGCGCGCGCTGGTCGCCCGCGGCGGCGCCGGCGAAGAACAGCGCAAGCGCCTGCAGGTGCTGCTGGAATCGCTGCGCTCCAACCTGTTCCGGATGTGGTCGGATACCTGAGCGGTTCCCGACGCGCTCCGGCCTGATCGCCACGCCCACCCGACCGCCCCCCTGCGCCGGATCACGGCGCCGCGAATCGGGGTCCGAGCCGGTCCGGCCAACGCCGCGCCTGTGCCGCCACCCAGGCTTCGCCGGCGGCGATCGCCTCGCCGTGGCGCTGCATCGCCAGTTGCAGGTCGTGGTTGCGGTCGCGGCGGCCGTATTCGTGGCTCTGCGCCTTCGAGTAACGCCCCCAGGCCGGCGACTCCAGTGCCGCCGGCACACCCGCCTCGGCCAGCCCCAGGTGTCGCGCGATCGCCGCCAATGCCGTTTCCGGCGTTTCCAGCAACGCCTCGAAATCCAGTCGCAGCACCCGTGCCGCATGCGGTCCCGCCGCCAGCGCGTCGAAGCGCAGCCGCTCGGCCAGCCAGCCCATCGCGCACTGCTCCGGCAGCGACATCGCGTGCAGCGCCAGGCCATCGCCCAGACCGATGTCGCGCAGGAAGCGCAGCCGCTCGGCGGCGGCGCTGGCGGCATCGTTCACCGAGTCGGGCGACTTGAACAGGGTCGCCAGCCACGGCCGCAGCGGCAGGTCGAGCAGGATCGCGCGCATGCCCGGGACGGCATCGAGCAGCGGTTCGGCCAGGCCGTTGCAGCTGCTGGTCGCCTTGACCAGGCTGCGCGTATGCGGCGGCAACGGTCGCGACCAGGCCGTCCAGGCCGCGCGCAGCAATTGCCCGGCGCCATCGGCCGACAGCCGCGCATCGGCCTGGCCACGCACCGGCCAGGCCTCGGCCAGCACCCGCAGCGGCAGCGGTTCGCGCAGCGACTGCAGTGACGGCCAGCTTTCCAGCAGCCGCGCCAGCAGGGTCGAACCGCAATGGCCGATATGGAAGATCGCATCGGCCGGCGCCGCGACCGCTGCCGGCGCCGCCTGCAGCCAGGCCGACAGCGGCAGCCAGCCGCCCTCGGGCTGGGCCGGCAGCGCGCGCTCGTCGAGAAAGGCGGCGGCGCGGCGACGGTCCGCGTCCAGGCGCACCCACAGCACGCGCTGGCCGACCAGATCGAGGCGGAACGGCAGGAACTGGGGATCGTGCGACGGAGACGGGCTCATCGCGCCAGTGTAACGAGCCTGTCCCGACCCGCCCGTCCCGACCCGCCGCTCAGCGCGGGCGCGGCTTGGCCCGATGGGTCGCCTGCGCGGTCCAGGGGTCGTCCGGCCACGGATGCTTGGGATAGCGGCCCTTCATTTCCTTCTTCACGTCCGGGTAGGTGCGATCCCAGAACCCGCGCAGATCGCGGGTGATCTGCAACGGCTTGCCGCCCGGCGACAGCAGATGCAGGGTCAACGGAACGCGTCCGTCGGCGATGCGTGGGCTGTCGGCCAGTCCGAACAGCTCTTGCAGCTTGACCGCCAACACCGGCTCGACCGGCGCGTCCGCCGCCGCGTCCCAGGCGTAGACGACCGGCCGCGCCAGTCCCGACGGCACCGCCACCCGGGTCGGCGCCAGTGCATCGATCCGTTGCCGCGTGTTCCAGTCCAGCGACGCCTTCAAGGCCTCGGCGAAGGCCTGGGCGTCGAGCGCATCGAGCCGGCTCTTGCCGTCCAGCGCCGGTCGCAGCCAGTCCTCCAGCGTCGCCAGCAGCGCCTCGTCGGACAGGTCCGGCAGATGCTCGGCCAGCTCCGGCATCCACGCCCGCAGGCAACGCACCCGCGCCCGCCACTGGCGCAGGCCGTCGCTCCACGGCAAGGCGTCCAGCCCGAGCTGGCGAACCGCGTCGACCAACGCATCGGCGTAACGCGACGGGTCCGGCCGCGCCGCCGGGCGGCTGTCGAGCACGATGCGGTCGTAGCGCGATTCGCGCACCGCGGCGATGCCGCGCCGCTCGGCATCCCAGTACACCCGCTCCTCACTGACGAAGCGCCGCGGGAACTCGCGCCGCAGCCGCGCCTCGTCCAGCGGTACCGCGCGCAGGACCCGCGCCTCGCGCGCCTCGTCGCGCAGTTCGCTCACCACCAGCCAGGGCTCGCCATACAGGGCGCTGTCGTCGAACAGGCCGGCGCTGCGCCCGTTGGCGAGCACGTAGCGTTTCGGGTCGGTCGCGTGCTGGCGGGCGATCCGGTCCGGGAAGGCGTGCAGCAGCAGGTCGCCGAGCGCGTGCGCGGGCAGGTCGGAGGGCGGCGGCGCTTCGACCCGCAGCCGGCGCCGCCACTGCCGCGCGGCCTGGT
>NZ_VICD02000323.1 GCF_006546735.2 Marilutibacter maris | reverse complement strand
GGCCGCGCGGGCGGCGCCGGCCGCCTCGACGGCGCGTTCGTCGGCCTCACCGGCGAGCAGCAGGATCCGGCCCTTCTCGAAGCCGGCCTGCTGCATCAGCCGTACCGCCGCCGCCAGCGCGCGGTCGGCCCGCTGGCCGTCGACCGGCATGATGTCCGGCGACAGGGCGTCGAGGAACAGCGCGACATTGGCGGCATCGTCGGTGATCGGGGCAACGGTGAAGGCATCGTCGGCATAGACCAACAGGCCGACCGGACCGTCGCGTGCGGCCAACAGCGCGCCCAGCTTGGCCCGCGCCTGCGCCACCCTCGACGGTGGCGGGTCGGCCGCCATGCCGGCACTGGAAAGATCCAGCGCCATCACCAGCGGCAACTTGCCCTGCCACAGCGGCTGTTCGACCTGGCGCCAACTGGGGCCGGTCATGGCCAGCACCGCGAACGCATAGGCCAGCATGCCTGCCAGCGCGCCGAGGCCGCGCGTCCAGCGGCGACGGGGACGGTCGCCGCGATCGAGCAGGTGCGGCAGCAGGTGCGCATCGACCGCCTCGCGCCAGACACCGTCTCGACGGCGTCGCAGCGCCCACACCGCCGCCAGCACCGGCAACAATGACAGCGCCCAGAGCCAGTCGGGACGCAGCAGATGCAGGGTGGACAGATCGGGCAGGGTCATTGTCGCCTCCAGCCCGCCAACAGCAGCGACAGCACCGCCAGCACCAGCGCGGCCGCCAACGGCCACGCGTACCGCTCGATGCGCGGACGCAGGGTCGGCCCCGGTCGCTCGACCGGTTCGAGCCGGTCGATCTCGTCGTAGATCCCCGCCAGTTGCTCGGTATCCCGGGCGCGGAAGAAGCGTCCGCCGGTCGCCTCCGAAATCGCGCGCAACGTCGCCTCGTCGATCTCGTCGCCGCCGCCCGGCATCGGCAACTGGAAGCCGAACACCGACATCACGCCATCGCCGCCGAAGGCGACGGTATGCACGCGCACGTCGCTGTCGCGGGCCAGTTCGGCGGCCTTGCGCGGATCCAGCAGGCCGGCGGTGTTGACGCCGTCGGTCAACAGGATCAAGACCCTGTCCTGCGGCTCTCCCGCGCCATCGGAACGTTCGCGCAGGCGCTTGACCGCCAGCCCGATCGCATCGCCGATCGCGGTTTCCTGGCCGGCCAGGCCGACCACGCTGTCCTGCAGCTGCTGGCGTACCGATTCGCGGTCCAGGGTCAGCGGCGCCAGCGCATAGGCCCGCCGTCCGAACACCAGCAGGCCGACCCGGTCGCCGGCACGGCGGTCGAGGAAGTCCGCGAGCACCGCCTTGGCGGCGGTCAGGCGGTCGACCGGACGCCCGCCCAGGCTCATGTCCGGTTCCTGCATGCTGCCCGACAGGTCCAGCGCCAGCATCAGGTCGCGCCCGGCCTGCGGCGGCTGCACCGGTTCGCCCAACTGCTGCGGCCGCGCCGCCGCCACGCACAGCAGGGCCCAGGCCAGCCACAGCAACAGGCCGGGACCACGGCCCGGACGCCCCCGCCCGCCGAGCTTGGCGACCTCGCTCAAGCGGGCCGCGTGCGGGAACCGCAGTGCCGCCGCATGGCTGCGGACGGCCGGCAGCAGCCACAGCGCCAGCAATGGCAGCGGCAGGGCCAGCAACCACCACGGCCAGACCAGTTGCAGTTCCGGCCAGGTCTCCCAGGGCATCGCCGCCGCCAGGCTCATCGCGCGCCCATCCATTGCAGGAAGCGTGTGCGCACCAGTGGCCGCAGCTTCGCCACCTGTCCGGCATCGACCTCGCGCCGGTAGCCGCCCTCGATCAGCAGTTCGCCGACCTCGTCGGCGAACAGCGGCGTCTCGCCTTCGTCTAGAAACGCCCGCCAGGCGACGCCTTGCAGTCGATCCGCGCCCGGATCGCGCCGTCGCGCGGCGCGACGCAGCAGCTCGGACATCGCCGCCACCTCCGCCGCCGGCGATGTCGCGGCGGCCAACGCGTCGTCGAACAGCGCCTGGATGCGCGCGCGCCGGCGGCGACGTCGTCGTCGCCACCACAGGACGGCAGCGACGATCGCCAGGACCACCGCGACCAGCAGCCACCAGCCCGGCGCCGGCGGCCACCACGAGGGCGCCGCGGGCTCATGGATGTCACGCAGGACGATGGCGACCGGCATGCTCATGCCACCAACGGCCGCGCGCGTCCCAGCAGCGGCAACCACGCATCGCTGGGATCGTCGGTCGACAACGCCGTCGCGCGCACCCCGCGCACCGGCAGGTTCGCCAATGCCGCCTCGACCGGTTGGACGAACGCCGAACGCCAGCGCGCGCGTTGGGGGGCGCTCGCCAGGTCGAGTTCGACACGGTCGCCGTCCGGTCCCGCCCGCAACGACAACCGGGCCTTCGGCGGCACCGCTTCGAAAGGGTCGGTGAGCATCAGCACGATGACCTCGTGGTGCTGGGCCAGCACCGGCCAGCGTCGTTGCGGCACCTCCGCGACGCTGGCGGCATCGGCCAGCACCACCAGTCGCGAGCCCGGCCGCAGCAGGCGTCCCGCATGTTCGAGCGCGATGGCCAGGCCAAGATCGTCCGACGGCGGCTGCCGGTACCAGCGCACCAGGC